>CALVDP010000009.1 GCA_944326315.1 uncultured Bacteroidales bacterium
CTCCTTACGCCGGACTTCGTCCTCCATAGAGGTAATTCTATGAAATTCATTCCATTCATTTCATCGAATTCACGTTAATTATCATAAAGGTTTGATTCTTCCACGAAAACGATAGGACACCGCACCTTCAACAAGCCCTACAGACACTATACAATTTTATAGAAAAGTTTCCGTAACGGATTTGGATATTCAGGATATTTGTCCCACCTTTGCCGCAGTTTTACAAAAGAGAGTTTTGTAATCCTCATCGGAGGGCTGCTTAAGCCGGATAAGATGACTGGGTAAAACCTTTCACCATGTCCGGCCTTTTTTGTGCAGACACAATGACAGACGAAGAGGATATTTCCCGGGGGTTTCCGGACAATAACAGGAAATATTTGATTTGGAGGTTTTTATGAAAAGAGATGCTATTGATTTTGGTACTGTGAATGTCGCACGGCTATTCAGAAAAATTTTCATTCCGACTCTTCTGGGAATGCTCAGCATGTCAGCCGTGACTGCCATTGACGGGGCCTATGTCGGACACGGAATAGGCAGTGACGGTATCGCCGCAATCAATATCTGCATACCGCTTCTCATGTTCTTCACGGGCGTCGGGCTCATGATAGGCGCCGGTGTATCCGTAGTAGCCTCCATCCAACTGTCGAAGGGGAAGGAAAAGGCCGCGCAGATTAACGTCTCCCAGGCCATTCTCGCTGTCACCGTCATCGGCCTTCTGGTGTCTGTCCCTGTCATGCTCTGGCCTTCGCAGACCGGACGTTTCCTCGGGGCATCGGAATCACTCCTGCCTCTGGTCAGGGAATATATAGTCTGGTTCGCACCTTCCCTGCTCTTCCAGATGTGGTGCTCGGTATGCATGTTCATTATCAGGCTTGACGGCTCACCGAAACTATCAATGATGTGCAATGTGATAGCGGCCCTGGTCACGGTGATACTCGGCTTCATCCTCATATTTCCATTGAATATGGGTATCAAGGCTGCAGGCATCGCATGTTCTGCAGGACTTCTGGCCGGATCTGCCGTCGGATTCGTCCGTATCTTCTGTTTCCCGAAAATATTGAAGCCGTACAGGCTTAAATGGAGCGTAAAGAGCATGAGGCTGACATTCAGGAATCTCGGTTACCAGTGCAGAATAGGCTCATCGGCATTGCTGACAGAGGCTACAATGGCCATGCTCATGCTTGTCGGCAACCATGTGTTCATGAAATATCTCGGAGACAACGGAGTAGGCGCATTCGGCATCGTATGTTACTATATGCCGTTCGTGTTCATGGTAGGAAATGCCATAGGACAGTCCGCACAGCCTATCATAAGCTACAATTTCGGACTCGGATACAGACACCGTGTCACAGCGGCCGAAAGAGTGGCCCTCATCACGGCGGTAGCCTGCGGGGCCATCGTGACTGCCATATTCGCATTCTTCCCTGAAATGCTTGTCGGGCTGTTCATCGCTACAGACAATCCTGCGGCACGGATAGCCATAGACGGATTCCCGTATTTCTCGACAGCTTTCATATTCTTCATCCTGAACCTCACCATCGTAGGATATTATCAGAGCATTGAGAAAGTCTGGCCTGCCACATTACTTGCCCTGATGCGCGGTTTCATTTTCCTGGTCCCTTCCTTCATGTTCCTGCCGGAGGCCTTGGGGACCAAGGGAATCTGGCTTGCACTGTGTCTGTCGGAACTGCTCACCACACTGGCTGCTGTCGTCATGTATCTGTTCAGACACAGCGGGAAGGTATTCCGGGCATGATTGCGACATTTCCTCTGGAAATGGATGGCGTGAAACCTCGTGTTATCTGAAAACTTTTATATTTTTGCAATTACATGCCACGGTCTTGCCGTCAAAAAAAACTGTGCCACGGCCTTGCCGTCAAAACAAACTGTCAGATGAAATTCACGAGGTATCTCATTCCCGCCTTGCTGCTACTGCTGCCTTACATGGCTTCGGCGCAGTTCTTTCTGGGCGGAGATGACCCGGCATCCGCCAGATGGTCATTCATCGAAAGCCGCAACTACAAGGTAATCTATCCTGAAGGGCTTGATTCCACAGCCAGAAGCTATATCCTGGCACTTGAAAGATACAGGTACCCGGTGTCCGGTACGGCCGGATATGTACCCGGAGCAAAGACATGGTCGAAGATGCCGGTGATACTTCATCCGTACCATGCCGTAGCCAACGGTTCTGTAGCATGGGCTCCCAAAAGGATGGATTTCTATTCTACCCCGACAGGCTATACCCCGGAGCCCATGCCGTGGACAGACATGCTCGCGATACACGAATCCAGGCATGTCGCCCAGATGCAGTTCGGGCTGAGCCATTGCTTCCGGCCGTTCAGATATGTCTTCGGGGAGATGTTCAACGGAGCCCTGGCAGGCATATATCCCGACAAATGGCTCCTTGAAGGGGATGCGGTCGTGGCTGAGACCGCGCTGTCGCTGTCAGGAAGAGGACGGGTAGCAGATTTCATGAATTACTACAGGATAGCCTTCGATGACGGGGATTTCAGGAATGCCGACAGATGGGCATACGGCTCCTACTGGCATTACACACCGGATCACTATGCCTTCGGGTACATGGTGCTGAGCGGCATCAGGTACATGTACGACATACCTGATTTTTCCGGACAGCTCCTCTCCCATTATGCAAGACGCCCATACGACATCGTGGCAAGGAATACCGTAAGCAAGAGTTTGACCGGCAAGAAATTCAGGGACCTTGTGAAGGAATCCATGACGCTTTACCACGACATCTGGACAGAAGACGCTGAAAGCCGCGCACCATACCTTCCATACGAAAAACTGTCAGCGGCACCTGGGGTATTCACTGAATACGGCGAGAACCTCATCATCGATGACGAGCTCTATTCCCTGAAGGAAAGCTTCAACAGAAGCAGGAAACTTGTGAGGATAGATGAAGACGGTGAAGAAGAAACGATATCCGCGTTCGGAAGCGATGTGGGAATGCTGTACTGGTCCCCTACGCTCAGGAAGATATTCTGGAGCGAGACATTGCCAGACGTCCGGTGGTCACTGAAGAGCAGGTCGGCTGTCAGATACCTTGAGATAGACACAGGCAGGAAGGGCACACTGACCAGGGACGGACGGCTGTTCAACCCGAATCCGTCTCCTTCGGACGGGCACATAGCTGTCACGGAATATACCGACGACGGACGCTCGCACCTGACCATCCTCAACGGACAGACGGGGACAAGGGAAATATCGTTCTCCGTACCGGATTCCCTGCAGCTTGTCGAGACGGCATGGCACAACGACACCATCTACGGGACAGCGGTATCCCGGCATGGCTTCGGCATCTACTGCCTGGATATCACCAATATGAACATCCATGATGCTTCTTCAGAAATACATCACGAGGAAAGCTGCCCGTACATGCATGATGACGTGGAATACCATTGGGAAGAAGTGCTCGCACCTTCTCCGGTAATGTTCTTCAACTTCGGTACGGACGGTCCGCTGCTGGCTTTCACATCGGACAGGACAGGCGTCAACGAGATGTACACCCTTGACACACGCGACGGCAGGATATATCAGGAGACATCCACAAGATACGGATGTGAAGACTTCACTTTCAGCGCAGACGGGAAATATCTTATTTGTTCCGCTGCCGACAGGACAGGTTCGCCACTGATAATGATACCGGCGGATTCACTGCTGCACAAGGAAGTGGATTTCAGCGAACGGCACAAATATGAAGTCGCGGATTTCCTGGGGGCACAGGAAAGAAGGATAGCCGGGGAAAAAGGCATACGGCCGGCTGACAGTTCGTCAATAAGGATTTCCGCCCCCGAGAGATACAGGAAATTCCCGCATCTGTTCAATCTCCATTCCTGGGCTCCGGTATATTTCGACTATGACAATATAAGCAGCGGCAGCTACGAGGCCTATTACAGCTATGTGTCCCTCGGGGCTTCCGCCTTCTTCCAGAACCAGCTTGGCACATTCACGGGGTTTATCGGCTATTCCGCACATGAAGATCCCGTGGCATCCGGCCCGTGGAGACATTCCGGACATGTCAAGCTGACCTATTCCGGACTTTATCCTGTCATCGAAGCCCGGTTTGACATCAATGACAGGGCATCAAGGACACTTGTCGGATCCGATGTGACAGACATAATAGCCGGCCCCGTCTCAAGGGAATACAAATATTTCTACGACAGCACTCCCCTTGTATCCGGAAGCCTGTCAGTGTACATACCGTTCAATTTCTCGTCAGGAGGCTGGTCCCGCGGGCTCATACCTCAGGTTTCCTACAGCATCAGCAACGACGGTTACGATACCGGAAGCAGCGAGATATTCGTCTCAAGGAATCCGTTTACAGGAGAAACGGTCCAGGAGGGCATAAGGATATATTCCAGAAACATAGCCATATACCAGGCTATTTCCGCCTCGCTGCGTTTCTACACGATGATTCCTGCGGCACATGCCGACGTGTATCCTGAATGGGGCTTCGGAATCGAGGCCGGGACTTCCATTCATCCGGGACTTGGAAAGATGGTGGCGCCGTCGGCCTATCTGCATGCATACGGCTATTTGCCTGGCATATACGGCAACCAGGGACTGATGCTTTCAGGCACTGTGAACAAGAGGATAGGAAGCTCCACTCCGTTGTCTTCCGGCGTGAACGTCCTTCCTCGCGGATTTTCAGGAAACGAACTGATGACATCATGGTCTGCCGCACAGAGCTGGGGAGCCAGGCTCACTGCAAGCTACGCGATGCCGTTCCCTATGGGAGACTTCCATATAGGCAACCTTTTCTATGTGACCAGGGGTATCATTACGCCACACTTCGACTATTCTTTCTTGGGCAGGGAACAGCTCTTTTCGGCCGGAGCCACGCTTGAAATAGAATTCGGCAACTTCTTCGGTCTGCAGTTCCCCGCTTCAGCCGGCGTGACTTATTCATACAACGGCGGACCGTCTTTCAAGGCTTTCAGGAATGCCGGATTCTCGCCGGGAAGGCATTATGTAGGACCTGTATTCAGCATTGATTTCTGAGGAAGTGAGGTACGCCTTGAAATATCTCGTCTCAGTCATTCTGCTGCTGGCCTTCCTGCTGACAGGTAACGCCCAGATCTCCCAGCCGGACCAGGATCCTGCGGGAATCAAATGGTATCAGATCCGCGCCGGAGGCTACCGGTTCATTTATCCGGAAGGCTATGACAGTCTTGCCGTCAGCTATGCCCGGCTATACATGAAATACAGGATACCGGTATCCGGAACTTCCGGTTTCCTCCCGGCTTCCGTACCTGTGGTCCTTCATCCGGAGAATGCGTCAGCCTCATACACATTGGCACGGTTTCCCGCAAGGATAGACATGCCCGTTCTGCCTCAGGGACACTACAAGCTGTCCTATCCGATATCCGAAATGGCCGCAATAAGCCTGTCAAGACAGGCTGCCCACATGGAATTCGGGTCATCAGGTACATTCCGGCCTTTCACTTGGTTTTTCGGAGAACTGTTCCCGTTCGCCGTCGAGACACTGTATCCTGACAGATGGCTGCTTGCGGGTGATGCCACCGTAGCCGCCTCAGCCCTTGTACCGGGAGGATACGGGCGATACGGGGAATTCCTGAATTATTACATGGCGGCATTTGACGCAGGCGATGTCAGGGGATACAAGTGGGACAGATGGGCCATAGGGTCTTACAACAAATATGCTCCTGACGAGGATGCCTTCGGTTATATGATCCTGAGCGGACTGAGGACTCTCTACGACAAGCCTGACTACACCGCAGACTACCTGACACATATCAGCAAACGGCCGTACGACATATTCTACGGCATGAAGCTCAGCAGGAAAACGACAGGTGAAGACCTTCATACACGGGCATTCAGGAAGATATTCGACTATCACAAGGAAAACTTTGCCAGGGAGCAGGCAAGACGCGCCCCCTTCACTGCATCCGGGACTGTCCTCTCTGAAGACAACAGGACCTATACGGACTGGTCCTCTACTGTTGCCCTGGCAGACGGTACGGTTTTCGCCGTCCGCAAGTCCCTGGGACAGAGCCCCTGCCTTGTACGGATATCCCCGGACGGGAAGGCCGGCAGAGTATCATCGTTCTCCTCGTCGAGCAGCCGCCTCGCATGGTCGGAATCCCTCGGACGCCTCTTCTGGAGCGAGATCGGCAGCAACTGGAGATGGAAACAGAAGCAGATGAACATCATACGTTACTATGATGCCGGGACGGGAAGGATCAGGACATTTTCAGCGAAGATGAATATCTTCAACCCGAGCCTTTCGTCTGACGGCACCAGGATGGCGGCAGTCTACGGACCCGAACCGGACAGGACCTCCGTCATCATACTGGATGCCCGTTCCGGAGAAGTATTGTACATGCTCCCCTTCTCTCCTGACGGAACACTGTTCACAGAATGCACGTGGTGCGGAGATGCGATATTCGCATGCGGCGTCTCCAAGGACGGGTCATCGCTGTTCAAGGCTGTCCCTGACGGAAGTACAGGAATGCACAAATGGGAGACTGTCACAGGTCCGTTACGTGCATCCATCAAGAATCTCGGACAGTGGAAAGGGTATCCCGTGTTCGCCTGTGATGCATCAGGCGTATTCGACCTGTACACGGTACATACCGGAAGCAGCGGAAGCCGGGTCTTCAGGCTGACATCAGAGAAATACGGAGCCAAGGACTTCACTTTCAGCCCGTCGGGAGATACGCTTTATTTCTCAAGGCTTGACCATCTCGGATACAAGCTCCGCAAGGCAGATACTTCCGCGCTTTTCCATATCAAGACACGGCCGGACACGGTGAAGCCCGACATTGCCGTAGAACTTGCCACCCAGGAACAGGAGGCTTCGGCATATACCGGGAAAACGACGCTGGAAACGATATCCGCACCTGAACGCTACAGAAAGGGGCTTCACCTGTTCAGACTGCACTCCTGGGCGCCAGTATATTGCAATCCTGACAAGCTGTCGGACCTTTCCGGAGAAAAGCTGTATGACTATGCATCCCTTGGGGCCACGGTACTGTCACAGAACACACTGGGCACGGCATACGGAAGTGCAGGCTATTGCTGGAGACCGGATCCGGACGGCTCTGGATGGGTGCATGGAGGTCACGTCAGTTTCACATACGCCGGATGGTATCCCGTGATAGAAGGCAAGCTGCTCATCAATGACAGGATGACATGGAAATACCTGCTGTCAGAAGATGGCGGGGTCAGAAGATTCCGGAACGAAGGAGCTTCCCTGGCAGGAGAAATCAGCATTTACATCCCCCTGTCCCGTGAAATCGGAGGGAAAACCATGAGTTTCATACCTGAAATATCATGGGAAATAGACAACAACAGATACAACGGACTCCTCAACCACAGTACGACAATATCCTGGAAATTCTGGATGCTGCGTGATATGGCGAAGTCCGAAATCTTCCCGAGATACGGCTTCGGTGTCGAGAACGGCATCAGGATGGCCTTTGCCGCAGGAAGCACAAGCCGTTCCATCATCAAACTGGGGGATTCCTGGTATTTCCATGCCTACGGCTATTTCCCGGGCTTCACACACGGACAGGGAGGCAAGCTGTCCGTCACGTCACAGATACTTCTGAACAAGGGAATCTACAACCCTGCATCCGAAATACTTCCGAGAGGGCTCGAAGGCAGTATAGTACGCGGCTTCTACAATCCGACCATGGCCACGCTCCTGGCATTCGACTATGTTATTCCGGTGTTTCTCGGTGATGTCAACATCACACCTCTCATCTACCTGAACAGGATGATAATCACCCCTCATTTCGACTACGGATTCTCCGCATATCCGGAAATGCATCTCTGCTCCGCAGGGTCTTCCCTGACCTTCCAGCTCGGACGACTGCTGTGGTCTTTTCCGCTGGAGCTGGGCGTAGACTATTCCTACAACTTCGGCACCCTCTTCTCAATAATGGATGAAAACGGATCGCGGGTCGCCAGGCATTCCGTCAAGCCTGTAATCAAGATCAGTTTCTGACATTCTCAGGCTTCCTGGACCAGAGGAAACAGATCGGTCGAAAGCAGGTCTGCAAGAAAAATTTTTGAAAAAACTGCATCTGTTCTTAGATTTGCATCCGATTAATACGATAAAGACATGTCCATAATAGCCAAGGCACTGGCCCCATGCAGCAAGTGTGGGGAAAAATCAGAAATCACAATATACAAGAGTATCAACATATCCGGGAATCCGGAGCTTAAGGAAAAGCTCAGGGACGGCTCGCTTTTCATCTGGGAGTGCCCTCACTGCCATCAGGCCAACCTCGCCAGATACGAGACCCTGTACCACGACCCTGAAAAGAAGATAATGATATGGCTGATGCCTTCGGGAGATCTGTCCGAGACGCAGATGCAGGCAATCGCCAACCACACCAGAGCGATGGGCGGGTACAGGCTGCGGCTTGTCAAGGACGTAGGTGCGCTCATGGAGAAGCTTCTGATTTTCGATGCAGGTCTTGACGATATGGCAGTGGAGATGTGCAAATATGTCACGAAAATGGAGATGATGTCAGGAAACCGTAGCATGCAGGAACAACTGGCTTCGGCTCCCATACATTTCCACAGGACAGAAGATAACGACGGAATGAAGTCTCTGGTGTTCATCTACCCGGCAGCAGGCCAGATGATGAGCTTCAGGATAGGCTTCAATGTATATGAGGATTCGCTCGGCATCATAGCCAGAAACCCTGATATAGTGCCTACTCAGGACACATTCACACGAATAGACCAGGACTGGATACTTTCTTTCATGAAGTGAGGCGGAAGTCCGGATATATAATGAAGGTCGCAACCGACCACAGAAATCAGTTGCGACCGAGTGTGTGAAAATGTGTGTTATAAATGGTGCATCACTGCACTAAGGGAAACTTACTGCAATTTTCGTGCTCCATCGCTTATCACGACATCATAAATTTTCGGTGAATGACCGAATTTTTCTGTAAATGAACTTTTTGCCCTGTCAATAAATTTGTCATACAGTTCATTCCTGACAAGATTGATGGTACAGCCTCCGAAACCGCCTCCCATGACACGGGATCCTGTCACACCGCATTCCCTGGCAAGGTCATTCAGGAAGTCAAGCTCCTCGCAACTCACCTCATACAGCTTGCTCATGCCATAGTGGGTCTCGTACATCTTCTCACCCACAGTCTCATAGTCATCCCTTTCAAGCGCGTCGCAGACATCAAGCACCCTCTGCACCTCGTCTATCACATATTCAGCGCGCATGTAGTCCTCTTCAGTGATATCGGCTTTCACTTCCTCAAGCCATTCCATCCTGGCATCCCTGAGGAACTCCACCTCCGGATGATTCCTGCGGATTGCTGCAGCGGCGCGTTCACAGGATTCCCTGCGCTTGTTGTATGCGGAAGATGCAAGTTCATGCTTCACGGCAGAATCCACAAGGACAAGCCTGTAACCGTCCGGATGGAACGGATAATACTTGTACTCCATCGTCTTGCAGTCAAGCCGTATAAGATTGCCGGCCTTGCCGAATACGGATGCAAACTGATCCATGATGCCGCACTTCACACCGCAGTAATTATGCTCCGTGGACTGGCCTATGCGGGCAAGCTCGAACTTGTCTATCTTGAGGTCAAACAGATAATTCAAGGCAAACGCAAATGTACTTTCAAGGGCGGCTGATGATGACATTCCCGCACCAAGCGGTACATCCCCTGCGAAAACGGCATTGAACCCGGAAATGTTCCCTCCCCTCTTGATAGTCTCGCGGCATACTCCGAATACGTATCTCGCCCAGCTCTGAGCCGGAGCATCCTCCTCCTTCAAGCCGAATTCCACATATTCATCCATATCTATGGAATATACGCAGACCTTCTCGGTGCCGTTTGGCCTGATTTCGGCCATTATACCCTTGTCAACGGCTCCGGGGAACACGAAGCCCCCGTTATAGTCCGTATGTTCACCGATAAGGTTTATCCTTCCTGCCGAGGCGAAAAAATCCCCGTCTTCACCGAACAGGGTCTTGAATTTTTCTGCTATTTTAGCTCTCATGATGTGTTATTAAATTAATTGATTATTCTTCAGTCCAGATACACGCACAGCCGGGAGCAGGTCAAGCGGATTTTCCTTGCCCGGATGCAACAGCATAAATGACGAAGTCAAATATACGCAGAAGCCGAGTGCAATGCAAGTAAACTTGCAATTGCCGGGGCTCAACAGTATAAATGACGAAGTCAAATATACGCAGAAGCCGAGTGCAATGCAAACAAGTTTGCAATTGCCGAGGCGCTACAGTATAAATGCCTGAAAGGCAAATATAAGAATAATATATCCACAAATCAATCTTTTTTTACAATAAGGACAATCGGAAGATGGTCGCTCACCCCTCCGGTGTACCGCGGTCCCGTATAAGTCCTGAGCGGCTTCATCCCGGAATGACGGCCGTCCTTCACCTTCAGGAAATCCGGGAAACAAATATCCATATACGACTTCTCCGCAAGGCCTGCACTGACCAGAAACATGTCTATCAGCTCCCATCTGCCCCCGAAACGTATGGTCCCCAACCCTTTCCGGTGAAGAGGGGCGGCCAGATTGCACAGCGACGGTTCCGCCATGGACAGGGCCCTGCCGTCCGGAGTGTCGTTGAAATCACCCATGCACACAATATTCTCCTCTCCCTCGGAACGGAGGGAATCACATACTGAAAGCATCCTTTTCATGACAGCCGTTCTCCTGCCGTCAGACACTTCGACACCTCCGTACTTCGATGGATGATGATTTACAAGGAAATGATACCTGCCACCGCTTCCGTCCTCCAGCAGGACATAAAGGATGTCCCTGGTATTCATGGCATTCCCGTCAGCGTCACTTCTCACTGCGAATGCCTTCATGCCGGCAAGGGAAAACACGTCACTCCTGTACATAAGGGCGACATCAATACCGCGTCTGTCGGGAGAATCCTCATGCACCTGCTCATACCCGTATTTCCGGAGCAGCGTACCCTCGGCTACGGAATGTACCACCCGGCCGTTCTCCACTTCCGCCACACCTATCACGTCAGGGACCTTTCCGTATCTGTCAGACATCCACAGGATACATTTGGCCACGGCATGACATTTCTTCCAGTAACGTCCTTTGGTCCATCGTCTGTCTCCTTCGGGGCTGAAATCCCTGTCCGAATCCCCGTTCCCTTCATCCGTATAGTCGAAGAAGTTCTCAAGGTTCCAGAATACAGCTACAAGTGTATCCCCACATGTACGGGAAAACACTGCGGTCTCCACACAGAGACATAGGCCGTATATGAGCGCCAGAAGTTTCATGCAGCAAATATCACCATCATTTCCCGGGAAAAATGCAAGAAAAAGAAAAACAGACAGACAATTTCTTACAGAAAAAGAAAAAACTGCATAAAAAACAGTAAATTTGCCGCCTCATTAAAATTTTCAGGGTATGTCATTGAAATGCGGGATAGTAGGTCTCCCAAATGTGGGAAAATCCACACTGTTCAACTGTATAAGTTCAGGAAAGGCGCAGAGCGCCAATTTCCCTTTCTGCACGATAGAACCGAACATCGGGTCCACAATAGTGCCGGACAGGAGACTTGAAGAACTGGAAAAGATATGCAAGCCAAAACGTGTAGTCCCTGCCACAGTGGAGATAGTCGACATAGCAGGACTCGTAAAGGGTGCAAGCAAGGGTGAAGGGCTGGGGAACCAGTTTCTCGCGAATATAAGGGAAACAGACGCCATACTGCATGTGCTCAGGTGTTTCGACGATCCCAATATCGTGCATGTCGACGGATCTGTGAACCCTGTCAGGGACAAGGAAGTCATCGACATGGAGCTTCAGCTGAAAGACCTTGAGACTGTGGAGAACAGGCTTGCTAAAGTACAGAAACAGGCTCAGGCAGGAGGCGACAAGACCGCCAGGAAGCTTTGCGACATCTTGCAGAAATACAAGGAGGTGCTCCTTGAAGGGAAGAACTGCCGCGCAGTGTCTTTTGACAATCCTGAAGACCAGCAGCTTGCCAGAGAACTCTATCTCCTGACAAACAAGCCCGTAATGTATATATGCAACGTGGACGAAGCTTCCGCTGCCACTGGCAACGGATATGTTGACAAGGTGAGGGAAGCAGTGAAAGACGAGAACGCAGAAATTCTGGTCATAGCCGCCAAGATCGAATCCGACATAGCCGAGCTGGAGACATACGAAGAGAGACAGATGTTCCTGGAAGAAATGGGACTGAAGGAATCCGGTGTGGTACGCCTTATCCAGAGCGCTTATTCCCTTCTGAACCTGCAGACCTTCTTCACGGCCGGTCCGGATGAATGCAGGGCATGGACCATCAACAAAGGTGACAAGGCACCCAAAGCGGCAGGGGTCATCCACACAGACTTCGAGAAAGGCTTCATACGCGCAGAAGTCATCAAATACGAAGACTTCATAGAGTTGAAGTCCGAGGCCGCCTGCCGCGCCGCAGGGAAGCTCGGCATTGAAGGCAAGGATTATGTCGTCCAGGACGGAGACATAATGCACTTCCTGTTCAACGTATAGGAGCTTCAGTTCCAGGCTCCCGCCTGCATGCATACCGATGCTGCCGTCTTCACGGCAACGGCATGGGCATCCTCCACGGACATGCCGTTCAGCAGTGAGCCGACGAATGCCCCGGCGAAAGAATCTCCGGCACCGACGGTATCCACTACCTTGACTTTCGGGGTCTCTATATGTGACACCCCGCCTTCGTGATACACCTCACTGTAAGACGCACCAGCCGTCAGCACAAGCAGCCTCAACGAAAACCTGTCCATGAGCTCGCGGCACAGGCTGCCGTCTGAAGTCCCGGACAGGTCGAGCAGGTCCTTAAGTATAATCAGCTCGGCATCATTGATTTTCAAGACATTGGCCTTTCCAAGAGAATCTGTTATGACTTCTCTGTCGAAAAAATCCTGCCTGAGGTTGATATCGTACACCTTGAGAGCATTTTCAGGCATTGTCCTGATAACCGTATCCATGGTATTCCTTGATTCCTCGCATCTCTGTGCAAGTGTACCGAATGCTATCGCTGATGCCTTCCCGGCCAGCGCAAGCGTCTCTCCGGTGACAGGTATATGGTCCCAGGCGACATCCCTGCATATTTCATATTCAGGCTGGCCGCCGCGGAGAGTCACCTGCACAGTCCCTGTTGGATAACCGACATGACTTACCGACAAGTTGATACCATGAGACCTGGCCTCTTCTTCAAGTTCCTGCCCAAGGGCATCATTGCCTACTGCGCTGACAGCCCACGCCTCCGTACCATGGAGAGAAGCGTGATATGCAAAATTGACTGGGGCTCCTCCGGCCTTTCTGCCATCAGGGAGCATATCCCAAAGGAATTCTCCTATTCCCAAAACAACCGGTAATGACATAATTCAATCTATTTTCAGTTCTTTCTGTATTTCTTCCAATGTCTTGCCCTTGGTCTCCGGAATGTACAAGGCTATGAACAGGCTTGCCACGAGAAGAAGGACGGCGAATATCCCGAAAGCGACATTCGTGCCAAGCGACGCTTCCATCCACGGATAGAACTGGACTACGATAAATGCACAGGCCCAGCTCACCCCGGTAGACAAAGCCATCGCCGTTCCTCTGATGCGTGAAGGATACATTTCCGCAGTGACCACAAACATCAAAGGCGAGAACGACAAGGCAAAAAAACCGATAAAACCCATTATGGCGGCCAATACGGAAGCAGGGGCAGGGTCTTCAATACTGTATGCCCATGCAAGATAAGCCAGGCACAGGAAAGAACCGATACCTCCGGTGACCAGCAACGTCTTACGGTTGAACTTGTCTACGACCCACAATGCGACAAGGGTGAACACAAGGTTGGCTATCCCGATGTAAACGGTCTGAAGCAGCGGGTCATTC
The DNA here is from genome assembly GCA_944326315.1 of uncultured Bacteroidales bacterium. Lineage (GTDB taxonomy): Bacteria > Bacteroidota > Bacteroidia > Bacteroidales > UBA932 > Cryptobacteroides. Next base: position 13,885 of record CALVDP010000009.1, read on the forward strand.
CCGATACCAAGGCTGTCAAGGATACCTGGAGCATAATTCACGACCACATTTATGCCTGTTATCTGCTGGAAAAACGCAAGCATTATCCCCAGAAAGACCACATACCCGGTACGGCCTCTGAACATGGCTGAAATGCCTGCATCATTGCTCCCGTCTTTCCCCAGCCGGTCTTTCTCCTCAATCCATACTTGGCTTTCCGGAAGGAATATCAGGAGAAGCGCCGCTACGACAGAAAAGAAAAAAGGAAGGCCGAGCATAAGATGCCAGTTATCCCTTATGATGAAGTTCCAGCAGTATGCTGCAAGGATACCCACGACCACACCTACCTGGTAAAACGATACCAGGGTCCCTCTGTAAGCGGCAGGGGAAATTTCGGAAATATACGAAGGTATTACGGCTGACAGAATGCCGGCCCCTATGCCTCCAAGCAGCCGGAATACGGTAAGATAAACCCAAGAAGGGACAAACAGCCAGCAGCCAAGACCGGACAAGGCAAGGAGAAGAGAAGAGACCAGAAGCATAGGCTTCCTGCCATACCTGTCGGCAAGACGGCCCCCGGCCAAGGCTCCTGCCAGGCATCCTATCAGAATGGAACCTGTCACGAATCCTTTCGCCAGCGCAGTCAATGCGAATTCCTGGCAGATTATATCTATGGCTCCCGAAATGCCGCCCATGTTCATGCCTACGACGACAGCCCCGAATGCGGCGGCAAAAGCATAAAAAACTATCTTAGATTGTCTCATTGTTGTCATTTGTCTTTTTCAATATTATACAGTCCAGACCGAACATGGTACCCTTGGATGCCCTGTTCTTCCCGGCTATGGAAATTTCTATTCTGATATTCCCGTCCGTACACGTCCTCCCCAGCGATATCAGGTCGGAATTGATCACTGAAGGGAAATAACAGTCCATGGTCGCAGCTTCCCTCCCGTCCAAAGATATGGATATTATTCCATAATCTGCGGCCATTGTGGCATGAATCCCGACTTCATATTCTCCGGGAGAGATTCCTCCAAGTTCAAGGACCGCCCTGTCGCCCTGGCTGCCGCCATAGAATACAAGCTGCCTTGCACCGCTCCACATCCCGTCAGGAAATCCTGACATATCCTGCCTGTCTGTATTAAGGCCGGACGAAATATATACGGGAACAAGAGATTCTGCCTCTACTGAATTCTCAATTACAAACTTTTCAGGATCAGGAGGAGGATCAGGCATATCATACCTGAAAGTCCGCGGATCTGTCACTGCCGTTGCCTCTGTTTCCCTGTCACCGTACCAGTATACCGTGGAAGCATAATCGACTTCGCCCGGTCTCCAGCTTATCAACTCCAGATCAAAGTCCAGACTTCTCGAAAACGGTATCAGGTCACCGACTCTGGTTCTGAGAAAAGTATTGTATCCTCTTGAAGAGGCAAGGTCCGCCCTTGGAGCTCCTCCGAACGGAGTATGGAAAATCACGACAGGGGCCCATGAAGAATTGTAATAATCTTCCGTACCTGTCCCGAAAAAGACAGGAAAGTCCGATCCGTCTACATAAATTTTCTCATCACCTTCTCCATACCATGCCTTGGAATGGTTGAACAAGGTAAGATTGTCTCCCGCATAAATGCCTCTTCCGCCTGAAATTTCAGTGAAATCCCATTCTTTGCACCGGCTCATGACGTCTGTCACGACAAGACTTGTATCCGAATGCCATGATGTATGGAAATAAAGGGTGTTGGGACCGAAATCATAACGTCTTGTCCTTGCCTCAATGGTGATACGGCAATCGTATCCTGACAGATTTTCAGCCTCGAATAGTGCATAGTCACGGTAAGGCATTATCCAATAAGAGCGGACAGATCCCCTGCCATCGGAGTACAGTTGCCTGCAGTCGACAGGGAAAGCCCCCATCCCTGCTCCGGAAAAGTCGCTCAACGGAGCAAGGATTGTCTCCTTGCCGTCAAATACGCCTCTCAGCACAATCGAACGCATGACTCGGGCGTACGAGGCTGAGTCAACACCCTCCACATTGACAGAAAGCCAGGTCACCACGCGACTGCCCCGTGGCAGGACAAGCTTGTCACCGCCTTTGGACAACTTTCCTTCCGGTTCATGACGAGATGCAAGACGTTTCCCGGCTGCGACAATGTCTCTGGAATATTTTTCAGCCACTTCAACTGAAAAGGTCTCCACCGGCGTCCCTTCCGGATACCGGCGATATTCTATCTGATAATATCTGGGAATACCTGACCAGCCTTCCGGTTCCTCAAGGGTAATCTTGCATCCTTCCGAATACGGTATCGGCAAGTAGAATGTCTGACCTCCTTTCATGCCTTTCTCATAGCTCGTATGAATCTGGACAAGGGGATTGTCATCCAACGCATTCAATCCGAATTCAGTAAAATCGAATGAATTCATTACCCAGTCCGGAGTCTCATGTCCGTCAAAATAGAATCTCAACGTCGACCTTGGGTTTCTTGTCGTAATCCATATTCTCATTATGGCTCCGGGACATGTCTCTTCGAAAAGCACCTTTTCCTTGCGGCCGTCTTTGATTTCAAGTCGTTCGTACCCGAAACCGTCATTGTTCGCAAACCATGTGGAATCTCCCGGGTCTGAAGATCTCCTGTCATGACTGCTGACCATACGTGCCTCATACGGCAAGGCCGGGTATTCGGCAGGGGCATACATATCGGTCATCCCGTCAAGCAGCGACTTAAGGGTGACAGTTCTTCCGTCATCCTCCCTGCCGCAGGACATAAGGGCAAGTGCCGCATATACAGCTAAAAACAGATTCCTTTTCATAAAGACAACATTGTGATACAGACAGCGCCGCTGTCAATGAAACATTCCACCGAACCTTCTTCCTTTACAATCAGGACATCATGGGAATCCTTCGGTTCAAGACGGGCCTGAAGCCTGGTCCCGTATGCACTGCTGAATGCGGCATCCTTCCTGAACACGGAAACGGAGGATTCTTCAAAATCAATGGTGAATTCTATCCCTTCTGCCTCAAAGGACGGATTTTCTGATGATACATCGATGTTTATGATGTCCTTCCCGCATTTCTCAAGAATCTCTGCGACAGGATATGAGGCGACCCTCAGACCGCCGTCATATTCCATGAGGGAAAGCTCCCTTGGCACAGTCATGGAGCCGCGATATCCCACCGTAGGCACATCTGCCGCATACATCCAGTTGCTTTCCCATGCTACAAGTATCTTCCTGTTGTCAGGGGCATTGTTCCAGGTCACGGCGGCATAATGGTCCCGGCCATAGTCAAGCCAGCGCACCTTGTCATCGTCAGGCACAAAGGAATGGCCGTCAAAATCCCCTATAAAATACTGAACTGCAGAGCCGTACGGATCCCTGTTACTTGAACACAGCATCACCCATCTGCTGCCGTCTTTCCAAGGAAGCTCAAACAGGTCAGGACATTCCCATACACTGGAGTGGCTGCCGGTACCTTCCCCGAACCTGCTTTCAAATGACCATGATTTCAAGTCTGTGGAAGAGTATATTTCCATGGCATCTCCTGCACTTATTATCATTATCCATTTCCCGTCAGGTCCATAACGAAATATTTTCGGATCTCTGAAGTCAGGACGGGGCGATTCCAGTACAGGATTTTCCTGGTATTTTGTGAAAGTCCTGCCGTTGTCCGTACTGTACGCCAGCGACTGTACCTGCCTGCTGCCGGCAGAAGTATATACCGCTACAATGGCATTTTCGCCGAAACCGGCCGTATTGTCCTCGTCCACGACAGCACAGCCCGAAAAAACCATCCCCAGAGAATCCGGCCTCAACGGGACATCAAGGTGAGTCCAGTGTACAAGATCTTCAGAAACGGCATGTCCCCAGGACAAGTTTCCCCATTTGCTGCCGAACGGATTATACTGATAGAAAAGATGCCATTCACCGTCCTTGAACACCATGCCGTTCGGATCGTTCATCCAGCCGTACAAAGGCTTGAAATGCATATATGGCCTTCCGTTGTGCCATGCAGCGGATGCCTTTCCCCTGCGCAGTCCGGAAGAGAACATGCTTTCAAACGGAATTCCATCGAACCTCATGACGACCTGTCTGTCCGCAGTGTATGGAATATGATAATCTACCGTGTCCACGGCAAGTCTGGCGGTATATGGTATCCCGTACGGCTTACCGTCATGGAATACAGATACAACTGCCTCCGGAGCGTCATCCTCCATGGGAATCAGTATTGTCTCCCCTTCCTGCAGGACGATTTCAGACGAAATGTTGTTGATATGCTTAAGGCCGGGAACAGATGCACACCCGGCAGAAAGCATCATCAGGCCGGAGAATATCAGGCCGTATGTCAGATATCCTCTCATATTATAAGTCATATTTTTCCACACCTTCCGCCTGTGTCATCGCATCTCCGTACCAGAATACGGCATTCTCAAGATCGGCGGTACCTGCAGCATGTCCTTCCATCTCAAGCATGAAACGTAGTTTTGCACTGAATGGAATCTGATCAAGATTGCGAGTCCGGTAATGGATATTATATCCATGGAAATTAGCCGCATCAAGCCTCGGTTCCCCGGAAAATGGCGTATGATACCTGAAATATCCGCAGAAGCTGAAATAATCCTCCACTCCTGTCCCGAAATGAGACGGAAAGCTTTCATCATCTACCCAGATCTTCTCGTCCCCCTCTCCGGGCCATTCGTAAGTGTCGTTGAATATCGTGTAGACATCCCCGACATAGACTCCCCGTCCGCCTGTTATCGTGGCAAAATTCCATTCGATGCCGTTGGCATAGTCAGACCATAGCCTTACAGGATATTTTTCCTCCTTCTTGTATGCAGCATGGAAATACATTGAACGCGAGTCCCATCCGTATGTCCCTGTGACCGCCTCTGTCTCCAGTGATATCCTGTAGCCGGATGTATTGTGAAGCAATATCTTCCCTTCCGACTGATACGGCATCATCCATCTTACGGTCAACGTACCCTTGGCATCCGATTCAAATCTCCAGCTTTTCACATAATAGGCGCCCCGTCCGCAGCCGGCGAGTTGCACCAGAGGCAGGGAGACTGTCTTGTATCCGTCAAATATCCCTTCTGCAATCACTCCTTCGAGCGCAGAGGCCAGAACACCGAAATCATCCACGGAAGCCTTTACTGTCAGCTGGTTCAGAGACATGGACCCGTCCGGAAGACTGACAGACATGCTCTCCCCGGGCTCCAGTGTAGCAGAATCGGTGACAGTGTTTCCAGTCACCGGCTGCGGGTCGGCAAGAAGCCTTTCGGCCTTCCTGATACGTGACATGTTCGCCTTCAGAAGTTCCGGCGTCAGTGTAGGTATCTCGAAATCATCCGGATATCGGCGCCAGTTGATATGATAATATCTTGATACTGTAGTCGGATCCACAAGTTCCTCTATAGTGATTTTGCAGCTTTTGGCAAACGTGACAGGAAGATACATCGAACTGCCGCGTATCCATGCGGAAGACGGCTGGGCAAGAGCGTCTCCGAGAGAAATGTCCGCATATTTGCCGAATTCCTTGAGGTTGAAGCTGTCCATGACCCATGACGGTTCTTCCGCGCCGTCAAAATAAAACCTGATGACCGTTTCCGGGGAGCCGAAAGATGTCAGCCACATCCTTGTTATCACGCCCGGATGCTGCTCATCGAATATTACCTTTTCCACCCTGCCTTCAGGATACTCATACCTGATATATCCCCATCCGTCATCATTGGCAAACCATTCAGGCATGGACGGATCGACGGAACGCCTGTCATAGCTGCTTTCCTGACGGGCTTCATATACAGTTTCCGGGTATCTTGTCATGCTGTCGAACGACGTCATCTCGTCGAGAAGGTCGGAATATTCCAGAGAGGAAACCGTCTCATCCGGTTCCTCAGGTTTCCCGGAAGGTGTCTCCCCAGGAGTGTCAGGCACCTGATCAAGTGTCTCAGCCTTGCTGCACGAACTGCACGCCGCAGCCATTGCGAATATTATTATTGTCAATAATGTCTTCATCATATCCATATCACCATCCCGGATTTTGTACCAGATTGTCACTGTTCTTATCTATTTCATCCTGCGGTATCGGGAAGAAATAATGCTGAGGGCTTGTGAACACGCGCTCCTCACACACGACTCTCTTATAGAACGCGTCATCTTGAAGGGATTTGCCGGCATATATGTCAAGGCAATGTATTGTCCCGCCCTGTGTCTTCTCGGCATCCTTCCATCTGCGCACATCGAAAAAACGATGGTTTTCAAATGCCATCTCTATCCGTCTCTCGTGCTTGATTCTGTCTCTCATCTCCTCTTGAGAGAGGCCTTCTGCCAGACCGTCAAGCCCGGCTCTTTTCCTTATCACTTCTATCGCGTCATATACTTCGTCTTCAGGTCCGTAGTATTCATTCAGAGCTTCAGCAAGATTCAGATACAATTCCCCTACCCTCATATATGTCCATGTGGTCCTGGTCGCTGAAAACGGGGTCTGGACACAATTGATATTGTTATGCTTGCGCATATTGTATCCTGTCTTGCAATAATCGGAGCTGCCGTATTTCTTCCCGTCCACCCCTTCATACCAGAATTCGATCTGATGTCCGAGTTTCCACATCTGTCCGCAGAAATTGATGGAAGCGTAAAACCGTGGCTCCCTGTTTACATACATGTTCCTCACACCTGCCGGCCAGTATCCGTCAGGACTCGCGGAGGAAGCATATCCTGTCTCCACATAGCCGGATTCCGGATTGATCACCGGAGTCAGACCGTCATCCTCATAGCCGAGTATCGGAGCCTGCCCGTTGGCCATCTCGTATGCGTCAACCATTTCCTGGGTAGGGTTGAAAATAGACGGGGTACCATAGCTTATCGGATCGGAACACCACATGTGATGCCAATAGTCCCCTAAATTAAGCCCCCATATCACTTCATTGTTCCAATTCTGGACAAATACCTCCTCATAGCTTTTTACCGGATCCTTGTCTGCGGAATAATGTATGTCAAGTCCGGCTTCAGAAGCTGCATCAATCGCCTCTTGTGCCGCATCGGCAGCAAGTTTCCATTTTTCTTTGTCATAAGTCTGTGAAATCAGACATTCTCCGGTACGCGGATCCCTGAGCCTCTCCATGTCAGTATTTCCATTATACAGAGGGGATGCTGCATAGAGAAGTATCCGTGACTTCAGGGCATAGGCCGCAGCCTTGGGCGGACGACCGTACTCCGTCTCCACACGCATCACAGGCAGATATCCTATGGCCTCATTGCAGTCTGCCACTATCTCGGAGACACACTCGTCCACCGGCCGGCGCGTGATTTCAAGCCAGTTGTCGCTTCCCGACACCACATTCTTCACTATCGGGACCGGTCCGTATGCCCTGAACACAAGGAAATGGAAAAACGCCCTCAGGAAATAAGCTTCCCCTACCAGGGAATTATAGTCTGATTCTGACAAATTCGGGACACGTTCTATGTTCTCCAGGAAAATATTCACAGCTCTTATAGCGCAATAAGACTGTTCCCATACCGGGGACCTGGATATATTTGTAGCATTCCATGATCCGGCATTGATAAGCTGTGAATATGATGCACCGAATGCTATCTCCATCTCATCACATCCTCCGGTAAAAGGACTTCTGAATGCGCCGTCGTCGGCAAAGTTAGCCTCGTTAGGAAGCCAACTGTAACAATTGTACAGCCAAGCCCTTGCCCAGTCCGGATTAGTGAAGACCTCATCTATTGTCATATCGTCATCCGGAGTCTTGTCAAGATAGTCTCCGCACGACGTCGCAACGACAGCGGCGAAAACACAGGAAAACAGCCAAGATATTCTTTTCATCGTATTGTATCCTCCTAAAAATTGATCTGAAACCCGATATTGAACGCACGTTGCTGAGGGTAGTTTCCAGTACCGCTATCCACTTCAGGATCAACGATTTTTATCTTATCAAAGCACAGAAGGTTCAAACCATTGACAAAAACACGGACGCTTTCAAGACCGACAGCCTTGACAACCTTTTCAGGAATCGTATATCCGATTTCCGCATTCTTGAGCTTGAGATAGCTTGCATCCCTCATGTAAAGCGTACTGACCACATAATTGTTAGGAGAATTGCCGTTGATGACAGCCGGGTATTTCGCGTCCGAATTGTCAGCGCCTGCCACCCATCTATGGTCATAATACTCCCTTGATACATTGTAGCGCGGATATTCAAGAGAAAACGGCCACATATCCTCTGAAGTCAGGAACATGCTTGTCTTTCCGGCACCGGTGAATCCCAAGGAAAGATCCCAGCCCTTGTATGCAAGCGCAATCCCGAAGCCGTACATGATCTCCGGTGTCCTCGGATTGCCTATGTATGTCCTGTCGTACGGGTCTATCACACCGTCATCATTGAGGTCCTTGTACTTTATATCGCCTGGACGGACTGTTGATGCCAGTTTCTGCTGAGGTGAATTCCTTATGTCTTCCTCATCCCGGAATATGCCGACAGCAACATAACCGAAAGACTGGTCAATGCTCGTCCCCCTGCTGTCCTGGTACGCCCATTTCGGTTTAGGGGTGTCATCCTCGATAATGGTATTGTGGGCATATGTGAAATTGCCGTACAGTGACCAGTAGAATCCGGAAGCAGTCTGCTGTTTCCATTCGACCATGGCATCCACACCGTGATTGTTGACCCTGCCGAGATTGGCGTAAGTGGAAGCTGTAATGCCGGTGACAATAGGTATCGTCCCCCTCGACAGCAAAATATCCTTCCTGTCTTCATTGAAATAGTCCACCTGGATGGAAAGGGCATCCTTGAAGAAACGCATGTCGAATCCTATGTCAAGCTTGTATGCCTTTTCCCATGTCACATCGGCTCCGACCTTTCCCTCATAGATTCCGGAAAGATATTGCTGGGTAGACCCGAAATATGCACCGTTCCCGTAATTAACTGTCGATATATACAGGAATCTGTCACCTCCTATCTGGTCATTCCCGGCCACACCATAAGACCCTCTCAGCTTGAACGACATGACATCCTTGACAGCCTGCGGAATATACGGTTCGTTCGTAAGCATCCAGCCGAGAGATATCGAAGGGAAGAAACCATAACGTCTTCCTGGCCGGAAATTTTCGGATCCGTTGTATCCGAAATTGATTTCCGCCATATACCTGTGCTGCCAGTCATAGGTGACACGTCCGGCCAGTCCCTGACGCCTGTAAGGAAGATTATACATGGAAGAGGAAGCCGTGAGATCCTTGTAGTCCCGCCTGTTGAAGATGAGCATTGCCGCGACATTATGATCTCCGAATGCCCTGCTGTAATTGACGGAAACGTCCCAGTAATACGCTCTGTTCGCGTTATTGGTCACCGCGTATTCCATACTTCCCTGTTCCCTTATCAGATTGTATGCATCATTGCCGTACTCATCCTTGCCCATATACCTTTTCATGCCGTAAGACACGTGACGGGATACATAATTCGCATAATACATGTCATACGAGAATTTTGCCGCTATTGAAAGACCCTTGGTGACAAGGCCTGACAGATCCCAGTTGAGATTTGCAGTACTTTGTATTGTCGTGATGAACTGCTTGGAATAGCCGCTTTGTGTAGACAGAGCCCACGGATTGAGTATGACTGCAGAAGCCCCGCTTCCAGGTGTCCCGTCCGGGTTTGTCTTAGGCATCGATATTGGACTGTTCTGCCTCATCTGGGCGAAGATGGTACCGGAATCCGTACCCGGATAAGTCTTGTCCTGGAATATAGCACCTATACTCATGCTGAATACAAGGCTTTTGGCAAGATTGACGTCTGTCGTCGCCCTGAAATTGTATCTGTCGGAACGGCTGTTGGTATCATATTTATACTGAGGGTCTTCCTTGAAAAGTCCACCCTGGCTTGTGTATCCGACATTCATGAAATACCTGATTGTCTCGTTTCCTCCGGAAATATTCAGGTTATTGACAGTCTGATACGCCGTCTTGTTCAGTATTTCATCCACCCAGTTTACGTCAGGGTAGAGATAAGGGTCTGAATGATCCTTGTACATCTGAAGCTCGTCTGCGTTCCATGCCGGTGTCCCTGTACCTCCGGTAGCATTGGCTACTGCCTCATTCATCAGGGAGGCAAATTCATATCCGTTGATATATTGAGGGAAACGAAGTCCCTGCAGCACTGCATGTTCTGTTCTGAAAACGACTTTAGGCTTTCCCATCACACCTTTCTTGGTATTGATGAGGATGACGCCGTTCGCTCCCCTCACTCCATATACCGCAGTCGCAGAAGCGTCCTTGAGTACGGTAAAACTCTCTATCTCCTGTGGATTGAGAAGGTTTATGTCCCTCTCCACCCCGTCCACCATGATCAGCGGAGTCTTGTCCTGCCATGTCGCCATGCCGCGGATGTATATAGTGGCATAGTCGTTTCCCGGTTCACCTGTCGACTGGCGTGTGATTATGCCTGGTATTGCTCCTCCCAAGGTGGTAGAAAGAGTTACGGCAGGCTTGCTTTCAAGGTTCCTGGGCTGCACCTGCGACAATGCCCCTGTAACGGAGACTTTCTTCTGCGTACCGTATCCCACGACCACGACATCGTCAAGATACTGGCTCGACATTCTCATCACTATATTGTGTGTTTCTTTCCCGTCGAACTCCATCTCTTGCGGAATATATCCGAGAAAGTCATAAGTAATGATGTCTCCGGGCTCTACCCCTTCGAGAGAATAAAATCCTTCGGCATCCGTTACTGTACCGATATTCCTTGACTTGACCATGACTGTAGTCCCGGCCATAGGAGTACCTTCAATATCCACTATGAGTCCGCTGACTCTTCCATCATCCTGCGCATTCGCCGTTTCCTGAAGGAAAATGCATGATATGCACAGGAATACGATTGTCAAACTGATTCTTCCTGACATAAAAACACTTTTATCGGATTAAGGAAATTGCCAATGCTTCGCTATAATTCCACCACTTCACAACCTGCATCCACATGAAGGTCATCAATGACCTGTGAGGCTCTCTTGGTTATTGTCTTGAGCTTGGTGTTGGCATCAAACCATGCTTCAGCCATGTGATCTGCACAACTTCTTATGTCCACTGATTCCATTTCCGTACGGAAGGCACGCACGACAGTAAGGTTGCTGTTTCCGGAGAAGACAAGATTCTTCAGTCCTGAACGGTTTTCCTCATAGTCATCACCGTACGACCATAATGTAGCCAGGGCTGACAGTCCGCTTACATCCACAGTTTCGAGTTTCGGATTGTTGAAATGATATATTTCCTTGATGGACGCAGGATATTTTACAGAAGTGAGCAACTTGGCATTGCCGCAATGTAGTGCAGTGAGTGCCGGATATCCGGACAAATCTACAGAAGTAAGCATGTTTTTATGGATATTCACATACCACAGTGCCGGGGCATTTGCCGGAAGCACCATATTTTCAAGCGCCGATCCGTCAAGATTGATTTCCTCTACAGCCTCACAGCCGGTTAAGTCCACGGAAGTGATATCAGGATTGCCGTAGCAGCGGTACAGGACCAGCTTCGGACAATTCTTCGTGGATATCTCACGTGCGTGCGCGTTGAAACATATCATGTTCACAAGTTCTGGACAATTGTCAGCCTTCACAGACAAAGCATTGGCAGATACATTATCGTTGCTGTTGAAATCCCAGAGTTTAGGAAGCCCTGACATGTCTATGCTTTCCAGTGTGGAAGAATTGAGGTACAACTGCTCAAGACTGGTGAAGCCTCCCGTCAGATCAAGCGACAAGAGCCTGTTCTGAGCCAGATTGAGATATTTGACACTGTTGTCTTTGTCTATCTTGAAAGAAGTCAGCATCGATCCGTCGAGATTTATCTCGGCAGCCTCGGATTTGAACGATCCTGTAAAGTCAACTTCTGTAATCCCTGGATTGCCATAGCAGCGGTATTCTACAAGGGCAGGGCAATTCCTTGCACTGCATACTGAAAGATTGCTCCCATATGCATGCAGATACTTCAGAGACGGACAATCGTCAGCCCTGAGCACGGCATTTTCCGAGACAAGATTGAAGGCATGTATGGTATGTACGGAAGGAAGACCGCTTGCGTCTATTTCCTTGAGTGAGGATGTCCCTACATAGAATTCAGCCAGTGATGTGCATCCTTTTACGTCGACGGATTCAATATTCTTGCAGTTGCTGACATTCAGGTAAGTCAGAGACTGTTTGTCAGAAACATCCACAGACCTTATAGGGGTGTCGTCAAGGTTCAGTATTGAGAGTGCCGGACAGTACGTCAGGTCAAGAGTCTCAAGATTGGTCCTGAAGAGATGAAGCTCGACAATTGACACGGCATCCGAGAGATCCAGGCTTGAAAGTGCGGTATCATGGCAGTGTATATAGGCCAATGACCTGAGTCCCTTAATATTGACCTCGGCAAGGTCCGGATTTTCGATACCGTTGAATCTTTCGAGTTTTGTAAACGGAGTAAGGTCTATGCTTGTAAGGGCATTGCCGTTAAGGCGTATTTCAGTAAGATTGGTAAATTGTTCAAGGCCGGCTATTGTCTTGACGCCAGCGTTAGGCACATCTATCAGAGTAGCCGCTTCGGCCTCGCTTACCTGTATATTGCCGTCATTGCTGGTATCGTAGTTTTCAAGTATATATGCCCAGATGGCAGGATCCTGCACTTTTTCAACGACCGGCTCGGTTGAAGTACCGAATACTATCTGGTCCCCATACCCTGTACCTGAAGAATTGACTGCATACGCACGCAAATAATATGTCCTGTCAGGTTCAAGGCCTTCTATATGTGATACGAAAGTATTGTCTTCTGCAAGGATATCTTCTGTATGATCATCCTCTATCGTAGGATTCTCCTCAGTGCTCCAGCATACTCCCACAACATCTATCGCCTCTCCCCCGTCAAATGTGACGCGTCCGCCTGAAACAGCAGAACCGGATTCCACCGCCGATACAGCCGTGGTGGTCACTATTGGAACAGAACCTGCAGCAACAAAAGTCTTCACATCACCATAGGCTACACCGTTGGTGTTCACCCCATATGCGCGTACATGATATGTCTCCCCCGGTGTGAGCCCCGTAATCTGCGAAACCCATTCGCCTGTCCCTGCCCCATCCTCGGTCTTGCTGTCAGCGATGGTAGGCATATCCTTGACAGACCAGCATACACCATAAGCGGTAATACGGCTTCCTCCGTCACTGGTTATGACGCCTCCGGACACCGCTGTTTCCGATGTGATTTCAGTAACTTCAGCAGTAGAAATAACGACTGCAGAATCAAGTTCATTCCTGGTACAGCCGACTGACAATGCAGCGGATAAAAGAACTGTCCAAACAAACTGTCTTTTCATAACGATCTGTGATTATTAGTTTATAGTGATATGGTAATGGTCCAAAATTAGAACTTGACTGAACGTACGCATGTCAGTTTCATATCAAAATATGTTACTTATGTTTCATTCCCTCATCCGCACATAATCGCTCGGAAGTTTATTATAATATTCCTTGAAACACCGGGTAAAATAACTTGGGGTATTGAAGCCGGTTTCGTAACATATTTCAGCTATTGTCATGTCAGTGGAAAGCAGAAGATATTTGGCTTTCCTGAGTCTGCAGTTTCTTACGAATTCATGAGGTGAGATGCCGGAGAGCCTCTTCATTATCCTGTAAAACTGTACGCGGCTGAATCCGAGTTCTTCACTCAGCCAGTCAACTGTAAGATCGGAATTTGACATGTTGTTATTGATGAGTTCCTTCAGATTCATGATGAATTCTCTGTCTTTGGCACTCAGTTTTGTCTCATCCACATCGAATTCTGACTCCATGAAGTTCTGCAAATGATTGTTTTGCGTGGCTGCTTCAAGTTCGGACGAAAGTTTTTCAAGCTTATCCTGACTGTTATTCAGCTCCTTATTGAGAGAATTACGCTGGTGGAGAAGCACTGCCAGTGCTGCGATAAGTATTATTGCCACAACCATGATAGATACCACCGTCCACAGAAGAATCTTCTGTATGTTATAGCTTCTTGACAATGTATGCAGCTTTCCGTTTACCGAGCGAATTTTCATTTCCTGCTCGGAAAGATGGCTGGACTGCATCCTCATCAATTCGGCATTGCTGCGGTCAACAAAGGCAGTCTCAAGTATGTAGTTTTTCTTGTAGTCGTGTCCCTGAAGGATATTCATTGCAGTCTGTATGACTTTGTCGCCTCCGGTAGGGTAGACAAATGACGCGTCAAGGACACCTTCGAGCACAAGATTCACTCCTCCGGACGTACCTGCAAGAGCGTCTATTCCCACAAAAGAAATACTCTGCTCCATACCCATGCTCTTAGCTGCCTGAAAAGCCCCGTACGCCATCATGTCATTATGGGCGAATACAAGGTCAATACTGTCCATTTCGGAGATGATTTCAAGCATCTCCCCATAGGCGGTCTTTTCCTGCCACTGCGCATCACGGCTACACATCAGATTTATTTCCTTGTTTTCCTTCAAAACGTCAACAAAGCCATTATGTCTCTCCTGGGCAGGCGAAGAACTCATCAATCCCGTAAGTTCAACTACATTACCTCCCTGGCGCAACATTCTGGAGACATAATGGCCTATTGATTTCCCTATCTGATAGTTGTCAGCACCGATGAATGCCGTCATATTGTCTGAAGCTATCTTCCTGTCCACTACAACGACAGGTATTCCCTGTTCCAGAGCCTTCTCGACTGCAGGAGTGACAGGTTCCGCCTCATTAGGCGCTACCACAAGAAGATCTACGCCTTGTGAAATGAAATACTCTATATCTTGAATCTGGCGCCTTGAATCGTCCTCTGCCGATCTGATTTCCAGATTTAATCCGGGATAAAAAAACGCCTCAAGCTGCATCTCATTGTTCATCTTGACGCGCCAGTCATCTGTGCTGCATTGGGACACACCGATATTGTATTCCTGAACCTGGGACCTCAGGCAGGAGCACACTGTCATCGCTGACATCACGAAAGATAATATGATTGCCGCATACTTCATTTGAAACAAAAGTAACAAATGACATATCGGACAAATATCACTTTCTATTCAAAATAGGCAACAGATGTTACAAATCCGGCATATAAAAAAAAAGACCCCGGATTTCATACCCGGAGTCTTTCATTCGTATTGTCTGCTTCTTTCTAGAAGAAACGTGCTCTGTTGTCTTCCACACCGGCATCCTGCATCATGACAGGAAGAAGGGACTGTGAAGCATAGTATGACATCTGGGCGGCCCTGTTTTTCACATCCTCCTCAGTGAATGAGGCTCCTGTATCATGTGAAATGACCTTGTAGACATACACTCCTATGGATCCTGCGAGAGGGGCTGATATCACGCCTTCTTCAGCCACTGAGACGGCACCTATGAACTTAGGGTCAAGACCCTGGTTCATGTATGAAGAGAATGATATACCCTCTCTGGTGCTTACGCTTGTGCCGAGAGTGTCAGCTATGGCCTCCATCGAGCCCAGACCGGCTATCTTCCCGGCTACCTCGGCAGCTTTCTTTTCGCCCAGCTTCTGATTGTATATGATGGAGCGGATTCCAGAAGCAGCTTCGGATACAGGTGTATAGCCTTTCTTGTGAATCTTCTTCAAGGCAGCCACGACATAATAGTCGTTGTTTATGTTAAGGACATTGGAAACTTTCCCTTCCTTGGCCTCATAAGCCCACTTGGATATCTCCTTAGTCCTGTCGTTCACGGAACCTATATTCTCTTCGCCCTCGCGGAGATTATTCCTTGTGAGGACAGCAAGTCCTTCTTCGTCAGCCACTTTCCTGAAAGTCTCATATTTGCCGTCGGCCTTGGTGGCAAGCTCGTTTGCCTGCACGTAATACTCGTTGATGGTATTTCCGCTCGGAAGAGCCTCTTTCTCAAGGATGGCTACCTTCTTCTTGAGAATCGGAGAAGTCCTGTCAGTCACTTCCACGATATGCTTGCCATAATTCGTCTCCACCACGTAGATGTCTCCCACCTTTGCCGTGAATATGGACTCAAGTCCAGGGAACATCGAATTCTTGGTCATCCAGCCATAATCTCCCGGCTCTCCTGACTGAGGGTTGCTGAATGCCGAATACTGTGCCGCAACATTGCCGAAATTGTCCTTGCCGCTTTTCAGTACATTCAGGAGGCTGTCAGCCAGGTCTGTCTGAACGCCCTGGAGAAGCACACCCTTCACGAATACGGAATCAGGAACCATCGCTGTCTCCATCACACGTGCCACATAGAAGGTATTATCCTTGGTAATCACCTCTGACACAGCCCCGGCACCGCTCTTGGAATCGAATACGAAATTGTCCACGTCAGCAGCCACGGTCCTCAGTTCGCCTTTCTTGTACCATTCGTCAGTATACTGCCTGTCAGAATTCTTCATCAGGAAATTCCTGACATTGTCTGCCGAAGAGAATTCATCATAGACGTCAACGACCTTCTGGTTGGCATCGGATATGTCTGTCTTTGAAGGCTTCACCTCATACACGACATATTCTATATCCCTGCTTGCATCCTGCCTGTAAAGCTTCTTGTGGGCATTGTAATAATCCCTGATCTCGGCATCAGACACAGCTATTGTCGTATCCCTCTGATAGCCGTAAGGAAGCATCACGAACTCCACGGATACGGAGTTGTTGTTGGCAGCTATCTCATCAGTCATCATGAGAGGATTGATGAAATTGCCTGCATTGAACAGACTGTTGTATTTCACATAATACTGGTCCGTAGTCACCGTATTCTGAAGGTAGTCCCAGAACATCTTTGCCTGTCCGGACTGGTCATACTGCATGCTGTGGAGATAATTGCTGAGCATATCCTTGGAGAATGCCCCGGTCTCATCGACAAATATCTGTGAAACAAGAGGGGAGACCATATCTCCGGATGTAAGGTCAACAAGCTCGGCCTCGCCTACCTGTATGCCTGCCTTCTTGGCTTCAGGAAGGAACATGTACCTGTCCACGAATGTCTTCCATGCCATATTCCTCACATATTCCATCTCCTGGTCGGTATTGGCATTTCTCCGGTACATATACTCGAAGACACGGTTCTGATAGTTCAGCTCGTTGTCAAAATCCTGATATGACACCGAGTTCCCGTCAATCTTGCCGACACGGTACTTGGATGACATCGATGAAGCCACCTGGCTGATGGTATTAGGGTCGATGATAAACGAAAGCAGAGCCAGTGCTATCACTACCGAAATCAGTATGCCGAACTTAACTCTGATTTTTTCAAGAACAGCCATTTTTCTATAAAATTTAAATTATTTCTATGGTCAATATATTATGGAGCGCGAAGATAGCAATTTTAGTTGAATCTTTGACTATTTTTTTATTAAAGGTCCTATAAAATTGACGGAATCTATTATTACCTCAGTACTGTCATGCACTATGACGCCATAGCTGTCGAACGGACGGAGTATGACAGAATTCCTTGCCCTCTGGTCCGATTCCATGCCATAGCCCTGCATGTAGCCGTCAGGAGAGTAGAGCTTGACATAACAGTCCGTATATATCTTCTCGTTCTTCCTGTCCCAGTAAAGGGTATCGGTCTCCATGACTTCCTGGTTGATGATATTCTTGACCACTACATTTCCGTAAGCTTCCCACTGCTCGCTGTCATCTTTCTCGACTTTCACGTGCCTGCCGTTATCGGCTGTTATCTCGGTCTCAAGAAGACCTTCCTCATTATACCCGAATACGGCAAGCCCCTTCGGGAATATCTCATACGACATGGAATCATTCTGATAACGTTCCATGACATCGGCTTCCATCCTCATCTGCAGCTTGCCGTTCTCGGACTGCACCACAAACATATTGTCCACAGTCTGTACCGGAGCTTCGTCGAGGTCAATCTTTTCAGCCGTACCGAGATCACCGCCTCCGCAGGAAGACAAAACGAAAGCGGAGCCCAGGACAAAAGTCCGGGCTGCCGCATAAAAAACATTATATCTCAATCTTCCGTACAAGACCGCACAGATATTACTGCTGTGTCTTCACAGTAGTGACTGCACGCATTCCCTGGCATGATACGGTGTATGAATCACCGTCAGTGACATTGTACATGAACGCCTCTGCAGCCTGCGGGTAATACTGGCGGAACTGTGCTATGTGCTTGTCAGCCTCTTCTGCAAGGGTAGGGTCAGCATTCTTGGCCTTTACCATATAGTCCACAGCCACCCAGTAAGGTGCCCTTCTCTCTATTTCATTGCCCTGGCATACAAGGGAGCCCCAGATGGTACCGATAAGCATATAGGCCTTTCCGGCAATCGACGGGTCAAGTTCCGCAGCCTTGAGAGCGTAGTTGAATGCTGTGGCATTCTTCGAATTCTTGAAGGCGAATGCGGCAGCCTCGTAAGAATACTGGGCATCAGTGATATTGTCTGATTCAGGGAATGCAATGGCCTCATCTATATACTTGATGGCATTGTCAACATCTCCTTCAGCGGAATAAATCTGATAGAGGAAGTGCGCAGAACTGTATGAAGGATCAAGCCTGTGCATGCTGTTTGCAGCATTCTTGAACAGGTCATTGTCAGTACAGCCTTCTGTAGAAGCAAGCATCTTGACGATGTTGGTAGCAAGCTGGAGATCATCCGGAGCAGCCTCATATCTCGGGGTGAAAAGGGCAATAAGATTTTCGCAGCTTGCCACATTGCTGGATATGAAGAGACTTTCGCAGTCTGTCCGTATCTTCTCAATGTCAGGAGTCTGCTTCATCTGTTCGAGAAGTTCCATCACCTTGTTGTAGTCATTGATGACATCCTCGGCCATTATCGATCCGTTCTGATAAAGCTGGCATGCAGTATTGAGCTGGAACAGAAGGATCTGAGGTTTCACTTCAGCCTGGTTGGCATCTATGATTACATTGAATTCGTCATAAAGCCTCTGCGGATCGTCCTTGACATAATTGATCATGTCGAGTCCCTTGTTGTTAAGGGCGGTGACAGCGTACTTAGGATAATACTGTGCCCTTATGTCATGGAGAGTCAGCAGCGTATCAATGAGCGACTCCACATATATAGAGTTGTTCCTGTTCTCGTTGATGAGACGCCTGTAGAGAGATGTGCCGTTTATGAGCATTGTCTGGTTGGCCGTAGGAGGGCAAAGCTGGTATGCTTTCCTCCAGTTCGGAAGAGCGTCGTCATAATTTTTCTGCTTATAATACTCGTTGTAATAAGACAGATACTTGATACACTCCGCACTGTCAGCACCGTACTTCCCCTGAGCGGAAGCGATGCAAGCTCCTGTCAACATGAAAATGACAGAAAAAAACAAAAGAACATTTTTTTTCATATTGCAATAAGTTTGTTTCCCATCTGAAATGTCATTGATACTGGGTCTTCTGGAACCAGATATCGAATATGTTGAATCCCACTACGAAAGACACATATCTCTCCCTTACCATATTTGTTCTCAGACTACCTCTCTGTCCTACGTCAATACCGAGCGTAAGGCCGTTATATCCCCTGAAAACCGGCAGCGTGACACCGAAGGTAAGACCCATGGAGTTCACCATATTGCCGTCCAGCTTGTAATATGCCTGCTCGTAATATGCCCCGACCCTGTACGCACAGCGCCGGAGATAATACCTGATATCGTTCCTGTTTGGAACTATCTCGAATCCTGCACGGAAAGACTGTGACACACTCGAAGAGAAGACAGAAGCCCCGTTCACGGAATAGCCGTCATACGCATCCATTCCGCTCCTGCGCCAGTCGGATCTCAGGTAATCAAACTCCACACTCCACTTCTCGCCTTTCTTGAACAACACACCCACACCAAGCTCCCCGGCTATCTTCAGATTGTTGTCTCTTCCGTTCACCATATCTGAATATATCAGAGTATCCACTATCTCGGCCGTATTCTTGTTCTCATAATAGATTGTATGGCCTTTCATGTTGGTATTCAACTTGTATGTGGCACCGAGCACCATGAACATGTCGTTGCCGAGCGGCTGCTGGTACTGCAGTCCGAACTTCCCTGTAAAGCCTCTCACAAGAAGCTCGTACCCGCTGTTAAGGGATGCATAGGAGGTATTGCTGAAATTCTCGTTATACACCTTATCCAGGTTCCCGAAATAATAAATGGCCTGCGCTCCCACAGACAGCCTCTTCCAGAATGTGACACCGCCGCCGACAAAAAGCTGGTAGACACTGCCTTCACCATAAGTGTTGTAGGTGATGTTTCCCGTGTTGCCTATGATGTCAGGGTCAGTCTGCTTCAGTCTGATATTATATCCAAGGTCACTGAACGGGGTGATGCCAACCATCATTGCCGAAGACCTGTATATCGGGAAACTGATCACGAAATTATACATGTTGAATGTATTTTTCCCTGACCTGAGATCATTCTGTCTGAAAATGGTATTCTTCTGGACAATACCGAAATCAGCCATGAAAGCGCTGCTGTCCCTCGCGGTCACTGCAGCTGGATTCATTATGTTAAGGAAACGCCTGTTGTTCGAGGCTATACCGGTCCCGCCCATACTTTTGTTATAGGCCGTGCCTTCCTTCGACAATTCACCAAGACCGAACACGGAATATGGCGAATACGCTCCATAGGATCCGCCCGTCTGACCTGCAGCAGGCAGACAGAAGCACATGAATCCAATCAAAACAATCAAGTAAAACCTATCCAGCATATTCATCGGCCAGTATAGCTAATCCCATCAAAACTAAATTACAAACTACAAAGATGGCGTTTTTAACGCGTTTTGCAAAATAAATTGCATCCCCGCCCGTAAAAATGACTATATTTCCAGGGTAAAGGGCCAAATAGCCTTGAATTTCAAACATTATGCCCGACACGACTCCGGATTCGACGGAAGAGACGAGAGATGTCCCCCTTTCTTCTATATGGTCAGGGGTGTCAAGCAGGGGAAGAGACTTGGAATACCTGTTCAGAGACTTGAACCTGGTACGGCATCCTGGAGAAATATTGCCTCCAGAGTATTTGCCGTCGGCATCCACGAAATCTACGGTAAGAGTAGTGCCGAAATCGAATATGGTACATCCCTTTCCCTTAAAAAGATATCTTGCGGCATATATCGATGCAAAACGGTCGGGAGACAGATAGTGCGGTATATCCCCTTCTCCATACACATCCTTACACGACGGGGAGACAAGCATGAGATGCCCGCATGATGCCTTCAGACGCTGTATATCCGAGGGTGCAATTTCCCTCGAAGAAGCCACGGCAAGCACATCCGGCCTGTTCCTGCCGGCAAGGGAAAGGATGAAGTCTGTCATCCTCTCTCCCTGATAACGGAATGTCTTCCCCAGGGTAACCCCTTCGGCCCATGCCGCCTTAAGTGCGGTATTGCCGATATCCACTACAAGATTTGCCATAATTTCTAACGAATGCCGGACACAATATGTCAGATCGGTAAAGTTACTTATAATTTCTTCAATATCGAGTATGCCTTGGACAGACTTTCAACATTCCTTACAAAAATCCTCAGCCTGCTGTCATTCTGTTTGAGGTCGAAAAGGGAAGGATTCTTGTTGATGTTTTCAAGTATGGAAGAGAATTTCCCCGAACGGTAGTACGCTGAAAGGGGATTGGATATGAAGAAGCATATCATCACTCCGTTCTTCACTATTATCTTCTCGAAGCCGAGGCTTTCGCCCTTCTGCCTTATCTTCACTATTTCAAACAGCCTGTCCAGCTCTTCCGGAATCCTGCCGAACCTGTCCTCAAGCCTTCTTCTGTACAGGTCAAGAGTCTTTTCATCCGTGATGGAATCCAGTTCCTTGTATATCCTTATCTTCTCTGCAGTGACATCTATGTAGCTGTCCGGTATCAAGGCCACCTGATCCGTCTCTATGGTACAGTCTGAGACATAAGATTCCCCTGATTTTCCGGATACGGCACCTGCCTCCACGCCAAGTTCCTCCATGGCCTCGGCAAGTATCTTCTGATAGGTCTCCAGTCCCATGTCTGATATGAATCCGCTCTGTTCGGCTCCAAGAAGGTTCCCGGCCCCCCTTATGTCAAGATCCTGCATGGCTATGTTGAAGCCGCTTCCAAGGTCGGAAAAAGCCTCTATCGCCTTGAGGCGTCTCCTGGCCTCATCCGTGATGGACACAAGAGGCGGTACTATCAGATAGCAGAAAGCCCTCCTGTTAGAACGGCCGACTCTTCCCCTGAGCTGGTGGAGATCGCTCAGCCCTATATTCTGAGCCTGGTTTATGATGATGGTATTGGCATTCGGTATATCAAGCCCGTTCTCTATGATTGTCGTGCAGAGAAGCATGTCATAATCCCCGGC
This sequence comes from uncultured Bacteroidales bacterium, assembly GCA_944326315.1. Taxonomy (GTDB): domain Bacteria; phylum Bacteroidota; class Bacteroidia; order Bacteroidales; family UBA932; genus Cryptobacteroides. The sequence goes on from CALVDP010000009.1 coordinate 36,130, forward strand.
CATAAACTCAAGAATCCTGTCTTCCAGCATTTTAGGCTCCATCTGGCCGTGAGCTACACATATTTTCATATCAGGTTCGATCCTGTGAAGTATGTCATATATGGACTGAAGCTCTTCCACACGGTTATGCACGAAGAATATCTGACCGCCCCTATTCAGCTCATAATCAATTATGCGGCGCACTTCATCATGGTCGAAAAGCATGATCTCAGTCTGGACAGGTATCCTGTTGGGCGGGGGAGTGTTTATGATGGAAAGATCCCTCGCCCCGAGAAGCGAGAACTGGAGAGTCCTAGGTATCGGGGTCGCAGTCAGGGTGAGCGTGTCCACAGAGGCCTTCATCTGCCTCAGCTTCTCCTTCGCGCTCACTCCGAACTTCTGTTCCTCATCTATTATAAGAAGTCCCAGATCCTTGAACTCAAAACCTTTCCCGATAAGCTTATGTGTACCTATGACAATATCCACATTTCCGGATTTCATCCGTTTCTGTATGTCGGATATCTCCTTGGCGGTACGCAGACGGCTCACGAATTCAATATTGCACGGGAAATCCTTGAGTCTGCTGCTGAATGTATTGTAATGCTGCAGTGCAAGTATGGTAGTAGGGACGAGCACAGCCACCTGCTTGCTGTCAGCCACAGCCTTGAAAGCCGCCCTTATCGCCACCTCGGTCTTTCCGAAGCCGACATCGCCGCATATGAGCCTGTCCATCGGGCAGTCCGCCTCCATATCTTTCTTCACAGCCTTCACGGCCTTCTCCTGATCCGGAGTATCCTCGTACATGAACGAAGATTCGAGCTCTTCCTGCATATAAGAATCAGGAGAGAATGCAAACCCGCTGACACTTTTCCTCTTGGCATACAGTTGTATAAGCTCCTTGGCTATATCCTTGACCTTCTTCTTGGTGCTGGTCTTGAGATTCTGCCATACCTTGGAGCCCAGCTTGTATATCTTGGGCGGTTCGGCATCCTTGGGCTTGTATCTCGATATCTTATGGAGAGAATGCACGGACACAAGCACCGTATCATTGTCCTTGTATATCAGCTTGACGACCTCATGCATCCTGCCCTTGTCATCCCTTACACGCACAAGACCGCCGAATATGCCCACCCCATGGTCAATATGGACCACATAGTCGCCTATATTGAAGGATGTAAGGTCATTAATTGTCAGTTGCTCGCTCTTCTCCACGCTACGCCTTATGGTCACCCTGTGGAACCTGTCGAAAATCTCATGGTCGGAATAACAGCAGATCCTGTCCTGATTGTCGACAAACCCGCTGTGTATGTTCTTTCCTGGACAGAATTCAGGTATGACACCGCCATACTGAGACAATATTGACCTCAATCTTTCCAGCTGGGATTCTTTCTCACCATATATATATACTTTCCACCCTTCCTCTGTCCTTTTCCTGATATCCTCCACAAGTAGCTCGAAATTCTTGTTGAATACAGGCTGGGGAGAAATGTCGAAACGAACCTGGACGGAATCCTGCATGGAAAGGGGAGTGTCTATATACACATGCCTGAACCTCAGTAGCTCCCCGAAGAAAGGCAAGGTCCTGTACATGTCCGGTGAATCCAGCCACACCGTCACGTCATCGGGGAAAAGCTCGGTAAGCGGCACTCCGTCTTCATCGGCAGAGACAAGTTCCGGATATATGTCAGCCTGGTCCACATGCTTCTCAGACAGCTGCGTATTGCAGTCGAAGACACTTATGCTCTCCACCTCATTTCCGAAAAAGGATATCCTGAAAGGATTGTTGAACGAATACGAGAACACATCCACAAGACCTCCCCTCACTGCATACTGCCCCGGTACGGAGACAAAATCGACCTTGGAAAAGCCCTCTGACGAAAGTTTACTGCAGAAAACGTCAAAATCAAGCTCTTGCCCCTTCTTCACCGTCACTACGGCAGACTTCATCTTATCCCCAGAAGGAACATTCTCCTCCAGCGCATCCGGATAAGTGACAATGACAGTCAGTCCGTCCGAAGTATCCCTGTCGGTAATACGTCCAAGTGCCGAAGTCCTCTGCACCTCAAGGGAAGCCTTATAGTTGCTCCGCTCTATCTTGCGTCCGGTATCCGGAAGGAAAAACACATTATCCCCCTCTATAAGATAATACAGATCTGAAGCGCAATATTCTGCTGACTCCTTGTCCGGAAGCACTATCACATGCATCCCTGATGAAGCCGCCGAAGAGAACACAAACCATCTTGCAGACAAGAAAAGCCCGGAACAGCACACTTCTTCACAGGACTTGAGCTTGTTCACGAGATCTTCCGTAGATTTCTTGTTTATTAACATTCTGTCCCCGATTTCTGTTGAAAACCTGTTGACATGTCCATAGAAACATGTAGACAACGTGTATATAACCTGTTCAAATAAAATTCAAAAATAAATTATAAAATCTGAATAATCCGTATAATCAGACTTAAATTTTAATTTCAAAGAAAACAAATAACAATTTCAGAATAAGTTTTCATCACCTGACGACAATGGAAATGTATATAACTTCAATACGCAAATATCTGAAAATCAATACAAACCCAGTAGTTATCAACATATCGACAGGCGTATAATCAAAATAATTTCTTTCAATAAAATAAAGTATATTTGCATTTAAAATATTTTGATGGTTATGGCAGAACGCTTCGACCCGCACGGCCCGGTCCAGGGCAACGACAAGGAGCTTGACAAGTTCATCAGGCCTCAGGCCCTGGTGGATTTTTCCGGACAGGACAAGATAATTAAAAATCTGAAGATTTTCGTCAAGGCGGCCAAAATGAGAGGGGAGTCTCTTGACCATGTCCTCTTCCACGGCCCTCCAGGACTTGGAAAGACTACGCTTGCACATATTATCGCCAACGAACTGGGCGCAAATCTCAAGGTCACTTCCGGCCCTGTACTCGACAAGCCGGGAGATCTTGCCGGCCTGCTCACTTCTCTTGACGAGGGGGACGTACTGTTCATTGACGAGATACACCGGCTTTCTCCCGTGGTGGAGGAATATCTCTATTCTGCCATGGAGGATTTCGTGATAGATATCATGATTGACAAGGGGCCCGGGGCCAGGTCGGTGAGGATATCCCTCAATCCTTTCACACTTGTCGGGGCCACGACAAGGAGCGGGCTGCTCACCTCGCCTCTCAGGGCGCGTTTCGGGATCAAGTTCGCTCTTGAATATTATGACACCTCGGATCTTGTCAACATAGTCAGGCGCAGCGCGTCCATACTCGGGATCGGCATAGACGACAATGCTGCATATGAAGTCGCCCTCAGAAGCCGTGGTACCCCACGTATAGCGAATTCGCTTCTGAGGAGGGTGAGGGATTTCGCACAGGTCATGGGGAACGGATACATTGACCTTGAGATAGCGAAATATGCTCTTGATGCTCTCAATATAGACAAGAGAGGTCTTGATTCCGTAGACAACAAGATACTGAGGACCATTATCACCAAGTTCAAGGGAGGACCTGTCGGGATAGGGAACATCGCGACTGCTGTAGGGGAGGACCAGGGGACGCTTGAGGAGGTTTACGAACCGTTCCTTATCAAGGAAGGCTTTCTTGTCCGTACTCCGAGGGGCAGGGAGGCGACCGAACTTGCGTACCGTCATCTTGGATATGACTATGTCGGAAACCCGGTAGACGGCCAGCTTTCGCTTGAGTATGACTGATGTACGTATTCCGGCTCCGATGTGTTGCCGGTGAAGTTGAGATATATGTTCCGTAATATTAGAATATTGTATATGGCATTGGCGGCCATGGTTTCTTTGGTGCCAATGGATGCAGGCGCCTGCACATCTGTGATAATTTCCGGGAAAAAGACAGCTGACGGACGTCCTGTCATGTGGAAGAACAGGGATACTGACCACTTGGACAACAGTATCCGGCATTTTGTCGGGGAGCGTTATGCCTTTACCGGTCTTGTGAACTCGGATTCCCCCGGAATGGAGGTATGGGCGGGAGCCAATACCGCCGGTTTCGCCATAATGAATACGGCTTCCTATTGTCTCAAGGATGATGATGTGCCTGCATCAGGCATGGACAGGGAGGGATTGCTCATGTACCGTGCTCTCGAAATATGTTCGTCGCTCGATGATTTTGAACATTTCCTTGATACACTTTCGCGTCCCATGGGAGTGGAGGCCAATTTCGGCTGCATAGATGCGCATGGAGGCGCCGCATGGTATGAGACAGACAACTACTCTTATGTCAGGAGGGATGTGGATGCCAACCCGGACGGATATGATGTTGTGACCAATTTTTCGTGGTCCGGCGACAAGTCACGCTGGAAAGGAGTGGAGAGATGGCAGACTGCATCGGAGATATTCCATCGCATGGATGTATGCGGCCGTTTGTCCGGAATACATCCGGTGGATATTGTGGACAGTCTTTCCCGTTCATACCGCCATGCTGTCATGGGGGTGGATCTTGTACGGGATTCTTCCGAATTCCTGTCCAGGACAAGTGCGGTTGTGGCTGACCTTGATTTCATCCCGAGAAAATCGACATCGGCTGCCATCGTCATCCATGGCACGGCTGACGGCGGTGACCCTTCATCCACCGTGATATGGGCTGCGCTCGGATATCCTGCCGTGTCTGTCACAGTGCCTGTGCCTGTCTCATCATCCGGGCATGTACCTGCTGCGCTGTCCGGATATCCTGAGTCGGGTATGGACACATTCTGCGGCCTGTCACTGTACCTGAAGAGTTACATCTTCAGCAGTACGGAAATAAGCAATCAGGGAAAATATGCTGATCTCAGGCTTGTGCTCGGCGACACTTCTTACAGCAGGGCGACCCTTAAATGCTGCAGGGAGGCCGAAGCCTCGATAAGGGAGACTTTCGGGAAGCTTTATTCGGACTATATGTCCGGAAAGACTGATCTTCAGGCGTATCTTGACGGGTACGACAGGGCTGCATCCCGTTTCTTTGACATATATGCCGCGGCATTCGACGATTATCTCGACTGGTCCGGACCTGTGTCCGTAAGATGAGTGTGTTGATATTATCCAATATTAATAATATTAATTGCTCATTTGCGTAAAAATCATTAAAATTGTGGCGAAATTCCAATAAACGATACAAAATGGCCGATAAATTAATTTCTAAGATTCCTGAGGGTCCTTTGTCCGAGAAATGGACAAAGCATAAATCTCAGCTTCATGTTGTCAATCCGGGCAACAAAAGGAAAATTGAGATCATTGTCATCGGAACCGGTCTTGGAGGAGCCTCAGCAGCTGCTTCTCTCGGCGAGCTCGGTTATAATGTCAAGGTTTTCTGCATCAGCGATTCACCACGCCGTGCGCATTCGATTGCCGCACAGGGAGGTATAAACGCTGCCAAGAACTACCAGAACGACAATGACTCCGTTTACCGTCTTTTCTATGAGACCATCAAGGGCGGAGACTACCGCAGCCGTGAAGCCAATGTATACAGGCTTGCCGAAGTCAGCGGAAACATCATTGACCAGTGTGTTGCTCAGGGAGTTCCATTCGCAAGGGAATATGGCGGACTTCTCGCCAACCGTTCATTCGGAGGTGCGCAGGTGAGCCGTACATTCTATGCCCGCGGACAAACCGGCCAGCAGCTTCTGCTCGGTGCTTATGCTGCGCTCAACAGGCAGATTGCTGCAGGTACAGTCAAGAGTTATCCGCGCCATGAGATGCTTGACCTGGTGCTTATAAACGGTGAGGCCAAAGGAATCATCGCAAGAAATCTTGTGACAGGTGAAATTGAACGTTTCGGCGCACATGCCGTAGTCATCGCTTCAGGTGGATATGGCAATACATATTTCCTTTCTACAAATGCCATGAACAGCAACGGTTCTGCAGCATGGCAGTGCTACAAGAAAGGTGCATATTTCGCCAATCCTTGCTTTGCCCAGATCCATCCAACCTGCATCCCTGTACACGGAGACCAGCAGTCCAAGCTGACACTCATGTCTGAATCCCTCAGAAATGACGGCCGTATATGGGTGCCTAAGAAGAAAGAGGATGTCATGAGGCTCCGCAAGAAGGAGATCAAGCCGTCTGATATAGCCGAAGAGGACAGGGATTACTATCTTGAGCGCCGTTATCCTGCTTTCGGGAACCTTGTTCCGCGTGACGTGGCTTCACGTGCCGCCAAGGAAAGGTGCGATGCCGGCTACGGTGTGAACGAGACGGGACTTGCCGTATTCCTTGACTTCAGTACAGCCATAGAAAGACTCGGAGTGGACAAGATACGCGAAAGGTACGGAAACCTTTTCCAGATGTATCAGAAGATAACCGATACTGACCCGTACAAGGAGCCTATGATGATTTATCCGGCCATCCACTATACAATGGGAGGACTTTGGGTAGACTACAACCTTCAGACTACCATACCTGGACTTTATGCGATAGGAGAGGCCAATTTCAGTGACCATGGCGGAAACCGCCTGGGTGCATCCGCTCTTATGCAGGGACTTGCTGACGGGTATTTCATACTTCCTTATACTATCGGTGACTATCTTGCCACCCAGTTCAAGAACCCTAAGACAGACACTTCACGTCCTGAATTTGACGAGGCCGAGAAGAAAGTCAGGGCCAAGATTGACAGGCTTCTCTCCATCAAGGGCAAACATACCGTAGATGAACTTCACAAGAAACTCGGCCATATCATGTGGGAGTATGTCGGCATGGCCCGCAACGAGGAAGGTCTCAAGAAGGCTATCGGTCTTATACAGGATCTCCGCAAGGAATTCTGGTCTGATGTATATGTTGCCGGAGACAAGGACAATTTCAACCAGGAGCTTGAAAAGGCGCTGAGGCTTGCTGATTTTCTGGAAATCGGAGAGCTTATGGCACGCGATGCCCTTCACAGAAAGGAATCCTGCGGCGGACATTTCCGTGAGGAGATGCAGACTGAAGACGGTGAGACCAAGCGTGATGACGAGAACTTCATGTATGTCGCCGCCTGGGAGTACCAGGGTGAAGATGTCGCTCCGGAACTCCATAAGGAGCCTCTGAAGTATGAGAATATCAAGATAGCTACCAGAAATTATAAAGACTAGACTGAACATGGATTTTACTTTAAGAATATGGCGTCAGAAAAACGCCAAGTCCGAAGGACATTTTGAGACATATCAGGTGAAGAACATATCTGCGGACAGTTCTTTTCTTGAGATGCTTGATATCCTCAATGAACAGCTGATTCATGAGGGGATGGATCCGGTAGCTGTCGAAAGAGGCTGCCAGAGCAGCGGGCCTGTATCTTTTGACCATGACTGTCGTGAAGGTATCTGCGGAGCCTGCTCACTGTATATAAACGGCCGTGCACACGGACCTGACGATGAGGTTACCACCTGCCAGCTTCACATGCGCAAGTTCCATGACGGTGACACTATTACAATCGAGCCGTGGAGAAGCAAGGGTTTCCCTGTAATCAAGGACCTTGTTGTAGACCGTCGCGCTTTCGACAAGATTCTTCAGGCCGGTGGATTCATCTCAGTAGGTACAGGCGGTGTTCCGGACGGAAATGCAATCCTCATTTCTCATGAGACTGCCGAGGAAAGCATGGACGGAGCTGCATGTATCGGTTGCGGTGCATGCGTAGCTACCTGCAAGAACGGTTCTGCAATGCTTTTTGTGGCTGCCAGAGTAAGTTCGCTCGCACTTCTGCCTCAGGGTAAGATAGAAGGTGCCAAACGTGCCAAGGCCATGGTTGCGAAGATGGACGAACTCGGTTTCGGTTCATGTACGAATACGCGTGCATGCGAGATGGAGTGTCCTAAGCACATTACCGTTTCACACATCGCACGTCTTAACCGCGAGTTCCTGAGTGCCAAATTCAAGGACTAACGTTTTATACGGAATATATTAAAAAGTGGGGATGACTTGAAAGTAAAAGTCATCCCCACTTTTGTGAGGTAAACCACGGAATCTTCTTCAAATATCCGCTTCCCGGTACGGAAACGTCAGATTTCCGGTCAGATACGTGGCTTTTCGATTATCCTTATTATCAATGATACCATATAGATTAACGTGAGTTCGATGAATTTTAATTATTGAAAATCATCGAACTACCGCTGAGGAGCAGGACGCAAGTCCTGCGACGGGCCCCCGGCGAGGGGGCGGTAGGGGGTGGCGCCCCTTGGAAAGGGGCTGTCGCCACAGCGACTGGGGTTTAAGAAAATTGGATTTCACAGAAATCCTTAACGACTGTTCGACGAATTCCTTGGTCCTGAGCAACCTAAATTCGTCGAACTGACGTTAGATTATCATTCCATAGACGGTCGGTATCAAAGTCACCTTGAAGCCGCCGCAAAGGACTCCGGTTTCCACATTTCAGGCAGCGAAAAACATACGTACGAGGACGATGGTGAGTACGGCCATGAATACTTCAGCCGTTGACAGTATGTCCTCTGACAGCATTTCCGTCTGTGGAATATGCCTTCCGGTATCGAGGAACTACAGGGATTCCGTCAGAGAATTTTACCACAGAAAGTTGTCGAACGGATAGCGTCCGGCATGTATTTCAGCGACCATCTTGTACAGGTCTGAACGCAGTTTGTCGATACCGGTCCTGTTTTTGGCGGATATGAATATGCATGGGGTGTTCTCCTTGGCTATCCAACTGTTCTTGAATTCTTCAAGAGTGTAGTTTACGCTCTTTTTAGGCTCCAGGGAGAACTCATCGTACTCTTCGTAACGGTAAGCATCAATTTTGTTGAAAACGACGAAAATAGGCTTGTTTATGGCCTTTATGTCCCTTAATGTTTCCTCCACAACCCTTATGTGTTCTTCGAAGTTCGGGTGCGATATGTCCACCACATGCATCAGTATGTCTGCTTCGCGAACCTCGTCAAGAGTACTTTTGAAGGCTTCCACAAGCTGTGTAGGGAGTTTCCTTATAAATCCCACCGTATCGCTGAGCAGGAACGGTACATTTTCTATCACCACTTTCCTGACTGTTGTATCCAATGTGGCGAAGAGCTTGTTTTCAGCGAATACATCGCTTTTGGCCAGCAGGTTCATCAGGGTACTCTTGCCTACATTCGTGTATCCTACGAGGGAAATCCTTACAAGAGAGCCGCGGTTGCCCCTTTGTGATGCCATCTGCTTGTCTATCTTTTTCAGCTGTTCCTTGAGCCTTGCTATCTTGTCCTGGATAATTCTCCTGTCTGTCTCTATCTGAGTTTCTCCCGGACCTCTCATACCTATTCCTCCTTTCTGCCTTTCAAGGTGTGTCCACATCCTCGTAAGTCTCGGCAGCAGATACTGGTATTGCGCAAGTTCTACCTGTGTCTTTGCATAGGCAGTCTTGGCCCTTTGGGCGAAAATGTCGAGAATAAGGTTTGTCCTGTCGAGTATCCTGATCTCGAGTTCCCTTTCGATATTCCTGAGCTGGGTAGGGGAGAGTTCGTCATCAAAAATGACAAGGTCAATCCCGTTTTCCTCTATATACTGTTTAATTTCCGCAAGTTTTCCGCTTCTGATGTATGTCCTGGTATCCGGCTTGTCCACTTTCTGAATGAATTTCTTGCTTCCTTCCGCCCCTGCGGTTTCAGCGAGAAACACCAGTTCGTCCAGATACTCCATTATCTGTCTTTCATCATCGCCTTGTTTAATAACTCCTACAAAAATTGCTTTTTCTTTTCTTTCTTCCATATATCCAATCTAAAGCGGTGATTTCTTATCTGTTATTTTCCCTTGATTGTCAGCCTTTTACGCTGAGTATTCCGAAAATTTAAGGGAGACCCAAAACAATTCTTGGATCTCCCTGTATCTTGACACTATCCTGAGCGGATACTGTAGATTATCTAAGCTGGAATATCACAGGGAATGTGTATGTTACCCTGACAGCACGGTCCCTCTGCTTTCCCGGAGTCCATCTCGGTGAGCTTGATACGACCCTGACAGCTTCCTGGTCGAGTGATGAATCGACTCCACGTAGCACCTTCACATTGGTAACACGTCCGTCCGATTCCACTGTAAACTGGAGAGTCACACGTCCCTGTACACCGTTTTCCTTGGCAATCTCAGGGTATACAAGTCTCTGGTTCACCCATTTAGAGAATTCGTTGGCATCACCGCCCATGAATGAAGGCTTTTCCTCTACAAGCTGGAAAGGTATTGCCTCTTCCTCGATGACCTCTTCCTCCACATTCTCTACATAGTCCATAATCTCGACACCCATGTTGGCGTCGTCTTCAAGATTCAGGAACATGTTGTCATCTACGACAATCTCATCATCCACGATATCGATCTGGTCTGAAAGTACAGGCATCTTCGGAGCAGATGGTGGTGGGGGAGGGGTCTCTGTCTGGGTAGCGATAACCTCTTCCACTTCGATGACCTGTGTTGTGTCCTCGAGCTCTACAATCTGCTGCTCTTCTGTCTTCCATTCGAACGCCACGTAGACGACAGCAAGGGCGAGAATCAATCCAATCTCCAGGAATATCAGTTTCTTGTTTTCGAGACTGGCTTTTTCTGTCTTTTTGATTTCCATTTATTTCAATTTTTAGATAATCGGTTTTAGTGCGGTAAAGTTATGAAGAATTATTTTTATTTCATAATTTTGCCACGATTAATTTCAAATCTTTATGGTAGCATTTTATTTCCAGGATACTGATTTCAAGCTTAAGCACAAGACGCGAATCAAGAATTGGCTCAAGCTTGTCGCGGAAAGCGAGATATTCGTCCTTTCGGATATCTCTGTCATATTCTGTTCCGACAACTACATTCTGGATATCAACCAGAGATTCCTGGGACATGACTATTTTACGGATATCATTACTTTTGACTATACGGAAGGGGACAGGATTTCAGGCGACCTTTTCGTGAGTGTTGATTCCGTCAGGGAAAATGCTGCCGAATACGGGACTGAGTTCGAGGATGAACTTCATCGTGTGATTGTACACGGTATTCTTCACCTTATAGGATATGATGACCATACTGACGAGGATGTAAAAGTCATGAGGTCCAAGGAGGATTATTATCTTTCTCTTTTCGAGCTTGTGTAATATTTATATGGTCAGGATGGGATTATGACGACAGGGTTCCTCAAGGAATTCCTGGAGAGTGTCCGGCGGCTCCCCTGACGCAGAGTATGTTTATTCCGTCGGGCAGATGATAGGTTTTATGCAGAACAATTATGATGTCATAGTCATTGGCGGCGGTCATGCCGGATGCGAGGCTGCAATGGCTGCTTCACGGATGGGATCTTCCGTACTCTTGATATCCATGGATATGAACAAGTTCGGGCAGATGTCATGCAATCCTGCCATAGGAGGAATCGCCAAGGGTCAGATCGTAAGGGAGATTGACGCACTTGGCGGCTATATGGGAATCGTCACTGATGCTTCAACACTCCAGTTCAGGATGCTCAACAGGTCAAAGGGACCTGCAATGTGGAGTCCTCGCGCGCAATGCGATAAAAACCAGTACAGCAAAATTTGGCGAAAATTACTTGAAACTAATTATAAATTAGATATTTATCAAGATATTGCAGTCGATTTTCTCTTCTCTGGATCAAAAATTCTGGGCTGTCGTACGAAGACTGGCGCAATATTCAATTCTCAGACAGTTATCCTGACTGCCGGAACCTTCCTTGACGGTAAGCTCTTTATCGGCCGTACAGAGTTCGAAGGAGGAAGGATAGGGGAGATGGCGTCATATGGACTGACATCAAGGCTTGTCGATATGGGACTTGTGACCGGGAGGATGAAGACAGGTACTCCTCCCAGGATCGATATTTCGTCAGTGGACACATCTCGTCTTCCGGAGCAGAAAGGGGATGACAGGCCTGACAAGTTTTCTTATCTGCCGTTTTTGTCTACTGCGCAGAATGGCACTCCCCAGCTTCCTTGTTATGTAGTACATACCAATCAGGCTGTCCATGATACTTTGCGTTCTGGGTTCAAGGATTCTCCTCTTTTCTCCGGTATGATCACAGGTATTGGTCCGAGGTATTGTCCAAGCATCGAGGACAAGATAAGGACTTTTGCCGACAAGGATTCCCATCAGCTTTTTCTTGAGCCGGAGGGAAGAAACACATCTGAATATTATCTCCAGGGATTTTCTTCATCTCTTCCTCTCCAGGTCCAGCTTGATGCCTTGCACCAGATAGAGGGACTTGAGAATGCCAGGATTTTCAGGCCTGCCTATGCGGTCGAGTACGACTATTTTGATCCGACACAGCTGAAGCCGACACTTGAACTGAAGAATATTGAGAATCTTTTCCTGGCAGGACAGGTAAACGGGACTACCGGTTATGAGGAGGCTGCCGCTCAAGGACTGATTGCCGGGATCAATGCACACCTCAAGTCTCATGAACAGGATCCTTTCATCCTTAAGCGGGACCAGGCTTATATTGGTGTGCTTATCGATGACCTTATTACAAAGGGAGTGGACGAACCGTACAGAATGTTTACTTCGAGGGCTGAGTACAGGATACTTTTACGTCAGGATGATGCAGACATCAGACTTACTCCGCTCGGCTATTCCATAGGTCTTGCTGACAAATCGAGGTATGATTTTACAATGAGGAAATATGATACGGCGACTCATCTTCGAGAGTTTTTTGAAAACACTGCTGTCCGTCCCGATGACATTAACGGATACTTGACTTCTGCAGGTACGTCTGAAATCGATTCAAGAAAGAAATTCGCTGATCTGATTTCCAGACCTCAGGTATCATTGAAGGATATTATGGATATAGTTCCACGTGGAACATTTGATAAATACTCTGTGAATTTATCGAAAGATATGTACCCTGATCTCTCCATGTTTGTAGGGGCAGGTGATTCTTATAAAGATCTTCTTTCTTCTGTGGAAAATTACATTCCATATATTAGAAAGGTAAAGTCTGACAGGGGAGCGCACGATTCATATACAGATGCAATCTATGTTCTGAAGGATAATACGGATTATCCTGTTTCTTGCCTTGATTCAGATTTCATGGATCGGACCGTCAATGAAAATTATCGTGACGGTATTGTTGAGTCTGTAGAGATAGCCATAAAATATAAGGGATATATCGACAGAGAGAAAAAGCTAGCCGAGAAGATCATGAGACTTGAAAATCTTTCTATCCCGGAAAATTTTGATTTCGACAAGGTGCAGAGTCTGTCTATTGAATGTCGTCAGAAACTTAAGAAGTATGCTCCCAGGACTATTGCACAGGCTTCTCGTATATCAGGAGTTTCTCCTGCTGACATTTCTGTCCTTCTTGTATATTTTGGCAGGTAGTTTTTCGATCTGATGATTTTGTGTTATGTTCCACGTGGAACTTTAAAGTTTTTTCAAGGCTTCCTTGATGAGGCTTTCCAGGCTGATGTCAGGGGAGTCTTTCAATATTGACAAGACAGTCTTCTGCACGGTAGCCTTAGGGAAGCCCAGCAATATAAGTGCGGTGACAGCTTCTTCCGTAATGGCATTGTCGGTTCTGTTGAATATACCGGAAGTGTCCGCGCCTCCTCCTTTCACAATCTTGTCTTTCAGTTCAAGAATAAGCCTTTGGGCACTTTTGACCCCTATACCTTTTATGGATTTGATCCTGGCGATATCTTCTGCTATTATTGCGTTGCGGATTTCGTCTGATGACAGGGATGATAGCATCATCCTGGCTGTAGCCGCTCCTATTCCGGATACTCCTATAAGAAGCCTGAATAGTTCTCTTTCGTCCTTGGTACTGAATCCGTAGAATAATTCTTCGTCTTCTCTCAGATAGTGGTGTATATAGACTGTGACTTCAGACTTTCCTTCAAATGAAGAGAATGTCTGCAGAGATATGAGTATTTTGTACCCAATACCGTAGGTCTCTACGGTCATTTCGGACGGATTCAGTTCCGTGATTTTCCCTTTTACATAATCTATCATGTCTTCAACTGCAATTTGTGACTGGCACAAAAATAACAAATTCGGATAATTGATACTAAATTTTGTTAAATTTGCGCGCTCTGAAGGGTTAGTACCAATGGTGGTAAAGCTCTGATAAAAGTAAACTTTTCTATATGGATCTTGCAGATTTTAGAAAACAGTTTCCTGCCTTGGAACGGAAAGTATACGGAAAGAATCTCGTGTACTTCGACAATGCCGCTACCATACAGAGGCCTGCCTGCGTAATCGGTCTCTGGGACAGGCTGGCTGTTGATTCCAATGCCAATATCCACAGAGCCGTCCATAAGCTGGCAGACGAGGCTACTGAAGCCTACGAGCAGGCAAGATTGCGAGTGAAGGATTTCATAAATGCCGCTTCGCGGGAGGAGATAGTATTTACTTCCGGTGCTACTGCCTCAATCAATCTTGTAGCTTATTCTTTCGGTGAAAAATTTGTCGGCCGAGGAGATGAAATAATAGTTTCGGCTGCCGAACACCATTCTGACATTGTTCCATGGCAGCTTCTATGCGAGCGGAAAGGGGCGGTGCTGAAAGTAATTCCGGTGGATGATTCTGGACATCTTGACTTGAACGCGTTGGAAAAGCTGTGTTCGCCACGGACAAGACTGGCTGCTGTGACCCATATATCCAATGTGCTTGGTCTTGTAAATCCTGTGGAGGAAATAACACGTATCTGTCATTCCAGGGGAGTGAAGGTGCTGATAGACGGTGCTCAGGGAATTGTTCATTCCAAAGTTGACGTCACGGCAATCGGATGCGATTTCTATGCTTTTTCAGGTCATAAGGTGTATGCTGTTCCAGGGACCGGAGTGCTGTACGGAAGAAAGGAATTGCTTGACATGATGCCGCCATTCATGAGTGGGGGAGAGATGGTCGGTACAGTAAGTTTTTCAGGTACTACATTCGCACCACTGCCGTTGAAATTCGAAGCCGGGACGCAGAATTTTACAGGTGAGGCGACTTTGAGACCTGCGCTGGACCTGGCAGAGAAAATCAATTCAGACAAGGAGCTTGCCGGGTACATTGATGGAGTGAGGGATTATCTTTATGATTCCCTGCTGTCTTTTCCAGGACTGAAGATGTTCGGTACGACGGACAATTTGGAAGAAAAGATCCCTCTGTTCTCGTTCTGCATCGATGGAGTACATCATGAGGATCTTGCGTTGTTGCTTGACAAGATGGGGATTGCAGTCAGATCAGGTCAGATGTGTGCGGAACCGTTGATGGACAGGTTCGGAGTGACAGGTATGCTAAGGGTTTCTCTTGCCCCGTACAATACGATGGAAGAAGCGGAATACTTCATGAAGAGCCTTGCCAGGGCTGTTTCAATGCTGAAGTAGAGTTGTTTTGACTTGTCCGGTAGTGAGGTTTCTGCAGTAGAATGCGGATACGGATTTTTCTGGCGGACAATTTAGTTGAAAAGATGTAAATTAATTTTTATGAATAACCAGAAATCATTGCAAGAAATTGAAAATGAAATAGTTGATGAATTTTCAATGTTCGATGACTGGCTTGACAAGTATGAGTATCTTATCGAGCTTGGAAAGGCGTTGAAGGATTATCCGGAAGAGAAGAAGACTGATGACAGATTGGTAAAAGGTTGTCAGTCAAGGGTATGGATAGATTTTCAGATGAAAGACGGACGGATATTCTTCAATGCTGACAGTGATGCGATCATTACAAAGGGGATAATATCATTGCTGATAAAGATTTATTCCGGCAGAACTCCGGAAGAGATATTGTCGTCGGACTTTTCTGTAGTGGAAAGGATTGGCCTTAAGGAAAATCTTTCGCCGACGAGGGCTAACGGGCTTGTGTCAATGATTGCTATGATAAGGGAGATTGCCGCGGAAAACAGATAATACGGTCTCCATCGTACTGTTTCGGGACGGTGGGTTTATACAGGAAAGAATATGTTCGGTTTCAGGAAGAAAAAGGTATCGGAAACGGAAAAGAAGGATAATATGGCACTTGAAAGGGATATAATCATGGCTTTGAGGCAGGTTTATGATCCTGAAATACCTGTCAATGTATATGACCTCGGGCTTATCTACGAGCTTAAGGTGGACGAGGACCATAATGTGTACATCCAGATGACGCTCACCGCGCCGAATTGCCCTATGGCGGATTTTGTCGTGGATGCGGTGAAGGCGGCTGTCGAGGATGTTCCGGGAGTAGTCAGCGCGAAAGTTGATCTGGTGTTCGAGCCGGTATGGGACAAGAGCAGGATGTCCGAGGAAGCGTTGATAGAGCTTGGTCTGGACTGATGGAGAAGGTTTCCGTATATTTTTCTTTAGGGACGAATATCGGGGACAGGCGTGCCAATATGCTTTGTGCCTTGAAAGCCCTTGACATGAAATTTGGGTGCGGATATGACGCCTTGTCGGATTTTATCGAGACGGAGCCGTGGGGCTTTGAATCCGAAGACAGGTTTCTGAATGCTGCGGTCCGTTATGTCCTGTCTGTTCCACGGGGAACATCAAGGTCCCGGTTTGCACATGGTATTCTTGATGTCTGCAAGGGGATTGAAAGGTCAATGGGAAGGAACGGTGTTCCGGAATATGATGAGGGAGGCAGGAGGATATACCGTTCGAGGATAATAGATATCGATATCCTCATGATAGATGACTGGCGTATAGATGAATCTGATCTGAAAATCCCTCACCCATTGATGCAGGAGAGGGATTTCGTCATGATACCGCTTCGGCAGATTTTGTCCGGGTCAGAACTGTACAGGAATGGTACGTTCGACTTTACCGTTTTCCATCAGGAATGAAACCGTGATATTGTGGCTTTTTATTTCGGGTATTTCCGAGAACTTGAGATAAATTGTCCTGTCAAGCAGAATCAGGTCTTCTTTTCCCATTTCATCAAGAAATCCGTACACGGGATGATTGTGTATCTCATCATACCATATATATTTGTGATTGTCAACCATTTCCTGAGGCCATTCAGCAGCTTCGTCCTTGTATCCGCTCGCTATGAACTTGTATGGAGATGTGGCGCATATCCTGATTTTTGAATCAATAGGCTGTCCGGCCGGAATATCATTGAAATCTGCATCGCTTACAGCCGATATTCCTATGAAGTCATTGGTCACAGACACATAGCTGGATTGCAGAACGGGACTATTGTCAAAGATTATAATTCTTTTCCATGGTTTTCATTCTGTTCTTTTCCTTGAAATTCCATTTTCCGAAATTATAAGAGAGTCCGACAAGGATGCACCGTCCTATATTGTTGCGGTAGGTATCCTCGACATATTCTGCCGAAGCGACATGAGAGAAAGCCCTGTAGCTTCCGAGGATGTCATGCGCGGTAAGGCTTATGGTGAACGAGCCTATGGACTTGGCAAGTCTCAGGTTAAGAAGCCAGTCCGGTCTGTTGTAGCCGCTGCTGAAGCCGCTGTACCCGTTGAACTCGAAGCGGCCTCCGACCTCCCAGCCGCTGTTGTTCCACCACAAGGCTTCCGCGTATGCACCGTACCGCCAGGTGTTCACCTTGGCTTCCGGTGATGCGGAATACCATGTGCGCCTGTTTGTCATTGTCGCTCCTCCCGTTAAGGACCATGCCTTCAGCTCGTATTTGAGATCGGCGTCCACCGTCCAGTCAAGGTTTTGAGTGCGGTTTTCGATGAAGCCGCTTCTTCCGCTGTAGAACTCGCTTCCGTTGCTGTCCCCGTACAGCCTGGCTATCATATCTGCATAGTCGAACGTCTCCTTGTCAAGACCTTCGAGAGGTCCGTTGGAAACGTACATCGTCCCTGCACTGAAGAAAGCCTTCGGCGTGACCGTCAGGTTGAGGCTCTTTTTCTTGTTTAGTGGATTGGTATATGTCACGTTCAAATTTGCGTTGTAGCGGGGACGTCTGGCGTTGACAGGGATGGAGTACCGCACTGCCGAGGCGTCATACCAGCTCGCACGGGTAACCTCGTTCATGTCTACGGAGCCGATGAGCCTTATATTCACATAATGTCGGCTATTTCTCCGCATCCCATGGCTTACTGACAGACTGATATCCTGATGATAGCCCGGCTTCAGATAGATATTGCCCGTCGATACATCAGTCGGGTTGGACACGTCAAGCAGTGTGCTGACAGCGTCACCTTGGGGAACAGCCACACTCCTGCCTCGTGTATATAAAGTATAGTTCCATGTTCTATTCAAGTAACTTATCGAGAAATCAGGGCCGGCGTTTATCTGCCAGAGGGAGTTGCTGTTCTCCTCCGTCCCGTATGCCCTTGAATAATGAGCGGTATTGTCCTCGTAGATGCCGATACCCAAATTGGTTATGAAGGCCCTCTGTTTACTTAGTTTGATTCTGTATCCTGCACCAACGCTCTGCCTGAGGCTTATGCTCCTGTCCGTAGCATATCTGGAATACCAGTCATTCCGGCTGCGGTCTGCCGCGTTTTCCGCATCCCTGTTATCCTTGGAGGTAGCAAAATCCACAGATACGTCAGCAGACAAATTCCAGTTCCGGGACAGATTGGCAGAATAGTCCGCATAGGCGTTGAATTTCAGTCCGTCGTCCTTGTCGGTATAGAAAAGGCCGCGTTCCTCCGCCGATGACAGGTATCTTGTGACAGAGCTTTCCTCGCTGTTCCCCCTTGTCCCGTCATAGCCGATATTCCCTCCGAATGAAATCAGATGCTTCATGTCATTGTCTACATAATACCTCCCCCTCATATTGACCGTAGCATTGAAATCATTGGCATTTCCTGTCGTTCGGGATTCGCTCCCGTTCAGTTCCTCTCCTGCTGAATTGCTTGTCGATGACGTGCTTTCATTGGCTGTTTTCTTGTTGTTGTAGAGAAAGTTTGCCTTTATTTCAACGCCTTCAGTAACGTGTGATGCGAACATTTGCGGTCCTATCTCAAATCCCGCCTTGGCCGTATGGCCGATGCTGGCGTTAGTCTGGCTGCGGTCAGTCTCCATCCGCTCTCCTGAACTCAGAAATGACGTCCTGTGCGATACTGACCGGTTGTTGTCGTTCCGGAAGTCGTAGGATGCGGATGCGTCCGTGTCGAAGCCGGATATCCTCGACGTATTGTAGTTCACCCCTGCGGAAGCGATGTCGGACAGCCCGGACGATGTCCCCGACAGCTTGTTGACATTGACGTTGTTCCCTCCGCCGAGAAGGGTGAAACTGTCCTTGTCGCCATAGAACTGCGCATAGACCTTGGCGTTGTAGAGTCCCTGTGTCCCGTCCCCGAACATGTCAGATGACTTCTCCCGTAC
>CALVDP010000010.1 GCA_944326315.1 uncultured Bacteroidales bacterium
ACCGTCCTTACGCCGGACTTCGTCCGCTATAGAGGTAATTCTCTTAAATTCATTCCATTCATTTCATCGAATTCACGCTATTATTTCATGCTATCCGGCAAATTTAATAAAAATTCCGGCTATACAGAAACGTTCCGGCATATTTGCCCGGCAGGATCGGACAGGCAGGACCGGCATTAGGACCGCACCGGGCATGATATTCTGGCCGGTATGGCCGGTACAATTTTTTTCTCACGGTTTTCACTATTTATGATAATTTTACGTAGTTTTGTCCGGATAAAAATTTTGCATATTGCAATGAGACATACGTCACACTCGCCATTACTCCTACTTACCGGCTTGCTGGCAGCAGCCGTACTCGCCATTTCCTGCGACAAGGGGAACAGCACACCTGAGCAGGACGGGCCGGTACGTACACTTCTGCTCTATTCGGCCGGATTCAACTCGCTGTCGACCGATCTCCAGGCTGACATAAACGACATCTGCCGCAGCTATGTACCTGAAGGAAACGGGGACGGATGCGACAACCTGTTCATCCTTGCCCACCACACGTCATCGACGGGAAACTACAGAGACAAAAAACCGCCTTGCCTCATCAAGATATACAGGGACAGTGAGAGGCATACAATCCGTGATACAATCTACACATACCCGGAAGGTACAAGCGCAATAGACACCGCGGTAATGACTGACGTGCTCAAATATATAAGGGACAACTACAAAAGCGACGAATACGGGATGATATTCTCATCCCATGCATCAGGCTGGCTTCCTCCGAACTTCCCTCTGACCGGAGGGTACTATACTCTCGCCTCAAGCGATTCAGGCGGACAGGAACGCAGCATAGGACAGGATGCCGGGACGGGAGACGAGTTCGATGTCAAGGATTTCGCGAAGGCCATTCCGATGAAACTGGACTACATCATATTCGACGCCTGCCTTGTAGGAGGCATTGAAGTGGCGTATGAACTCAAGGATATCTGTGACTACCTGGTGGTCTCACAAGAGGAGATACTCGCAGACGGCATGGTCTATACAAACATCTCACGCAGGCTGCTTGAAGAAAATCCGACCAATCTGGTCGGAGTCGCCGAAGACTTCTTCAACCATTACAATTCGATGAGCGGGCAGTACAAATCGGCGACAGTCTCCGTGATCGACTGCTCCAAGCTTCAGGACCTCGCGGAAGTGTGCAGCGGCATATTCGCCAATCACAGGGAAGAGCTTGATGCAATAGACCCGGACCAGGTGCAGCAGATGCGTTATCTGTTCGAGTATTTCTACGACTTCAGGGACATCATCACACATGCCGGAATAGATGCGGATGAGACCGAAGCCCTGGACAATGCACTTTCAGGCTGCATAGTCTACAAGGCCAACACGGACTATTTCATAGATACGGAGCTGAAGACCTTCTCAGGACTGAGCATGTACCTTCCGACTGCGGTAAGCTCCGCAGGGAACCGGACTGTCCTGGACAATTATTACAAGGAATTCCAGTGGAATCAGGAGACCGGATATATCCCGGAATAGGTTCATGCCCGGATTATTGTGCCCGGATTATTGCCGGAAAATTTTTTCTGTCGCATTATTTTGCTATATTTGCAGCCCCTAAAAGCCGGGCGGCTTTTGGTGCAATGGGGTCCGGAAACGGACTGAGTAACACATTTTCAAAACTACAAAAATGAAACACATTGAATTGAAAGGAGTTATCCGTGAGACGGGTAACAAGGCGGTAGTCAAGAGCATCCGCAAACAGGGGCTTGTACCTTGCAACATTTACGGGTCAGGCATCAAAAACGTAATCTTCACAGTGTCTGCCAAGGACCTGAAGTCACTTACACATACACCGAATTCATACATAATCGACCTTGAACTCAGTGACGGCCAGAAATTCCTTGCTGTCCTCCATGAGGTACAGTGGCATCCTGTGACAGACGAGGCTCTCCACGTGGACTTCCTCGCAGTCACTGAAGACAAGCCGGTGGTGATCGACGTACCGGTAGTCATCACGGGACACTCTGAAGGTGTGAAACTCGGAGGTAAGCTGCTCGTTTCAAGCCGCAAGCTCCGCGTCAGCGCCCTGATGGAGAATCTCCCTGACACACTTGAAGTTGACGTGACCAACCTCATGATAGGCAAGCAGATCGTCGCAGGAGACCTTCACTATGACAACATCAACATAGTATCTCCTAAGGCTACAATCATCTGCTCTGTAAGGGCTACACGTGCTACAGCAATGGCACAGAACAACGCATAACCTGACTGTCTGGAGTATGGACCAGTTTCTGGTAGCCGGTCTCGGTAATATCGGCGCAGAATATTCGGACACCCGACACAACATGGGTTTTATGGTATTGGATGCCTGGGCCAAGGCATCCAATACTGTTTTCAGGACAGAACGGTACGGGAGCATAGCCGAAATACAGTTCAAGGGACGCAAGTTCACACTGCTGAAGCCATCCACTTACATGAACCTGAGCGGGAAGGCCGTGAGGTACTGGATGAGCGAGCTCAAGCTTCCCATCGAGAAACTGATAGTGATATCAGACGACCTCAACCTGCCTTTCGGGACATTGAGAATGCGCAAGAACGGAAGCGCAGGAGGACACAACGGTCTTGCCAACATCACGGAACTTCTCGGCAGCCAGGACTATGCACGCATCCGTGTAGGCATCGGCAACAATTTCAGCCGTGGCGGACAGATAGATTTCGTTCTGGGCACGCTTGATGAAGAAGAGATGAAGCAGATGCCAGGGATATGTGACAAGGTCATCGAAGGAATCAAGGCATTTGCCACAATCGGGCCTGACAGGGCCATGAATACATTCAATACCAGGCCCAAAAATTCAACGGTAGATACGTCTCATGACAGCCAGGCACCAACGCCTGACACGATATAGCCGCATCCATGCGGACGAGCAGAACCTCCAGGAAGCTGTACTGCACCGCCATTCCCTTCCTGACGGGGAAATCCTTGACACCATGACACCGGATATATCACCGGCACGGGCATATTCCATTCCCCTGACATTGCCGTCTCCCATTGTACGGTACAGAAGCGAGCCGTCAGGGGTGGTCGATATCCCGTATATACGGTGCAGGATATGCTTTCCATGATATCTGAACAAAATCACATCACCTTCAGACAGCTTTCCGCCGTCGTATTTCTCCAGACAGACTTTGTCCTTGCCGTTTCTCATGAAAGGGAACATGCTGTAGCCCTTGACCGTCAGCACCACATCCGTACCGGCGGAAAGAGTCTCGGTCACACTGTTGAAAAACACATCGTTGGGTATTACCAATACCTTTGAGTCATCCTTTTCTGACATCACAGCCTCCTTGCCTGTCAGGCATTGTCCACACTCCTGCGGTCTGTTCCGAACACAGTATTGTAAGAAAGCTCAGCAGCAGCAGTGTCCGGCAAACACTCAAGATGGTAAAGGGATACTGACGACACCACATCCGAAACAAGGCTGCATATCATGTCGGATGTCACCTCCACATATCCGAACGCCGGAGGACAGGAAGGGAGCATGGCACCGATAGCCTGGAGGGGAGGCAGGACTGCCATCCTGTTGTAAGGAGCCTGGCTGAGCCGCACCATGGCCTTCAGAGGCCATTTTTCCTGTCTGTAGCATGGCGTCTTGCCGCTCCACGGCGAGCCGTAGACCAATGTCCTGCCGTCATCCATGACCCTTACGAACGGGCTGTCGTCATTGAGCAGGTGCATCTCCGGATACCTCTCACGCAGAAGTCTTGTATGAGTGCTCTTGCCTGTGCCGGATTCCCCGAGAAACATGACAGCCGCTCCGTTGCAGACATTGACAGAGCTGTGTATTGCCGCGCACTTTCTGGGTATGCACAGCATATTCACTGCCATCCACAGGCCGAATCTCGACATTGAAGGCGAATAATCCCCGTCAGTGGCCTTCACCGTCACATCGCCCGGAGTCCACAACAGGACCAGCGTAGAAGCCTTGTCCGGTGACTTCATGTCGAAATAGATGGACTCCCCGGCCGTACCGAAAGAGCAGTCTATACCCTCGAAACTTATTTCATAGCATACCTTCCTGCCGGAATATGTCCCGGACTGCAGGACTTCCGCTTCCGACAAGTCAGAAACGATGCTGAAATCCGCCTCCGCTTCCGTGAAAAAATTCTGAAAGGCACCTGAATGCATCAGAAAACCAAGAAACGACCGTCCAGTCACCGAAAAGGTGAAATCCGCCACTCTTATTCTTTTCTCTGTCATGATTCTTCATTATGTAAATTTAACCGGTAATCCAAAATATCTTATCACTTATGACTGTTTCCGACATCAGGACCGCTGCAGTACGATGGATACCCCGCATCTGCCATGAGCCTGTCCAGGTCAATAAGTCTGGAACAAGAATCCAAAGTCTCCTGTCTGTGGGCTATCACAATGACAGTCAGAGAGTCATCTTCCTCTGAAAGCTCCGTTATGAACCTGTTGATCTCGACCTCGGCCCGGATGTCTACAGACGATGTGGCCTCATCGAAAAACAGGACCGACGCCCCCTTGTACAAAGCCCTTGCTATCCCGATACGCTGTTTCTGCCCTCCGGATATGGAGTTGCCGGCTTCCGCGAGCAATGTATCCATTCCGTCAGGCAGGCCGGAAATCCAGTCCCACAGCCCGACCTTCCTGAAAATATGTTCGATCTTCCCACGGTCAGCCCCGGATGCATCCTGTCCGAAAGCCACATTCTCGACAAATGTCCCGTTTACAAGAAAAACGTCCTGAGGCACATACCCGACAAGGGCCTGCCATGACAGGACATTCTCCCCTGTAATTTCAGTGTCATCCACGAAGAGTCCTCCGGCTTCCGGCCTGTAGAACCCCATCAGCAGATTGAACAAAGTCGTCTTACCTGCGCCTGAATGTCCCTTGATACCGACATACTCCCCTTTTCTGATTTCAAGACTGAAATCCTTGAAGAGGAACGGTCCCGCATCATCATAACGGAATGACACGGACCTGAGAGATAATGACCTGTTGAAATCCATAGGTCCGGCTGCCTTCGGAGCATCCGTATCCGGGGCCTCAAGTATCTCCTTGAGCACGCCGATACTGTACTCTGACGACTGGACAGACTGCCAGCATGCCACTATTGACCTGACGGACGGCAGGATTTTCATGGCCGACAGGGCAAATATCCCGAACGTCATGGATATCCCCCAGGATGTGGACATGGAAAGGAGCATAAGGAGTATTATCGACAGCATCATTGTCAGCTCCATAAAGCCGGAAGACGCGGCGGAATAAGATTCTGACCTTACCCTCACATCGCTCACCCTGGAAATGCTGTCTCCGAACACATCCGTCTGATGGCCGACAGCACCGTTTATGCAATATTCGGGATAGCCTCTGAAAAGCTCCAGTACAGAACGTATCTGATCTTTCCTGGCCTGGTTTTCCATCGCCCCAAGCGCCTTGACCCTGTTCCTTACGAAAAAGGAATAAAAGAACAGGAAGGGCCCGATGACAAATATCAGGGCAAGTGTAGGAAGCGGCTCATATATGAACAGCGCGACAAGGATGATTACCAGCAGGATTACCGCAGAGGCAGCATTCAAAAGAGAAAGCATCACGCCGGAAATGAAAGTCATGGTGACTGCATTCACCTTGTTGGCAAGATCCACGCTGTTGGACTGTCTGATGAACAGGAGTCCCCTGCTCACGAATTTCTTCAGCACAGTATCGGCAAGCGTCCCGTAAAGTGAAAAGACGAAACGGCTTCTGTACCTTGTAAGTCCGATGACAGCCATGCTTTTCACCAGAATGAAGGCCATGGCCCCTGCGGCCACCGGCAGGACGGACAATATATTTCCTTCTTGTTCAAGTACTCTGGAGAGGACAGGTATGAACACCACCACACCTGCAAAATCAAGGACAGCCCTGAGGAATAGGGAAAGCGATACCAGAATGCCTTTCTTCCGATAACTTTCCGGTATCAGGGAATATATATCCTTGATTTTCATCCGTCAGCCTTCAAGAAGCCCGCATTCCGACAGCTTGTCGCACCATGCCTTCGCATCATGGGCGGCAAGTTCCTTGTCAATACCGTACTTGTCCATAAGCGCCTGTGCGGCATCGTCGGCTCCGAATTCACGTCCCTGCATCGTGTTCCAGAGAAACAGGGAGGATTCGTTGAGTGATATGATTCTGGTCATGTCTTCCCCGTGTTTTCCCTGGATGATCACGACATGCTGGCCTGCCATTTCGCGGACCTTATATTTGTCTGAAATTTTCATAAGTTCTGTTGTCTATATGGTGAAAACCTTACAAAGATAATAAGAAGGTCCGGATTTGTCATAAATCCGGACCATTAAAAAAGAAAAACTTCATGCTGAAAAAGAAAATTAATGCAGATACCCTATTCCGCCCATGATGTCCCGTGCGGGCACTCAGAAAACACTGCGGCAGCATCCTTATACAAGGCTTCACAGTCGGACTGTGACAGTTCCGCGCTGCCCTGGTAACGGGATGACAGGTCAAGCGGCACTCCGGACAGGTTCATGCTCCTGTATTCCTTCCATCCTTGCGAGGATGTGGCTGAAGAAGGATTCGGGGCCGGATTTGAATACCATCCGGCATCTGAGATATGGGAAGACATCCTGCATGAAATGTAAGAAACATTGTCATAATAATCCCTGCTGCCTCCGGATCTTGCGAGGTAGACAGACCCTTCTTCCGTTCCCCCCTCTGAAGTAAGGGTGCAGTCAAGGAAGACGAATCCACGGTCTCCGGCAGCGCAGCGTGCCTGGACCACGTACCCGCCACCGTCATTGCTGCATGAACATATTTCGCAGGAATCGAAAAGGGCAGCTTTCGCATATCCCCAGATGAAATCCACGTCGCCTGTCACCTTGCAGCCACGGAAAAGACACCACCCTTTCAGCTCAATGGTATCCTGTTCGCTGGTGAAATTGCATCCAGACGCTATCAGACGCCCGTTGTCGCAGTTGAAATATATTGTCTCCGCCTGACTTCCATGCCCATGAGTGTTCTCAATCGAAAGATCTTCCAGCCGCAGCATGTCACAGTTCTCCACGAGCACCACAGACCGTCCGCCTGTCCTGGACACCGGCTCACCTATTTCCGGGACTGAAGTCACGCCGCTGCCGACACCGTTCACGTAATCATTGCAGTTGTCAGCCCTGATGACAGTATTTCCCTTGCCGGCACCTTTTATTGTCAGGTTGTTCTTCGAACGAATGTAAAGCTGCTCTTCATAGATACCGGCTGCAACAGAGATTGTCAGTTCATGGCTCTGCCCGCAGCTGTTGGCGAAATTCACAGCCCCCTGTATTGTCATGAAATCGCTGTCCCTGCCGCCTGCCGTGACTTCGGCATCCTTTTCGGGGCTCTGCATCACTGAAAAGGTCCATTCTCCGGACGCAATACCGTCAAAGCCGTCAGCAAGTATTACCCCGTCGTCTATCTCCACCGAATATTCTTCACCGTAGTCGAGTCTGTCGGAATGCAGCCTGACGGTCACCGTATTGCCGTCAACCGTGACCGGATCATACCAGACAATCCTGTAATATCCTGTCGCCCCGGACCCTATCGCATCCATAGCCGTATTGAAAAGAGTCTCACCCGTCATCTGCGGTCTGTCTGCCGCTGCTGCCACATCCGCCATGTCTATCATGTCCGCGACCGTGCCGTCGGCCCGGATTATCCTGATCTGTCCGGATGTCCCTGTCTCGGGGACAGTGCCGAATTCAATCGTCAGGTATGAATCCACGCAGGCGTTCTTTCCGTACGGATAGGCCCTGTAGACTTCAGTGACAAGTTCCGTCGGGCGCTCCACGGGCTGCGCCGTATCCTGATTTTCATCTGCAGCACTGCCCTTCTCGCAGGCTGACACGGCAAGGAGCACTGTCATTGCCGCTGCTATTCTTTCACGAGATATCTTCATCTTGTCAGTTGTTTATGTGGTTTATGATCGTTCAGGTCCTGTATAAATGACGGAATCAAATATACCGCAAAGTATCCCGGCAAATATGGACAAATCTTCAAAAAACCTGTAAAATTCGCATATCTGCCCGCACCGGTACAGCCGGGGTCCAGGTATAAGGCATTTCAATCCTTTCCTTTAGTCCGGCACATCATGCAAATACATCAGTAAAAGCATCATGTAAAAATGGTAACAAATACCGTAATACGGGCAAGCCAGGCTCTGCAAAACAATATAATTTTGCAGTCTGAACAATTATATACTGTCATATGAAAAGAATTCTTTTCTCAATCATGGTGCTCGGACTTGCGACAGCATGTTCAAGCCATCCCAAAGAAGCGGGACAGGCCGGGGCCAAAGTCTATATGACGAGGGAAATCACGCCTGAAGCGCTTGTGAAAGTCTATGAAGCCACCGGACGTCCTGCAGAAGGACGGGTAGCTGTAAAGATCAGTACCGGAGAGCCAGGAGGCCATAATTTCCTCCAGCCTGCCCTGATAGGAGACCTCGTCCATAAGGTGAACGGGACAATCGTATCGTAGGCACACATCTTAAGAACTACGACTTCATGATAAACCTCGCCCATTTCAAGGGACATGCGATGGCCGGCTTCGGCGGGGTCATCAAGAACCAGTCCATAGGGGTGGCCTCCGCAAACGGCAAGGCATATATCCACAGCGCAGGACGCACCCAGGAAGTCGGGGAACTCTGGTCCAATGTGGATGACCAGGACGGATTCCTTGAATCCATGGCCGCAGCCGCACAGGGAGTAGCAGATTATTTCGGAGACAAGATACTTTATATCAATGTAATGAACAATATCTCCGTCGACTGTGACTGCGATTCACACCCGGCCGATCCGGAAATGCTCGATGTAGGGATTTTCGCATCCACGGATCCTGTCGCCCTTGACCAGGCATGCCTTGACTACGTGTATAATATGAAACCTGAGGAAGGAAACGACAACAGACCGCTGATAGAACGTATAGAAAGCCGCAACGGAAGACATACGGTCGAATATGCCGAGAAGATAGGACTTGGCACAAGGGACTACGAACTTGTGGAAATCGACTGACAGTCCGGGACCGTCACTTGAGCCATTTGCGGCGGTAAAGACGGACCAGGAAGATGGCTCCGCGGAAGCATAACTCCACGCACATGGCTATCCAGACGCCTGTAAGGCCGTATTCCGGTGCAAGTACAGCCGCCAGAGTAAGCCTGACCGCCCATATGCTGCCCAGGTTCATTATGCTCGGCACCAGGGTGTCACCCACTCCTACAAACACACCGTAAACCACTATTGATGCTGCATACATCGGCTCGGCGAACGCCTCTATCCTGAGGATTCTGGCCCCGAGCTCCTGTACTGCAGCATCAGGTGTCATTATACCCATCATACCGTGTGCAGTGACATACATGACAGTCCCCATGACTGTCATCACGGCCATTCCCATGAGTACGGAAATGTGGGCGAAACGCCAGGTAAGGTCACGCCGGCGGGCGCCCATGCTCTGCCCCACCAGTGTGGTGGCAGCGTTCGATACACCGTGGCCCGGCATATAGCACAGGCTCTCCACCGTAATGGCAAATGAATTGGCGGCTATCGCCACTGTACCAAGAGGGGCGATGATGACTGTAGACATTATCTGGGCACCGCACATTATTATCCTCTCGCACCCCATCGGCAGGGCTATGCCTACAGCATTCCTGAAACACTGCATTGTCGGTCTGAAACTGCCTTTCTCCTGGACAAGGTTCAGTTCAGGAGACCTGACACACAGGGAATAAAGCAGCATGCCAGCGACTATCATAGAGGCAAGGGCCGTACCTATGGCCGCCCCTGTCACCCCGAGCCCGGCTCCGGGCATATACAGGTCCATCCCCAGCAGATCCACGTGACGGGACGGGAAAATCAGGAAGTAATTGAATATCACATCGAGCAGGCACATCAGAACATTGAGCATGCTCGGCGTATACATGTTGCCGCTGCTTCTCAGCATGCCGCTGGAAAGCATATTGAGCTGCAGGAACGGCAATGACATCATGTATATCAGGAAATACATAGAAGCATCATGCCTTATGGCCTCGTCACCGCCCAGCCATCCGGGAAGAGGCCCGCTGACGGCGCATCCTACGGCCGACACGACTATGCTGAACGCAAGGACCATCACCAGCGACTGTCTGAGCACGCTGCGGGCGTTGGCAGTGTCCTTGGATCCCAGAAGATGCGATACCTGTACGTAAAAACCGGTGGCGCAGGCCACAGAGATTCCCGCAAACAGCCATGTCGTGGTAGACACGAGCCCTATCGATGCAGAAGCTTCGGCTCCAAGCGATCCCACCATAGAAGCATCTATGAACTGCATCAGTATGGATGAAAGCTGAGATATGATAGCAGGAATACTGAGCTGGACGGTAAGCTTGAGCTGCTGTCCGAGTGTCATCGGCAGCCCGTCCTGCACCATCTTCAACAGCCTGTTCTGTCCTTTCCCTGGCATATTACATTAACGATTTCTTCGAAATCTCTTTTCCTTTTTCGTGTCACCCTCTTAAATTCTCCCCTGCATATGGGAGAACTTACATCCTATACGTCATTCGTGCAGGATATATTCGCCAGCCTCTTCACTTACCTGCTTCTGCAGTTCGTCCAGGGTGTATGATTTGCCGTTCTCAAACTCGACCACAGCTACAGGAGGGTCGAGAGTGACAGATGCAGTTACCCCTTCAAGAGCATTCAATGCCTTTTCTACATGTTTGCGGCAATTGTTGCACATCATGCCGTCTACCTTATATTCCTTCCTCATAATAATATTATTATTGGTTTTCGTGATATTATTGGTTTTCGGTTGTTTGTCTTCACATAGTCCATCCTGACACCGTACTTCACTGACGGCACGGTCCATACCGAGGCTTTTTCCTTTCAACCTCAAGCTGTTGCTTACGACACTCACACTGCTGAATGCCATTGCCGCTCCGGCAATCATCGGATTAAGGAGGAAACCGTTCAACGGATACAGCACACCGGCAGCTATCGGCACGCCTATAATATTATATATGAATGCCCAGAAAAGATTCTGCCTGATAGTACGCACTGTCAGCCGGGAAAGCTGCAGGGCCTCGGGAATTTTGGAAAGATCGGAGGAAATGATTGTCATGTTGGCCACATCCATGGCTATATCGCTGCCGTTCCCCATCGCTATGCTGAGATCAGCCATGGCAAGGGCGGCACTGTCATTTATCCCGTCACCGGCCATAGCCACCTTATGTCCCTGCTTCTGGAGCGAGGCGACAAAACCGGCCTTGTCCTGCGGCAGGATTCCGGCCTTGTAATGCCTTATGCCTGTCATCGACGCCACTGCAGCAGCTGTCTTCTCATTGTCGCCGGTAAGCATCCATACATCGATACCCTGTTTCTGCAGCAATGACACAGCCTCTGCAGAGCCCTGCTTGACCTTGTCTGTGACACCTGCCACGGCCAGTGCCTTTCCGTTCCCTGCAAACCATATTACAGTGTTGGCTTCCTCCTCCATCGCGGAGGCCGCCTCGTCAAGCATGGTGTCTATCATGACTCCATTGTCTGTCATGAGTTTCCTGTTTCCGGCAAGATACATTTCACTTCCATGCATGGCACTTATACCTGCGCCGGTAATACTCCGGAACCCGTCAAGAGATACATTTCCGGCAGAAGCCAGATACCGGG
Organism: uncultured Bacteroidales bacterium; assembly: GCA_944326315.1. Taxonomy (GTDB): domain Bacteria; phylum Bacteroidota; class Bacteroidia; order Bacteroidales; family UBA932; genus Cryptobacteroides. The sequence continues at coordinate 11,689 of CALVDP010000010.1, forward strand.
ACACGGCATCGGCAAGCGGATGCTCAGACATCTTCTCCATGCCGGACAGAATGCCTTCAAGTATGCCGCGCCTCCCGTCTGTCACGTCCGGAGCCCAGACAAGCCTGGAGACTTCCGGCCTGCCTTCCGTCAATGTCCCTGTCTTGTCGACGACCAACACATCCACTTTCCTGGCCGTCTCAAGGCTCTCCGCATCCTTGATCAGTATTCCGAGTCCGGCTCCCTTGCCAATACCGGTCATGATGGCGGTAGGGGTCGCAAGGCCGAGGGCGCACGGACATGCAATAATCAGCACTGTCACCATGGCGAGAAGACCGTGTGTGAAACCGTTCTCGGGATCAAGGAGAATCCACATTACCAGAGACAGGACCGATATTCCCATAATGACAGGTACGAATACTGCCGCTATCCTGTCCACGAGTTTCTGCACAGGGGCCTTGCTGCCCTGGGCATCCTGCACCATGGCGATTATCCTGGACAGAAGCGTGTCCGCCCCGACCTTGTCCGCCCTGAAGCGGAAACTTCCCTTCTGGTTTATCGTGCCGGCATATACTCTGGCACCTTCTTCCTTGAGCACCGGGACCGGCTCACCGCTGAGCATGCTCTCGTCCAGATATGAAGCTCCCGAGGTCACCGTTCCGTCCACAGCCACCCGTTCGCCCGGTCTCACGACAATGATGTCTCCAGCACATATCGCGGAGACCGGTATCTCGCGGTATCCGTCACCGTCCACGACCGAGACCGTCCTCGGCTGCAGTCCCATAAGCTTTTTCACGGCATCAGACGTGCTGCCTTTCGCACGTTCTTCCAGAAGCCTGCCAAGAAGTATGAAGGCAATAATCACACTTGATGCCTCGAAATAGACGTGAGGCTCGATGCCTCTTGACAGCCAGAAATCCGGATAAAGCATGTTGAATACACTGAACAGATATGCTATGCCAGTACTGCATGCCACCAGAGTGTCCATGTTGGCGGTACGGTGCTTCAGCTGTTTCCATGCACCGGCATAGAAGCCTCTTCCGAGCCAGAAGACAACAGGTGTTGACAATACCCACATCACAAGATTCGCATAAGGCCTGTCCATGAAAAACATCCCCGTTACGGCTACAGGAAGGGAAAGCAGGATGGCCCATACAGTCCTGCGCCTTAGTGAGACATACCTCTTCCTGCGGGCCTTCTCCGCCTCATCTTCCATGTCTGCCCCACTGTCCACGAGAAGGTCGTATCCGGCGTCGCGGACAGCCTTTTTCAAGGTTTCAGGACTGCATAAAGTGCTGTCATACTCCACAGAAGCCACGGATGAAGCATAATTCACCGATGCGCACACCACTCCCGGCTGCTGCCCGAGAGTCTTCTCCACCCGGGAGGCACAGGCTGCGCAACTCATTCCCAGAACAGGGAAGTTACCCTTTCCCATTTTCTTTTCAGCCATTGTCCTATTGTCAAAAACATTGCAAAATTAATCAAAAAGTCCTGCAACCAGGTTTTATCATGTAGGTGACTCCCCACCAGTAAACATCAGGAAACAGACAGTACGGGTGCGACAGACAAAAAATATGGGACCGGCTGTCCTCAGCCAATCCCATAGAAATAAATTTCGTTGCGGAAAAGTTATTTAGAACTCTCGACAGAGACTTTTCTAAATTCTTTCATCATCTTCATGATGTTCAAGGCTGCCTTGCGTGCACGTGCTCCCGCTGCCTTGTTGCCTTTCTCAACCTGAGCATCAGCATTTGCTGCAAATACCTCATACTCTGCCTTGATCTGATCTACAAGCTCTTTCATTTCTGTTTAAAATTATTATGTTAAACTTTAAGTTCCATAACTTTCCGAAAGTTAGGCAATAAAAACCGAAAAACCAAATAAAAATGTGCTGACAGTCTGTCCGATACGTCAAAATGTCCATTTGAGCGCAATTGTCGGAATGACAAAAAAACCGGACTGTACGAAATTACTGCTTATTTCCACTTCCGTACCGATACTCAGGTTGAAATCCTGCAGACCTTCAAGCGTATTGAAGTTATACCACAGCTGCGGTTCGGCAAGGAATATGAAATCTGTCCCGTCCGCCCCGCTGTGTGCAGTGACCTGCCACGGTCTGTTCTCCATCCAGAAGTCTGCAAAACCGCTGAACAGGAAGCGTCCCTGCCAGAAATTCACGTTCCAGGTAGCCGTCACCTGGAAATTGTGAGGGTTTTTCATATTTCTCGGGATTGCCTTATACATGACAGCCAGAGAGAATGTGCGGCTCATGTCCCTGCTCGCAAGCTGCCAGTCCGGACCGGCAAGCCAGGCATCGTCATATGCACCTGTACCGGATCCGGGTCCCTGGATGTCAAGGCCGCCATTGTATTCAACATGTACGGAAACAGGTATGTCCCAGAACCTGAGATTCCTCGAAATCTCCCAATATGCACCGAGCACGCCACCGTCCCCTGTCTTGCTGCCATAGTTCATGTCCACGAAGAAAAATGTGCTGCCCCACTTGTCCGGGCGAAACATTTCCACTGTTGTGGTCATCCGGGGACGGTATTCCGTAATGTTCCCTCCCCTGCCGTAAAGCAATTTGCCGAAATCGTAGTGAAACTGGATATCCTGCGCTGAAGACGATACAGCTCCTGCCAGGATGGCTGAAATAAAAAGAACTTTTTTCATAAATGGTGTTTTGATTGTTTATGTGCAGGTTCCCCGACTGCACCTTTATGTCTGCCGTCAGAAGGTGAATCTCACCATCATCTGGATGCGGTGGTTCGTGACCCAGTGAAGGTTGTCCCTTGCAAGCCCCGTGTCGGCATCCAGATACTTCTTCCCCGGAGTATCTTCGAAGACCGTGTATTCGCCATATCTGGCACTTGTGATATTCCATTCGAGGGCCAGCGTGAATTTCCCTATGTTATAAGCGACGGTAGGGATTACACGCCACATCTCATTCAGATTGGAGAATCCGTTTCCATTGAAATACAGGTTGTCTGCATCCGTATAGTTTCTGCCGCCCGACGTCTTGTCTGTCACTAAAGAAGCATTGTTGTCGTAAAGAGGATTGTCCGTACCCAGATTCTTGATATAACCGCCCATCAGCATGACCTGCCATTTTTTTCCGTATGATACCGAAGCCCATGTTGACGAAGCATATAGCGGAACATATTCCCAGTGGCCGTCAACTCCGTTGTCTCTGTACGAGACTCCGTATCCGCTCATTATATTCATATGTTCGCCTCCCTCGCTCAGCACGCTCTTGGCCTTGGCCTCGAACTTGCCCTTCCTGTACTGGAGGAAAAGATAATAGCTCATGGTAGTGATCCTGTCGGAAACCTTGACCGTCACCCCCTGGCTGTTGAGGCCTGTCCTCCGCGGCTTGATGCTGAGGATGTCCACTCCGGCCCTTGCCAGGAAGCCGCCTGCAGTCTTGTATGTCAGGCCGATATAAGCCTCAGGAGTGCATGAATATTTAATGTATTTGGCAGAAGCGCCGTCCGGACCTGCCGACTGGTACTGCATCTGCCACAATGCAGCCGCAGAAATCATGAAATGGCTGCCCAATGATGCATCCATGAGCACCTGCGGGGTGCGGCTGAACGGATTGAACGGGGCTCCGGTCTCCAGTGAAGTCACATGAGGCTGGTCTGCCGCCATCGGATGCCATGCCTGGCCCATCTTCAGGGCCACGGCCGCCCTGTTCTCCCTGCCCATCGGAAGGTCATCCCAGCCGATTGTAAGATATGCCTGACGGAGACGGAGCTGCGCCGTACCGTTTATCTTGTCTGTAAGGCCGGCGTAGAAGTCTGTCTCCACCTTGCCGCCGAAGCTTGTATGTCCGATCCTGTAGCCGCCGATATCCACCCCGAGCCTTGTAGTAAGGGCCAGGAATCTGAAGGAGGTCTGGCTGTTCAGGTCCTGTGACCCGTCCTCGTTCATGTCCACGTCCTTCGGCAGATAATAGAAAAGGTCACCCGTACCTGCGACGCTTTCCCTCGTATCGAATGCGAAAAAGTTGCGGACGAACCCGTAGAACTTGAAATGGTTTTTCAATTCACCGGACACAGGATTGTTCCCCTCCCTGGTTTCCGGAATTTCCCCGGCACGCACCGCCATGCAGGATACTGATGCGGTCAGCAGCAATACAGCAATTATCCTTTTCATTTCCTGTTTGTTAACGTCAGTTCGACGAATTATTATGTTCAGTATCAAAGATTCCGTCGAACTGACGTTACGATTTCTTCGAAATCCATTTCCTTTTTCGTGTCACCCCTCTTAAATTCTCCCCTGCGTAGGGGAGAACTTACATCGGACTTCGTCCTCCATAGAGGTAATTCTATGAAATTCATTCCATTCATTTCATCGAATTCACGTTGTTTGTTATATACATCACAAGACACGGGACCGAGCCGAAATCCAATTCGACACAGCCCCGTGTCTTGTGCAAAGATAGGGTATTTTTTCTAAATCCCGATAAAAAAGAGCATCACATAACCGAGCACATAGCCTATGACGCCTATCAGAATCCCGACCTTGGCCATATCCTTGGTCGTCACCAGCCCGGTAGAATGCGCAAGGGCATTCGGAGGTGTACTGATAGGGAACAGCATGGCAAGCGAAGTACACAATGCCACTCCGACAAGAAGGGTCTTGAGTCCTCCTGCGGCAGCCAGGGAATCCCCCATTCCCACTCCGACGGCACTCATTATAGGCACCAGCAGATTCGCTGCAGCCGTATTCGAGATGAAGTTCGAAATGAAATAGCCGATGAAGCCTGAGACAAGTATCACGACCAGAGGCAGCCACTGGCCGAACGGTATGGAATTGACCAGATGCTCGGCAAGACCGGTACTCTGCAAGGCAATACCGAGGGCGAAACCGCCGGCCACCATCCAGAGCACGCTCCAGTTGATTTCCTTCAGGTCTTCCTTCGTCAGTATGCCTGTCACGGCGAAGACTCCGACCGGAATCATGGCCACCACATTGGAATTTATGCCGGTCACCCTGTCAAGCATCCACAGGAGGATTGTGACGGCGAACGTGACATAAACGACGTATGTCTGCCATGTCTTCTGGTGAGTATTCTCAATCCGCAGCTCGATCGTCTTCTGCTTGAACGGGAAGAAAAGCAGCAGCAGCCCCCATGATATCAGAAGCATCACAAGCACATACGGCACCATCACAAGCATCCATTCACCGAAGCCCACGCCCATGTGGAGGGAATCATTCAGATAGCCGAGGGCAATAGCATTCGGAGGGGTGCCGATAGGTGTTCCGATACCGCCCAGATTGGCTGCTATCGGAATGGACAGCGCCAGGCCTATCCTGCCCTTGCCGTCCGGAGGCAGAGTACGCAGCACCGGAGCAAGGAATGTAAGCATCATGGCAGCCGTGGCCGTATTGCTCATGAACATGGAAAAAAGACCTATCACGAACAGGAAGCCGAGCAGCACGAATTCCGACCTCTTGCCGAACGGCTTGAGCAAGGCTTTCGCGAGCTGGACGTCAAGCCCGACCTTCGTGGTGGCTATAGCCAGTACGAAACCGCCCAGGAAAAGCATTATCACCGGATCGGCAAAAGTTGCAAGAATTGCCTTGTAGCTGACAAACGTCCCCATCTCTGCCGGGATTCCGGATCCTTTCATGAACCAGATGCAGCTGTCCGATATGGTCAGAAGCATGATCACGATCGAGATTACAGACGTGGTCCATGTCGGGATTATCTCGAACATCCACATCAGAGCTGTGAACACGAATATGGCGATAGTACGCTGTTCCACGACCGTGAGCCCTTCAATACCGTAGAAGTCCGTAGGGACAAGCCACAGGAAAAGGGTCACAGCAATGACCAACGGAAGCAGCACTGCACGCTTCACGTTGGTCTTTTCTGCCAAATGCCCGAAATGTGCCATAGGCCTCCTATATCACGCCTTGTTCAAGCATCGCAGTGGCCACTTTCATGAACCCTGCGATATTTGCGCCCTTGAGATAATTGATATATCCGTCCGGCTGGGTTCCGTAGCGTACACATGAGTGATGGATGTTGGACATGATCTCGTGGAGTTTCTTGTCCACCTCTTCGGCACTCCAGCTAATGTGCATGGCATTCTGGGTCATTTCAAGACCTGAAGTGGCCACGCCGCCCGCATTGACGGCCTTTCCAGGAGCGAAGAGTATCTTTGCCTTCTGGAATTCCGCTATCGCCTCAGGAGTACATCCCATGTTGGATACCTCGGCGCAGCACCATGTACCGTTGTCCAGAAGCTCCCTGGCATCCTCGCCGGTCAGTTCATTCTGGTATGCACACGGCATTGCAATGTCACACTTGATGCTCCAGGCCTTCTTCCCCGGATAGAATACGGCATCAGGGAACTTGTCTGCAAACGGAGCCACCACATCATTGTTCGAGCTGCGAAGCTCAAGCATATATGCGATCTTCTCGTCTGTCATTCCGTTCGGATTATATATGACACCGTCAGGGCCGGATATTGCAATGACATGTGCGCCGAGCTGTGTAGCCTTCATGGCCGCGCCCCATGCGACATTTCCGAAGCCGGAAATGGCCACTTTTTTGTCCTTGATGTCCTTGCCCTGGACGTGAAGCATGTGCTGTACGAAATATACTGCGCCGAAACCGGTGGCCTCAGGGCGTATCAGTGAGCCTCCCCACGTCATTCCCTTCCCTGTCAACACGCCTGTATGCTCGCGTGCAAGCTTCTTGTACATTCCGAAAAGATATCCGATCTCACGTCCGCCTACGCCCACATCGCCTGCCGGCACATCAGTGTCAGGCCCGATGTTTCTCCAGAGTTCCAGCATGAAAGCCTGGCAGAAACGCATGATTTCCGCATCCGACTTCCCTTTCGGGTTGAAATCCGAGCCGCCCTTTCCGCCGCCCATAGGGAGCGTAGTCAGCGCGTTCTTGAAAATCTGCTCGAAACCCAGGAACTTGAGGATAGAGACATTCACCGAAGGATGGAAGCGCAGTCCGCCTTTGTACGGACCTATGGCAGAATTGAACTGTACGCGGTAACCGGTATTGGTCTGTATCTCGCCATTGTCATCCACCCACGTCACCTTGAAAGTGAAAATCCTGTCCGGCTCCACAAGCCGTTCGATGATCTTGGCTTCCTCAAACTCAGGATGCTGGTTATATACATCCTCTATGGTTTCGAGTACTTCCTGAACTGCCTGCAAATATTCTTTCTCATTTGCATGCTTGACCTTCAGTCTGGCCATTATTTCTGATGTGTTCATAAAATGTGATTATTTTTATTGCCCGTTACAGGCTGGTTGTGTCATTTCACTTCCCAGACGGACCCGCTCTTCAGCAGGTCGTCCACGGACCTAATCCTTGACCTCGCAGTGACCTCATCCACCTGGGCTTTGACGGCCTCATCGTACGTGACATCAGCCACATCTCTGATGATGCCGAGCGCGACAGGGAAATCCGGATACTTCATGTCGGCAAGCATGGTATGGAGACCGATGTTGTCGCTGTGCGCATCGTGGGTGAGTATGTCATCCTCCGTAACTCCGTTCTCTCCGATTGTCACCACCTTGAGCCTGAGCCCGTCAAGTACGATACCCTTGTCCCTGTTGCTTCCGAATATCATCTTCTCCCCGTGTCTCAGTACAATAGTCCTGTCCGCCCTTGTGGCCCTGTCAGATATGGCCTTGTGGGCGCCGTCGTTGAAGATGACGCAGTTCGTCAGCATCTCCATCACTGATGTCCCCTTGTGCAGTGCCGCGGCATACATTATCTCTTCATTGAGCTTCAGCTCGCTGTCCAGGCTCCTTGCGAAGAAAGTGCCCTTTGACCCGAGGACAAGGCTTCCCGGATTGAAAGGATGCTCCACGGTCCCGTACGGGGATGTCTTGGTTATAGCCCCGAACTTGGATGTAGGTGAATACTGGCCCTTGGTCAGACCGTAAATCTGATTGTTGAACAATATGATATTGAGATCTACGTTTCTCCTTACCGCATGTATGAAATGATTGCCTCCGATAGCCAGCGCATCACCGTCACCGCAGGCCTGCCATACTACCAGGTCCGGGTTAGCGACCTTTATGCCGGTGGCGATGGCCGTGGCCCTGCCATGTATGCTGTGAAAACCATAGGTGTTCATATAGTAAGGCAGACGGGATGAACATCCGATCCCCGAGACTACCACAAAATCCTCTTTTTCGCAGCCCAATGCCTCACTTACCTTGGGCATGACACGCTGCAATGCGGCCAGCACGGCATGGTCACCGCATCCTGGGCACCATCTGACCTCCTGGTCGCTCTTGAAATCCTGAAATGTATATTTAGCCATGATTGTCATCCGGTTAATTCTGTAACACATCCATTATCGCATCCACTATCTCCTGGACAAGGAAAGGCTGTCCCTGCACCTTGTTGCACTGGATATAGTCATGTCCGGGATACCTGGACCTGAGCCAGTCGGCGAACTGACCGCTGTTCAGCTCGCATACCAGGATCTTCCGGAATCCGGAAAGCACCTCGCCGGTATTCGACGGCAGAGGATTGATATAGTCAAAATGCACCTGGCTGACCTCCCTGCCGGACTTGCGGACTTCATGCACCGCAGACAGGATATGTCCGTAGGTACCGCCCCAGCCGACAACAAGAAGTTCTCCGGCAGCAGGACCGTCTATCTCAAGAGGAGGGATGACATCAGCCACACGGGCCACTTTTTCAGCCCTGGACTTCACCATAAGTTCATGATTCTCCGGATCGGACGACAATACTCCCTGCGGAGACTTCTCCAGACCTCCGACCCTGTGTTCAAGGCCTTTCTGTCCCGGGAAAGCCCATTTGCGGACATAGGTCTTCCCATCACGGACAAACGGTCTGAACGGTGTCTCCCCGGCATCCGCATACGGAGGCTTAATCTCCGGATAATCAGCCATGGACGGTATGCACCAAGGCTCCGATCCGTTCCCGAGGAAGCCCTCGGAAAGGAGTGCGACAGGCATCATGTGCTCCAGAGCAAGCTTCGAGGCCATGAATGCGGCATCAAAGCAGTGGGCAGGGGAATGCGCCGCCATCACTACCATAGGACACTCCCCGTTCCTGCCGTACAGGGCCTGCGCAAGGTCTGTCTGCTCGGTCTTGGTAGGGATACCGGTAGACGGGCCGGCACGCTGCACGTCCACGACCACGAGCGGAAGCTCTGTCATGACGGCAAGGCCGAGGGCCTCTGACTTGAGTGAAAGGCCTGGCCCCGATGTGGTGGTCACTGCAAGATCTCCTGCAAATGCTGCCCCGATCGCCGTACATATGCCGGCAATCTCGTCCTCTGCCTGGACAGTCCTGGCTCCTAGATATTTATGAATTGCAAGCTCTTCGAGTATTCCCGTAGCGGGGGTGATAGGGTAAGAACCGCAGAAGAGAGGCCTTCCGGACTTCTCGGATGCGGCAAGGAAACCCCATGCTATCGCCTGGTTGCCGGTAATATTACGGTACAGCCCTTTTTTCAGATGAGCCGGCACGACTGTATATGTATTGGCTATCGCCTGTATGTTCGAGGCGTAGTTGTAGCCATCGTTAAGCACCTTCTTGTTCGGTGCGATGAGTTCCGGATGCTTCCTGCCGAATTTCCTTTCAAGATAGCCGTATATATGCTCGACAGGCCTGCTGTATATGAAAGAGGCCATCCCGAGGATAAACATGTTCTTGCACTTGTGGACAGTCTTCATGTCAAGACCGCTGTCCTTAAGGCTTTCCGCCGTAAGCGTGGTGACCGGGGCCACTATGATGGTCCTGTCATCAATCCGCAGTTCGGAAAACGGGTCCATGGTCTTGAATCCGGCCTTCTTCATCCCTTCCTCGTCAAACGTATCTTCGTCCACAAGGACAAGAGCCGTACGTTTGAGCCATTTCGCGTTTGACTTCAGGGCAGCCGGATTCATCGCCACAAGCATGTCACAAAAATCTCCGGGCGTGGTCACGTGGCCTGACCCGAAATGCACCTGGAAGCCGGAAACACCTGAGACTGTCCCATGGGGAGCCCTGATTTCAGCCGGGAAATCCGGGAAAGTGGACAGTTCGTTCCCGTAGATAGCCGACATGTCCGCGAAAAGTGAACCGGTCAGCTGCATGCCGTCACCCGAATCACCAGCGAAACGGATGACAACATCTTCTACATCAATCACTTTGTGTTGCATTTTCTAAAATTTTAAATTACTGTTACAGTCCGTTTTTCACAAATTACACAAATTTAGAAAATTTTTCAGAAGCTCCTCTGCAGGAAATGAAAACTTTTCCACATTCCAGAAGACAAAATGAAAGACGCTCCCCGAAGGGAGCGAAAGAAGAGTATTGCCTTTCGCAAAAAAACGATTGGGGGCGGCCAAATTTGGTCACCCCCAATCGTCTTTGCCCTGAATCAGGGTTTCTTTCCCGACATTCTCCGGATCACCGGAAACGGCGTCACTGCTGTGCCGAAGCCGTCTGCTGTGCGGCAGCCTGGCGTGAAGCCATCACGGACTCGATAGTCTTGTCTGCAGGAATATTCAAAGCCGTGCGCGCCTCTGAAGTAAGGTCTATGCTCTGTGTGTCATCCACATAAAGCAGTGTTGAAGAATCAAAGACATATATCACACCCTTGGCCTGGGCAAGACTCCTGACAGTATCCTGCGCCTTCTGGTATATAGGAGACATCAAGGTGTTCTGAAGCTGGTTCAGGTCCTGCTGGATAGCCTGCTGGAATTCCTGTACCCTGGTCTGTATATCCATCAGCTCCTTCTGCTTGCTCTCCCTTACGGCAGGCGTCCAGGTAGCCTGTTTCTGCTCGAACTGGTCATATTTCGACTGGAATTCAGACACCATGCTGGAGTAGGTCTCCTGTGCCTCGTTATTGGCAGCCTCAAGCTGGACCATGGCAGAATCCGCCTCTGGCATCAGCTGGACAAGCTCCCCGAAGTTCACATGTGCAAATTTGGTCTGTGCTGTGGCAGCAACGCTGAACAAAGCGGCAGCGGCTGCAATCAATAGTGTTTTCTTCATATCTAAAGTCTGTTGTTTATTTCCGTTCAAACCGTGCAGGACCGGGCCTGCTTCCGAATATTCTGCTAATATAATAAAAATTATCCATATCAGAACTGCTGTCCTATCACGAAATGGAACTGGCTGCCTCCGTTGACAGGATCGTCGAAGCCCCATCCCCAGTCCACACCGAGCAGGCCGACCACAGGAAGATAGACCCTCACGCCGACTCCGGCCGACCGTTTGATCTGGAACGGATTGAAATCCCTGATGTCCGACCAGCAGTTACCGCCTTCAAGGAAGATGAGGGCGAATATGGTGGACTGCGGCTGCAGTATCACAGGATAACGGAGCTCCACCGTGAACTTGTCATAGACATTACCTGACATATATGTTCCCTGGGAACTGTACTGGGTGAGGGCATACGGAGTAAGCGAGTAGTTCTCATAGCCCCTCAGTGCTATCACCTCCTGTCCGTACGTGTTATATCCCGACATACCGTCACCTCCGACAAGGAAGCCTTCGAACGGAGAATAGCCCCAGTTCCTGTTGTAGTAGCCGAGATATCCGAACTGCGCCCTGGCCATGAGCACGAGGTCTCCGACAAGCTTGGTATAGACAGTCCCCTTGAATGACCACTTGTGATATTCGATCCACCGGTATCTGTCGCTTGAACTCTGGAGATTGTAGTCGATATCCCTCCATGACGAGACTCTGGTAGGTCTGCCGTTCTCGTCAAGCACACCCTTGTTCTTTTTTCTGAGCAACGAATAAGGAGGGGTCAGCTGCAGTGACAGACTGAACTCCGATCCCTGGCGCGGATATATTATCTGGTCCGTAGAGTTCCTGGAAAGGCTTATCGTGTAGCTGAGGTTATGTGAAATACCTGTATCGAAGATGAAGCTTCCCGGCCATTGCTGAAGCCTGTATGTCTGCCAGCTGAGCTGGTTATACAGCACGAAATAGTTGTCCGGCCATTTGAGCCTGTTACCGATGCCGGCAGCCACACCGTATACCTCGAAGAACTCGTCATTGTTGAATACATCGAATATAGGATATGAGTTGGTCTGCCTTGAATAATATGCTGAAATGCTCAGTGAAGTCGGCTTCTTGCCGAAAAGCCAAGGCTCCATGAAGCTTGCGGAAAGGCTGGTGTAGTATGTACCGTTGGTCTGGAAACGGATCGCCAGGTTCTGGGCATCTCCCAGAGGCACAGGTCTCCATGCGGATTTGTCGAAGAATCTCCTGGTAGAGAAATTGTTGAAGCTGACTCCGACCGTGGCCACGAAAGTGTTTCCGCCCCATCCTCCGGAAAGTTCAAGCTGGCTGGACGGCTTCTCAGTGACATTGTAGACAAGGTCCACGGTATTGTCAAGCTGGTTCGGGATTATGGAGTAGCCCTTGGTCGGATCGGCTATGGCCTCCGGATCGAACTGCCCCATGGATGCAATCTCCCTGATGGACCGCTCGAAGTCTGTCTGGCTGAAAAGGTATCCCGGACGGGTGAAGACCTGGCGGCGGACCACCCTCTCGTTCGTCAGGTCATTGCCGTTTATTATAATATTGTTGAGCGTGGCAGGCTTGCCCTCGACTATCCTCATCTCCACATCCACGGAATCCCCGTCGATGTTCAGCTCCACAGGCTGGATATTGAAGAACAGATAGCCATGGTCGCGGTACAGCTTGGACACGTCGTATTCGTTCTGCTTTCCACCTCCGAAAAGCCTGTGCTCCATGGTGACGACATCATACACATCGCCCTTGTTGATCATGAGCACGCTGTTCAGATCGTCTGTGGAATATACGGAGTTCCCGGTCCAGGTAATGTTCCGGAAATAATATTTCTTGCCTTCATCGATGGTGAAGTCGATTTCAAGGCGTCCTGGCTCTATATAATATATTGTATCCTTGATGATCCTCGCATCACGGTATCCCGCCTCGTTGAACGCGCTTATGAGGTTCTTCTTGTCGTTCTCGTATTCCTTCTCGTTGAATTTCTTGGAACTGAAGAAATTGATCAGCCTCTTGTCCTTCGTCTTCTTCATGGAGCGGACGAGCTTCCCTTCCTTGACGCTGAGGCTGTCGCCGAAAGTTATCTTCTGGATTTTCACCTTGGGGCCGCGGTTTATCCCGAAATTGACGGTAATCGCGCTTTTGATGAGGGAATCGCGGCGTGTAGTGACCTTGACCTCGGTCTGCAGGAAACCTTTCTCCTTGTAGTACCGCTTGATGATATCTGTGGAAGTCTTGGCGACATAGTCGGAGAACTCGCCTCCCCGCTTGAGGTTCAGCCTCTCCTGAAGTTCCTTCTGCTCCCCAGACTTGACACCCGAATATGTCCAGCGGGAAACCCTCGGACGCTCTACGACGCATATCTTGAAGTAAGCCGTATCCTGTGATGGAGTGATGGAATCTATGACCATCGTCACATCCTCGAAATACCTCTGGAGCCACAGCCTGTCAACCACTGCCGAGAACTCCTCGCCCGGTACGGTAACTTCAAAACCGGGCTGCAGTCCTGAAATTTTCAGTATCTGGTCCGAATTGATATATTTGTTCCCTTCGACAGAGACTCCGCCCACTATGTATTCCTTGGGATTGTTATAATCCACTGTTATCTTCTCCTTGCTCTCCTGGGCTACCGAATGCAACCCGCATATACCGGAAAATGCCATGAAAAGCATTAAAGAAAAGAATCGCCCCATTCTCATGTTCTTAATCCAAATTCAAAATTGCAAATATAAGCATTTATTTCACTTTTCCATAGCGCCTGTCCCTTTTTGAATAGGCTTCAAGCGCTTCCGCAAATTCACGTTTCCTGAAATCAGGCCACAGGACATCGCTGAAAAGAAGTTCTGAGTAGGCCGCCTGCCAAAGAAGATAATTGCTGAGCCGCATTTCTCCCGACGTCCTTATGATAAGGTCCGGATCCGGGATACCTGCAGTCACAAGATACCGGCTGAAGCCGTCCGGTTCCATTTCCAGAAGTTCGTCAGCCTTGTCGGGATGGCGCAGGACATCTTCGGCGTACCGTCTTGCCGCCTGCATTATGTCCCATTTCCCGCTGTAGCTGAGGAATATTATCAATGTAAGGCGGCTGTTGGACGCCGTCTTCTCCATACACGCATCAATAGCCTCGTTAAGGCTGCTGTCAAGCCGGTCCCTGTGACCGAGGACCATGAAGCGGATCCCGTTGTCCATGAAGTTCTGCAGCTCACCCAACATGGACTTGAACATCAATGACATCAAAGAACTGACCTCACCCTTTGGTCTTCCCCAGTTTTCTTCCGAAAATGCATAGAGCGAAAGATACTTCACCCCGTATTCGACAGCCGCTTCAGTACAGGCACGGACACTTTCCACACCCTCGATATGACCGGCAGAACGATCCAGCCCGCGTTCGCCGGCCCATCTGCCATTCCCGTCCATGATTATCGACACATGGACAGGCACTTTTCCGATATTTTCCATAAGATAATATAATGCCTTCCGCTATATATGCACTATCGTCCGTTTCTGATGTCCTCTCCCCAAAACAATTTAGTGGTCAAGGCCTTTATGAAGCTGGATCCGTTCAGGCGGATACGCTTAAGCGAAAATTGTGCCATCGACACGTTCATTCTCAACTCAGTAGACACTTCAAGGCTCCTGTTGTCTATGGTCAGGAACACTTTTTCATCCCTGGCCCTCAATGACAGGCTGATCTCGGATGTATCAGGCAGCACAAGAGGCCTTACATTAAGGTTATGCGGAGAAATCGGAGACACGATCAGCACCTTCGAATCCGGCATCACGATAGGCCCTCCGACGCTCAGGGAATAGGCCGTGGATCCGGAACTTGTGGCTACAAGGAGGCCGTCCGCCCAATATGTCGGAAGAGGGTTGCCGTCTATGCTGACATCCACGCCAAGCATCGCCGGCCCTGCCCTGTGTACCGTAATCTCATTCAACGCATAAGGATATATGCTCTCCAGCCCGTGGTCCATATTGCCGAAAGATGCCTTGAGCAGCTTCCGTTCCTCCACCGAATACGCTCCCGAAAGCACTGCCGACACCACCTCGTCCGGTGTGTTCTCCGAAAGGAAACCGAGCCGTCCGAGATTGACGCCGACCACCGGGATTCCGCTGTCGCCCACCAGCACGGCTGATGACAGGAAAGTTCCGTCACCCCCTACGCTGACACAGATGTCTGTCCCCGGGCCGATACCGCCGCTGTCCCTCACCTCATACACCTCGCAGCCTCCCGACCTGAACTTCTCTATCAGGCCAAGATACCGCGAGTCATTGTCGAGACTCCTGTTCCTCAAAAAGACTGCAATTTTCATAAACGGATTCTAATCAGACCTCAAAATTACATTTATTTCCAAGATGCCGGGCAATTTTTCTAACTATTTTGTATTTTTGCCGACCGTCAAAACATAAAAGGCCATGACAAGACTTAGCGTGAACATAAACAAGATAGCCACTCTGAGAAACTCAAGGGGAGGCAATATGCCGGATGTGGAGAAAGCAGCCGTGGACTGCGAGAAATTCGGGGCCGAGGGAATCACGGTACATCCGCGGCCGGACGAAAGGCACATCAGATACTCCGATGTCAGGGCGATAAAGCCGCTCCTGCACACCGAGATGAACATAGAGGGCAACCCCATACCGTCTTTCGTGGACCTGGTGCTGGAAACAAGGCCGGCTCAGGTCACACTTGTACCGGATGCAGCTGACGCCATCACGTCAAACGCAGGATGGGACACTGTCGGCAACAGAGAATTCCTGACCGGGATCTGCGCCGAATTCAAAAGACACGGCATACGGACATCCATATTCGTGGATCCGGTGCCTGAAATGGTGGAAGGGGCAGCCGCATGCGGATGTGACAGGGTCGAGCTGTATACTGAAGGATATGCGAGGAACTATCATGCCGGAAGGGAAGCCGCCATAGCCCCTTACGTGAAAGCTGCAGAGAAAGCCAGGGAATGCGGCATAGGGCTGAACGCCGGGCATGACCTGAATCTGGAAAACCTTGAATATTATATAAGGTGCATACCTTGGACGGACGAGGTATCGATAGGGCATGCGATAATATGCGATGCGCTTTACATGGGATTGGAAAAGACAATCAAGGCATATCTTTCGAGGATACGGATTTTTTGACTATATTTGCACGATATGCGCGCCGACAGCCGGCGCAGGACTACTTTTAATAGAAAATAAAACTCATTCAAATGAAAAACGCACCTCTTATTATCAGCATCATCGCTGTTGTAATCGCTGTTGCAGGCGGGGTCTGGACCGTAGTCCGGGTCCCTGGTTCCGAAAAAATCTCATCGGCAGACGCTTCCGACTCCACTTCCGTAGCCAAGGCCACTTCCGGTATCGTATATGTGGACCTGGACAGGATAGTGCAGGAATATGACATGGCAAGCGACCTTGGAGCCGTGGTCGAGACCAAAGTGAAGAACATCCAGGATGAAGTCAACAGAAGGGGCAAGCAGCTTGAGAATGAAATGATGGACTTCCAGAACAAGATAAACAAGGGACTCATCACCCGCTCGGTAGCCGAAGTCCAGGGCCAGGACCTTCAGGAGAAGCAGGCCAAGTTCAATGAATACGCCAACCAGAAGAACAACGAGGTCATCGAAGAGCAGACTGTCATGATGAACCAGATAGCCGATGCCATCCAGACATTCATGGACAAGTACAACCAGGAGAAGAAATACACGATGATCCTCACCAACCAGAGCGGAGTACCTGTAATTACGGCAGACCCGTCACTTGACATCACCGATGATGTGATAGCCAGGCTGAACGAGGAATATATCAAGGAAAAGAACAAAAACAACAAATAATTGAAAATAGCCATACTGTCCTGCTTCTATCCCTACAGGGGTGGGATTTCCCAGTTCAATGCCTGTCTGTATGAAGAACTGGGGAAGGAAAATGTCGTGAAAGCCTTCAATTTCAGCCGGCAATATCCCGAGTTCCTTTTCCCTGGCAAGACACAGTATGTCACAGACGATGACCAGGCCGCGAAGATCGACAGCGAAAGACTGCTCGACACGGCCTGGCCTTTTTCGTATGCCTCCACACTGAAAAGGATCAGGGAATGGGGTCCCGACTTGCTTGTCGTCAGGTACTGGATGTCATGGTTCGCCCCTTCGCTCGGGTATGTGACCAGAGGAATGAAAGGCAGATGCAAAGTCATATCGATACTTGACAATGTCGTGCCTCACGAGCCGAGATTCTTCGACAAACCATTCACAAAGTATTTCCTGAAAGGGAGCGACGGATATGTCACGTTGTGCGAAGCCGTGGCTGAAGACCTGCTCAGGCTGAAACCCGATGCCAGATACAAGGTGCTTCCCCACCCTCTCTATTCACATTTCGGAGCCAGGAAGGACCGTCTGGAGGCAGAGAATGAACTCGGGCTTGAACACGGGAAGAAGAACATTCTTTTCTTCGGTCTGATACGGGAATACAAGGGGCTTGACATTCTGATAGACGCCTTCTCCGGACTTGATGACAGCTACAGGCTGATCATCGCAGGCGAACCGTACGGCCCGTTCGACCGGTATGAAGCCATGATAGAAAAGGCCGGCAGAGATCGGATACACACGTTCCTGCGCTACATCAAGGACTCAGACGTATCCGTGTTCTTCTCGGCGGCCGATGTATCCGTGCTTCCATACAGAAGCGCGACGCAAAGCGGCATCAGCTCCGTTTCGTACCATTTTGAGGTACCCATGATAGTGACATCGGTCGGAGGACTGAAGGAGACCATCGGGGACAGGGGGACAGGCATTGTCACCCCGGAAATATCGGCCGAAGCAATAAGAGATGCCATCACCATGTATTTCGGCAATCCGGAAATACGTGAAAATTGTATAAACAATATCAGGAAGGTGAAAAAGGAGCTGTCCTGGGAAACTTTCTGCGCAGGACTGCTCGATTTCTGCAAAACACTATAAAATAACGTGAATTCGATGAAATGAATGGAATGAATTTAAGAGAATTACCTCTATAGCGGACGAAGTCCGGCGTAAGGACGGTGTGTCCTTAAAGGGGCTGGGTCAATTCGGGGGGCACCCCGAAGGGACCGCGACCGGAGGAAGCGAAACCGACGACAAACCGAATGGAATACCAAATTTATTTGGATATTCCTGAGG
This sequence comes from uncultured Bacteroidales bacterium, assembly GCA_944326315.1. GTDB lineage: Bacteria > Bacteroidota > Bacteroidia > Bacteroidales > UBA932 > Cryptobacteroides. The sequence continues at coordinate 29,818 of CALVDP010000010.1, forward strand.
TGCGAAGGAGGAAAACCTGTCAAGGTTAATCCCCAGGGTGCAGGGGGTTAGGATGAATTCAGGTTAAACTGAAGTTTTTCCATATCCTCACCTCGGCAATTTGTGCAGGCACAATTGCACTCTGTTCGTCAATGGTTTCGCTGAAAGACGTTCGGGGGTGACCAAAAGTCACTTTTGAGTCACCCTCACGAAAAAGGAAAGGGATTTCGAAGAAATCGTAACGTCAGTTCGACGGAATCTCTGATAATGAACAGAATAATTCGTCGAACTGACGTTAAAATACAACTGATGAAACATCTGTTTTATACTCTATTGATCGTAATTCTTGCATCAGGAGGTGCCACGGTGCTTCATGCACAGGAATACACCCCTGTACCGGTAGTCGTGTCCAAGGAAAAAGTCAGGGTGGACGGAAAACTCTACTATTCGCATATTGTCACAGAAAGACAGACCTTATATTCGATAAGCAAGGCCTACAATGTGCCGATCGGGGAGATTTACGAGGCCAATCCTTCCGTCAAGTCAGAAGGTCTGAAGAAAAACGCCATACTGCTCATCCCATGCAAAGGACAGCAACAACAGAAGAAGGCCGAGGTGAAGAAGAAGACCGTAGCGGAAGACGATGAATACGTCATCCATACGGTAAAATGGTATGAGGACCTGGACGCCATATCCGAGAAATACGGTGTGCCTGTCAACGCCATAATGGATGCCAACGGGCTGACAGGACGCAAACTCACAAGACGGCAGAAACTGAAGATACCTCTCCGGGCTGCAGGTTCGGAGACCGGTACGGAGAACGTGGCGGAGACTGCAATGAATGCTGCGGACGTGCAGACAGATTCAATACCTGCGGCAATGCAGGGAAGGGATGAGAAAGACAAGATCAACGCCATCCTCCTGATGCCATTCAACACACACGGGGAGAAGCCGAGAAGCGGCAGCATAGACTTCTACTGCGGTGCACTGATGGCAGTGAAGCAGGCCGGAGACAAAGGCATGAACATCGACCTGAGCGTATATGACGTGGAAGGTGACGTGATACCTGTCACGAAAGACAAATTCGGCGATACCGACCTCGTGATAGGCCCTGTCTCACCGGCCGCACTTGCGGAGGTCCTTGCAAGATGCCCGGAAGGCACAGACGTGATATCCCCGCTTGACCACAAGGCCGAATACCTTGCGGCAGGACACACGAACTTCATCCAGGCGCCGACATCATCCATGGTACTCTACAGCGACCTGGCCGAATGGATCAGGACAGAAAAACGCGACAGCGAGGAAAAGGTGATAGTGATATATGAGAAAGGGTCGCGGGACATACAGGAACTGGCGGCCATGAACACCATCCTGCAGAAAGACGGCATCAAGTTCAGCTCGTTCTCGTACAGCATCCTCGAAGGGAGGGACATACAGGGTCCGCTGACTGCCATGATGTCCAAAGACGCGGCCAACCGTGTCCTTGTGATGTCGGAAAGCGAGGCCTTCGTGAATGATGTTGTAAGGAACCTGAACCTCATAATACACTCGGAGTATGAAGTCATACTGTACGGCCCATCCAAGATACGGAGTTTCGACACGATTGAAGTGGACAACCTCCACAATGCCAGACTGCATACGTCCCTGGCGTATTACGTCGATTATGAAGACGAGACCGTCAAGGATTTCGTAAGGAAATACAGGGCGCTCTACAATACCGAGCCTACCCCGTATGCATTCCAGGGATACGACATAGCCGCATATTTCCTCAGCCTGTACGCCGGACACGGCAGTTCATGGAAAGAGTACCTCGGTTCGGAAGGACGGGACATGCTCCAGGCTGACTTTGATTTCAGGCAGGAAGATGATGGCGGATATGTGAACTATGGTGTAAGACGTATAGTATATGGACCGGACTATTCCATAACACTGGTCCAGGAATGACCGTCAGGAACGGCTTCCATCGAGAAGCGACCTGGCATTCGCGATTGCGGCATCCGTCAGTTCGGAGCCGCTGAGCATTCTGGCAATTTCCATGACTCTCTGCGTGTCGGAGAGTCTTTTCATTTCAGAGACGGCCCTGCCGCCTTCGTTGGACCTGGTCACGAGATAGTGGGCAGAGCCTTTTGCGGCGACCTGTGGAAGATGTGTTATGGCAAATACCTGCATGTACTTTCCCATCCCGCAGATGACAGATCCCATTCTGTCAGCAACGCTTCCCGACACACCCGTATCTATCTCGTCAAAAATCATTGTAGGCATGTTGGCGTATCTTGCCATCACGGATTTGAGGGCAAGCATTATCCTGGACATCTCACCGCCGGATGCACACCTGGAGACATCAGAGAGATTCTTCCCTGTCGAAGAGAAAAGGTAAGAGACGACATCGGCTCCGTCCGGAGTCATTTCGCCTGCTGCAAGTCCGATCGTGAATTCCGCTTCCGGAAGCTCCATATAACGCACCGTATCACGGATTTCGCGAGAAAGCCTGACCGCGGCGGAACGTCTCGCCTCCGTCAATGCCGAAGCGGCTTCGGACATCCGCTCCTTTTCGGCAAGCAGCTCGGCCCTGAGGGCTTCACGGCGCTCGTCCGACAAGGCGATGCCTGATATGGATGCAGAAAGGTTATCCCTGACAGAGACAAGCTCCTGCAATGTCCGGCATGAATATGAGCGCAGAAGGGAATACAGCAGAGAAAGCCTGTCCTCAACCTCCTGCAGGCGGGATTCCGATACCTCGGTATCAGAATTCACCAAAGAAAGTTCCGAGCAGATATCATCCAACTCAAGGCGGCAGCTTTCGAGCCGCTCGGCAAGGGTTGCCGCTGCCGGAACATAGCGGGAAACGCGTTCAAGATGCCTTGAAGCATCACGCAGCAGGGATGGCACGGTTGTCTCCCCGTCACGCGACGTCACTGAATTGAGCAGGTCTTCCGCAGAACACAGCCCTTCCTTGATCTCTTCGGCATTGGCAAGCTGCTTCTGCTCGGCCTCCAGCTCCTCCAGTTCATTCTCTTTCAGACCGGCGGCTTCAAGCCTGTCAAGACGGGACCTGTTGTACTCGTATTCCGACCGGGCTTTCTCCAGGGACTTCTCAAGCTCTTCAAGCTCCCTGGCAAGACTTCCACATTTCCTGTAATGTGCCCTGTATGTCTCAAGAAGTGCTGCATCCGAAGCGAAGTGATCAAGAAGCGAAAGCTGGAAACGCCTGTCGGACAGCAACATGGTCTGATGCTGCGAATGGATGTCAACAAGATGCGAAGACAGGGTGGCAAGAAACTGTACCGACACAGGGGAATCATTGACGAATGATCTGGAGCGCCCTGTCGGATTGACTACACGCCGTATTGTCAGGGTCCCGCCGTCCCAATCCACATCATTCTCTTCCAGCATTTCCTTCATGGCGTCGTCATCAGGCACCTGGAATTCACCTTCGACCACACAGTTGTCTGACGAACCGCCGATCATGGATGCGTCAGCCTTGGCGCCGAGAAGCAGGGACAATGCTCCGAGCAATATCGACTTGCCGGCTCCGGTCTGTCCCGTAATGATGACAAGACCCTCCGGAAATTCCGTATCCAGAGAGTCTATCAGTACATAGTTCCTGACGCTTAGTCTTCTGAGCATCTTATAATTTATTCTTCCTCTTCCCTCTTGGCCATTCTGTAATAGATATCGCCGTCCTCGAACTCGGAAATGGCCACAAGAGTAGGCTTAGGCTGCTTCTCGTAGAATTTCGAGATTTCTATCTGCTCCCTGTTCTCGAAAACCTCTTCCATGGTATCCCTGTCATTCTTGAAATCCTCAAGCTTCTTGGTGAGCTCTTTCTTCTCGGCGATGGCTATCTGGTTCGCCCTTTTCGCGAGGATTACCACAGATTCGTAAATGTTCCCTGTAGGCGCAGCGATGTCACAGAGATTCCTTGTAATGGTGTTGGTAGGTATTTTCTTGGTCATAATAAAATATTTTCTCTATTTAATTATACAGCAGGTTTCTGTCAGGGTTTCAAAAAAATTCACGACGGAACCGCACTTTTTCTCTTTTTTAATATTTCCCGTTCAACTTTTTCTTTTTCCGGAAGAATCCTTTTCCGATTTCCGGATTTCCTTCTTCAGTTCCTTGCCTATCTTCTCGCTTTCTGTTCCTTCATACCTGCCGAGCGCACGCTGTGCCCTGCGGTACAGAAGATCCAGTTCCCTGCAATAGTCGGAATCCGGATACTCTCCCTTGAAGTTCAGATAGTCGTCCACGAACACCATGTACCTCTCTTTCTGCTTCTGATGCACGCTCAGCTGGGCGTACTTGTAGGATGACATGGCTATATAATACAATATGTCCTCCCTGAAGATATTCTCGGCATCATCCTTAAGGACATTACGGAAGGCCACCCTGGAAGCTATGTAATCCTCCATCTTGTAATACAGGCGGGCGGCTTCAAACGCCTTGGTGTCCAGTCGGTCCTCCAGATCCTTGAGCATGAGTCCGCATGTCTCCGAATGCACGGAATTCGGGTACTCCTGCATGTATTCGGATATGGCATTTATGGCCTTGTATGTCGGATTCTGGTCCAGCTCATAGCGCAGAGTGGAGCGGTACAGACAATCAAGCCTGAGGAATCTTGCCTCCGGGGCGAACGGACTGCGCGGAAAGTATTCGAGGAAATGGTCGAAATTGGTCTCCGCAGTATAGTAGTCACGGAATCTGTAGTTGCTCAATCCCCAGTAATACTGGACTGTATCATCCCTCTCCGTTCCGGTCGTCAATACCGACAAGGATTCGAACAATGCCGCAGCCTTGGAATATTTCCTGTTGTTGTAATATTCGAAAGCAGCCTCATACTTAAGGTCGGCGTCATTGCTGTTCAGCAGCATTTCATACTGTGACTTGCACGAAAGCAGGCTCATCGCCCCAATGAATAAAATCAGGATTCTTTTCATCTGATCTTTGGCTCTGAAAGGTTTTACTGGAGATTCAGGAATTTTTCGGCATCCAGGGCCGCCATACAGCCGGAAGCAGCGGCAGTCACAGCCTGTCTGTAGAGAGGATCCCGGACATCGCCTGCGGCAAATACGCCCTCGACATTGGTGCATGAAGTCTTGCCTTCCGTGATGATATAGCCGTTGGCGTCAGTATTCACCCACTTGGCGAAAACCTCCGAATTCGGATGATGGCCTATCGCAAGGAAGAAGCCGTCTATCGCGATATCGAAGACCTCTCCGTCCTTTCTGGCAATGCGGACACCGGTCACCCCGGACAGGTCTCCGAGTATCTCCTGCGTATTGCAGTTCCACAATATTTCAATGTTCGGTGTGCTGAGCACCTTGTTCTGCATGGCTATGGAAGCCCTGAGGACATCCCTGCGGACGATCATGTAAACCTTCTCGCATATATTGGAAAGGTAGGCAGCCTCCTCGCATGCCGTGTCTCCGCCGCCGACAACGGCTACCTTCCTGTTCCGGTAGAAAAAGCCGTCGCATGTCGCGCATGCCGATACACCCATTCCCTTGAACTTCTCCTCGGATTCCAAACCGAGATATCTGGCAGTGGCCCCAGTGGCTATTATCAGAGCTTCCGCACACACTTCCTCTCCACTGTCCAGGGTGATACGGAACGGCCTTGAAGACAGGTCGGCTCCTGTGGCTATACCTCTGCGGATGTCAGCGCCGAGACGTACCGCCTGGGCTCTCATGGCATCCATCAGGGACTGTCCCGCAATACCGTTCTCGAAGCCGGGATAATTCTCGATATCCGTAGTCATGGTAAGCTGTCCGCCCGGCTGTATGCCTTCATAGAGGACAGGTGAAAGATTCGCGCGCGAAGCGTATATGGCGGCCGTATATCCTGCCGGACCTCCGCCTATTATCAGACATCTTATCTTTTCCATCTGAAGAATTTTAACTCGCAAATATATGAATTTTTCAGAGATTATGGACGTGCTTTCTGACAAGTCCGTACACCGGGCCCACAATCCAGTCCGGAAGAATTGCCACGACAGGCCTGAAAATATGGTTGACAAGACCGGGCAGCAGGCTTGCACGCCTTCTGAACATGGCCTTCAGCGCCTTCCGCGCCGCCTTTTCAGGAGGAATCATCACATAGATATGGACGGCGAGCTTCCGAAGTGAGGGCTTGAGCGGATAAAGCGGAGTATCCACAGCCCCGAAATATGCCGTGGTCACACTTACACCCGAGCCGCGGCATTCAAGTCGCAGAGAACGGGAGAAAGCCTTGATGAAACGTTTGGTGTTCGCATACATCCCGAGTGCCGGCCACGGCATCCATGCAGCCAGGGAAGATATGTTAAGGATGTAGCCGTGGCCGCGCTCTTTCATGCCAGGCAGGAATTCCCTGCAAAGCATGAGTGGCGTATAATTATGGACCATCATTATGGCAGACAGCATCTTCCTGTCAGCCGAGGCTGTCTCCTTCACGAAGAACAGGCCGGCGTTGTTTATTAGTATGTCCACAACAAGTCCTGCCGAACTGACAGCAGCGGCTATCTTCTGTGCCGCATCCATTTCCGAAAGGTCCTGTGCCAGAGGCAATACTCTGAACTTTTCGCTGTCAGGGAGTCCGGATTCAGATGCCTCCCGCACCGCTTCGTCCGCCGTATCGGCAAGTTTTCCGGCAGAGATGTCCACCAGCACAAGGTTGTATCCATGTCCGGCGAGTATCCTGGCATAAATCCGTCCCATCCCGCCAGCCGCGCCGGTTATGAGTGCCGCAGTCTCAAAATTCCCCAAAGGTATTCCTTCGATTCTCATGAAAGATTTTAATTATAATTTTGAATATTTCAATTTTATTTTGTGTTGGGCCCAATTTTTTATAATTTTGCGCCATATTTTGAGTATATATGACTACCCAGACCGCCAAAAACAGCTTGGAACAGTTCAGGAATGTACTGAAGTCGCATTCTCTGAAAGCCACACCTCAAAGGATAGCCGTACACGAAGCTATGCTGAAACTTGGTCATGCTTCGGCAGATATGGTCACCGAAGAAATCCAGAAAAGCAGCAATACCAAAGTGACGGTCGCATCAGTATACAATATCCTTACCAATATGGCTCTGCTCGGCATATATCATCACCGGCTCAGCGCCAACAACAAGATGTATTTCGATGTCAACACTTTCAAGCATCTGCACATATACGACTGCGAGAACCACGAATACAAGGACGTCATCGACAATGAGCTGATGGAACTCGTGGAGAATTATTTCGTGAAACGCAGATTCCGCGGCTACAGCATAGAGCACATAGACATCCAGCTTGTAGGAAGACCTACCCGAAAGAAAAGAGCCTGACCGGATATGATATGTCCAGGACTTTCGGACTAAGACGTCTGATGTGACCGAAAATCATTTTAAGTCGCACCTTCTTGTCTTACGGTCCGTCACAATGCAGAATGCGAGGGCAGCCATAGCAACCAGGGCCCCTGCCACATATCCGATGACCGGATCAAGATGCAATCCGCCGGAGCGGTAAGGAGCCATGAGGAAATAGCTGACACAGACAAAGGTCAGGAATGTCGCAGGTACTGACGCCATCCAGTGGGGCTTTCCCGATTTCATCAGATATGCAGTCACAGTCCACAAGACAAGGGCCGCAAGCAGCTGGTTGCATATCCCGACATAATTCCAAATTGTCGAAAAATCAGCCATGCAGCAGAAATAGGCCAGCAGGAATACCGGCACCGATATCACCAGCCTGTGGGAAATCTTCTTCTGGTCATACCTAAACAGGTCGGCAAGCGTCAGCCTCATGCTGCGGAATGCCGTATCGCCTGAAGTTATCGGGCAGACCACCACGCCTATTACAGCTATCACTGCCCCCACCTGGCCGAGCCAGCTCTTGCAGATCATGTCCACGGCTATCGCAGGCGTGACTTTGGTCAGGACGCCGTTCACCATGATACCTTCGGATGCTGCCCTGTTCAGACCTTCCGGACCGCCGAAATACGCCATCGCAGCACTTGCCCAGATCATGGCCACAATACCCTCGGCCACCATCGCGCCATAGAATACAGGTCTGCCGTATTTCTCGTTTTTCAGGCATCTCGACATCAATGGAGACTGTGTGGAATGGAATCCGGATATTGCTCCGCAGGAAATGACGATGAAAAGCATCGGTATGAGGATATTGTCCTGAGGGTCGTAGTGGAAGTTCCTGAGCATGTCAGGCGTAAGTTCCGGCATCGAGACCGTGCCTGCAAGTGCTCCCCACAGCATGGCGCCGCCCACACCCACAGCCATGAACAGAAGCGCCGCACCCATAAACGGGTAGATGGAACCTATTATCTTGTCTATAGGCAGCAGCGTGGCAAGTATATAATAGAAGAATATGATATAGAGCCACCATGTCTTGTCCCAGCCTGTAAGGGACTGCATGAGGTCCGCCGGGCCTGTCACGAAAGAGACTCCTATCGCCAGCAGGAGAAAAGGCACGACTATGGACATTACGGTCTTTCCTGCCTTGCCCAGATATTTTCCTGCGACGTCAGGCATGTTCACCCCGTCATTACGCAATGAAAGCATCCCCGAGAAATAATCATGCACGGCTCCCATGAAAATGCATCCGAAGACTATCCACAGATATGCCGCCGGGCCGTAGGCCGCACCCATTATCGCTCCGAATATCGGACCGAGTCCGGCAATGTTCAGGAACTGTATCACGAAAACCTTCCATGTCGGCATCACCTTGTAGTCCACCTTGTCCGCCTTCGTCACTGCAGGGGTAGGCCTGCCCGGATCCGAGCCGAAAAATCTGTCCACGAATTTTCCATACAGGAAATATCCTGCCACCAATGCGGCAATTGCCAAACAGAACGTAATCATAACCTTGAGTTTTCCTGTCTTCTCCGGCCCTGCAAGCTGCCGTTCTTTCCCGGCATGCCTTCGCGGACCATTGTTCCATTGAATTATTGTAGTTAACGTCAGTTCGACGAATTATTCTGTTCAATATCAGAGATTCCGTCGAACTGACGTTACGATTTCTTCGAAATCCCTTTCCTTTTTCGTGTCACCCCTCTTAAATTCTCCCCTGCGTAGGGGAGAACTTACGCCGGACTTCGTCCTCTATAGAGGTAATTCTATGAAATTCATTCCATTCATTTCATCGAATTCACGTTAGTTATCAGTCTTAATGCAGCCGGGGTACGAGCCATGGACATGCATTGCTCCCCCGCAGAGGCTGGATTTTGCAAAAATAACAAATTTCCGGGAAAGATGTACCTGCTGACTTCACCTGTCACCTACATTTTCCGGAAAATCCGCATCCGGACCCGACCGTCAGCGCGGCATACATCAAGGATACCACAGCATTCAGTACTTCCGGCAGCTCTGTCCCGACTTCCGTCTCACACGGCGGAGCAGGATTCCTGATTCCGTCAGCATCGAGGCTTTATGTTGGGGCAATCGCTGGGGCATGTTTTCCGGTTCTTGTGCAAAGGTATCGATTAAATCGGACAATGCATACGGTCTTTTGCATGCCCCAAGCCGGACTTCAGGACATTTTTCACTGCTTTTCCTGAAAAAAGGCCTGAAAAAAGCAAAAAAAATTTGCAGGATAACAAATGTTGTGTATCTTTGCAATCCCAAAACAAAACGGGGAGTTCTTTAAAAGAAATCAATGACGGGAGCATAGCTCAGTTGGTTCAGAGCGTCTGCCTTACAAGCAGAGGGTCGGGGGTTCGACTCCCTCTGCTCCCACCACGAAACAGAAATGGGGCTGCATCAAAACACTTATTTTGATGCAGCCCCTTTAAGATTACATCGAATCCACGTTAATTGCTACTCATGGGAGACCTCCTGACATGGATTGGCTTCCGCATTTGCCCTGTAATGAGGGGCGTACATACACTCCACCTCTGCTGCAGGACAAGTGAAGGCACCGGCCTGAGTCACGACAAAGGTTTCAGTCAGCCTCGTATCTTCCTCTGCCAGAACATCCATATACCAAATGCTTCTGTCAGCTTTCACCTCCCTGTAGGAATACGGATAGAACTGCCTCAGACCCGTTCTGTAAAGCGGGCGGAAATGCAGCCCGTAAGGTCCTGACAACTGGTCTTCCGGCCTCATGGCAGCATATCTCGGAGCCGAGAAACGGACAAAGCTGCGGTTTTCAGCACTCCAGATATCATAAACGGCAAGTATCCGGTCCCCTACCTCAAGCGCTTCTCCTTCAGCTATCTCCCTGTAGCCTTCGATCTCAGAATCAGAGACCGAGCTGTCCTCCTTGAAATACCGGACATCCACTGAAACATCATTGCCTGCCGCCTTAATTTCAGAGAAAGGCTTTTCGTATTTCTGTGTCAGCACAAGGACTTTTGCAGACAGGAGCTCCTGCGAACCGCCGGACACTGCTTCAAGTGCAAGAAGATATGCCGGGTCTTCATCCCAGTCCTGTGTCTCTTTCTGCACCATTATCCACAGCCTGATGCCGTCCGCAATCTCCGCAGCCTCACGGTCCCCTGCATAGTCAGCGTATTCCGAAAGAAGTCTGCAGAGCGCGGAATGGGCGTAAAGTTCATTTTCGAGAAGACCCCTGAACGGCATGACGGCATTCGGATAATATTTCCCTCCGGATCTGTGGTCGGCCGCATATTCTTTCAGGGAGACCATATACCTGTCAATGGATGACTCCAGCTTGCGGTTGGCCTTCAGCCCGACAGTCTCCAGGAAAATATCGGAGTCAGTATCTGCCGACAGAATGAAGTTCAATGCCGTATTCGCCCTGCGGGCCTTATAGAGAATATATCCCGGAGCATCGGTCTCCCTGTCGTACAGGTATTTCTTCACCTGCCCGCGGAAAGCCTTCAGTTCCTTGCGTCCAGGCTCTGCTGCCAGAGGTTCGTCCGCATAAAGCGACCGGACATAAAGATATTGTCCGAGACTGATTCCTCCAGCCCATCCCATAAGCCTGTCACCGGAGAAATAATACTCGTCAAGATAGCCCACAGCCTTTGAGGCGGCCTCGGCAAGCTCCGTGGCGGTACCTTCTGCAGCATACCTGTCCATGGCCGCGATATATTCGAGTATGACAGCGGTAACCAGCGGTGAGGACGGCCCTCCTTTCAGCCAGGCGAATCCTCCGCCCGTATTCTGGTACGAAAGAAGTATCTCATCAAGATGCGCAGTGTCCGCACCGGCCACATCGCCGCGCAATGCTCCTGCAAGCCTTGACGAGAAACAAGCCCTGGCTACCGATATGGCATCGGAGGCTGATGTTGCAGATACAGTGTCAGGGACTGCATCGATCAACATGTCATATATTGAAATCTCCCTGGATACGGCACCATAGCCGGATACATTCACGAACTCGGACTGCAATGCCCTGTAAAGGGAATCACGGGACATGCCGGACATGAGCAGCGATGAATGGGACTCATAAAGCGTCTGGACAGGCGCCGACACTGGCACTGCCACGAAAATGCCGTCAGAAGCACCGGAAGAAGTCCGGTAAAGGACCTTGATACCCAACGTGTCAATATCATACGGAACATCTGTAATGAACGATTCCGCGCGTGAGGAATTGACCGGGACTCCGGCCGGACGGCTCATCACCATCAAAGGAACAGCATCCTGATAATCCTTCCCGTCATAGAAATAGGCTGTCAGCACGCCTTCCGCATCGGCTTCGGACTGGTTGGACAATGCGACCTGAAGCACATATCTGTCCCCAGAGTACAGATAGGCGGGCTGCATCACGGATACCGTGACAGGCAGAGATACCTGCATCGTCTTGCGCAGGACATTGTTGGACATCGACTTGTCATGTGCGAAAAGCGACACATAGTATTCCGAAAGCTTGTCTCCTGCCTTGAAGCTAAACGAGATCTTGCCCTGCGCATCCGCACGGAGGAAAGGATAGAATGCAAGCGCTTCGGAAAAGTCTTCCCTTACAGCGACATCCGCAGGCAAAGCCTGGGCGGCTCCCGCGACAGACTTGGTCATGACGGCATTGTCTGCCACCTCCTCCACCGCCATATCTCCTGACACACTGTTTCTTGAAAAACGCGGAGCCGCACTTACAAGCTGGAACGGAACAGCCTCTGCCTCGTACGGAGGTCTGTACCATTGTGAACGTCCGCGGCCGGAAACTTCTCCCGGGACACAGTTGCTCCATACATACGAGCGGCTTACGGCAGGCATAAGCCTGTTCCACCTGCCGGAGGCAATCGTCTCGGTCGTCACGTCAAATACGGAGACCGCGCATTCGGCTCCAGGCAAAGTCATGATCTCATACACGCAATCTTCTCCCGGCCAGGCCTTGTCAGTAAATCTGGTGAATGAAAGCGGGAGTTCCAGATTTGCACTCTTGCGGTCAAAATCATGGCTGAAAGTGTAGAATCTGGCATTTCTGAAATATGTCACAAGCATCTGCACGGCATCAGGATAATTGTCCTTGAATCCATATTCCAATGTCCTGAGAGAGCCGCTTTCTCCGCTGACGCCATCCAGATGCACGATTTCAGAATAAAGGCATGTATTCCGGCCTCCGAAGAGCTGGACAACGGCCCATACAGGTCCGTCGGAAGCCCCGAACTGCACCTTGATGTCCCCGCCTGACGGAATTACCCTGAAGAAATTCTCCAGAGGCATATACAATGTGCCGTCGTCTTCATCAGCCTTTATGAGGTCGCAGACACATGTCCGTGTCCTGCCTCCGGCACAGGCGGATGCGCTGACACGATACACGCCGGACGGCCACGAAGAAAGATCCACCCATATCTTTTCTCCAGGCGCCGTATCCCCTTCACAGACAATCCTGTCACCGTATCTCACGGCATAAGATATTTTCCCGTCTTGCACCGGGGTATAGCCGGCATCGGAGAGATCAAACGACAAGACTGCGAAATTGCCTTCAACAGCCTTGACAGTATACACATCAGCAGAATCCGCTTCTGTGTCCGGAATCCTGTCTTCAGGCAGAGTTATCGAAGCCTCGGCATCATTCTCAAGATTTACAGCCAGATGGAAATCATTGATCACCACGCCCTTGGTGAATTCATGACTTTCCCCTGTAGCGTCAGTGACCTTGACCGAGACATTATAATAGAGGTAGCTGCCGACGTTCTTTCCGTCCCGGGCAACGAATGACAGGGCGAAAGTCCCGTCCGAAGCGACATCAAGTGTACCCTCGTCTGCAGGCTCGCCCCAGAGAGAAACACTGTAAGTCACTGCCGCGGCAGAAAGAGACTGTCCGGCGTAGCTTTTCAGCCGTCCCCTGACAGTCACCGTGTCTCCAGGAAAGTATATCTTGCCGGACGGTTCGAATTCCAGTGTAAATGACGGAAGTACAAATTCATCGACAGTCAGGAAACTTGTCCCGAGCACGCGGCCGTCATGCAGTATCTTCAGAGAATAGCGGCCGTTGACCCTGTCCCCGTCTATCGGGAAAGCACCTGCAGCAGAGCCGAAATCATTTACATGCAAAGTATCCCGCGCCACCGTCCTGCCCGAGACATCCGCAAGCTCCGCAATGACCGGAGTATCCCCTGTCCACACCTTATAGACAGACTTCGGCCATCCTGACAGGCTGTCACGCATTGTTTCGTACAATATGGTCTTGAACTTCAGCGTGTCGCCCGGATTGAAGGCACTCCTGTCCTTGAGGATCATGCATGACAGCATGTTTCCATCCCCTGCACCAGTCCAGGTAGAAGCCTGCCACACCGATTGTTCCCGGCTCATCCTCAACACGCCGAGACTGTCGGTATAGCTGCACTGTATCATGAAGCGGCCGTCGGCTTCTTCCGGAAGCCCGGGATCCACAAGAGTGAATCCGTCAAGGCATACGTCAGTGATGCGCCTCACAAGGCTGTCCTTGTAAAAAATGGATATGTCAGCCTTCCCGACAGGCTTTCCACTGTCATAATCTGCAAGATATACCGCCAGCCCCTTGTCCTGCATCTGCGTGGCGGCAGAAAGAGTATATCTGTCGTACCGGAAAGATGCCTTCACATCCCCGCTGCGGCATATGGCATTGAAGCGTCCGTCATTCAGAGCCGGCATGACAATCTCAAGCGTGTCAAACACATAATAGCTCCCGACAGTATTCTCCAGATGCGTCCCGAACACCTCCACACTGTCCTTGTCCTGTATCCTGACGTCCACACCAGGAAGATTTCTCAGGCATATCCTCAATGTGTCGCTGCCATTGACGGTACCGGCATCTATCATCGGGAAGTCCATCCTGTCGATAAGCCCGGACGGATACATGCAACATTCTCCTGCAAGTGCGGCGTCAGACTTCATGGCCTTCTTCGCCTTGACGAATGCCTCGCACCGGTCTCTCAACGCGCGGTAATCATCCGATGTCCCTCCGTCCCTTTCCAGAGAATTGAACGTCATCCTGACAAGCTCTTCCTCGGCATAGAGGCCTATGCCTTTGCCAGCATATTTGTCGCGGAAGGCTTCAAGGGAGGAAGCTTTCATCTCCAGACTGTCAGACGTGTCATGCATGATTCTGACAAATTCCACGAATGCCTCTTCCGGATACCGTCCTGAATAATATTCCTCAAGGGCATCTGCCGCAGTATCAAACTTGCCGGAGACATCAGACGCGGCATTCGCCGAACTGAACATGAAGAAAGACCACATCAGATACTCCTTATCATTGGACAAGGATTCCAGAACAGCCTCAGGGAACGCGATGTGACCTCCGGACAGATACCTGTCCCGGGAATAGAACTGGCTGTTCTTCTCGTGGCGAAGCCTGCCATCCCCAAGGATATCTTCTATGGAAGGGGCCTCGACAGACCATAATCCGTAATAAGCGAGATTCCATGAAACTACCGGAGAATCATAGTCTTCCACGCGTTTCTTCAAGGCTTCGGCCACATCGCCCGCCTTCTTCCAGTCGTATGAGCGGACAGCGTAATAATATTTCCTGGACGCATCATAGAAATCCCATGACAGCCTGGATGCTTCCGCCTTGTCGATCAGCTTCCCGAGTATCTTCTCCTGGCTCTGCGGCCTGTCGTCCTTCAGCGCCTCCCGGTAATCTTTCCATTCCTTGACAAGGACATGTCCGTCATTGTCCCGTCTGACGTCCTTTGCAGACATGCCTGATGCTGCCAGGAAAACGGCTGCCGTCATTGTGATGATTTTGACTGCGGATAAGAATCCGCCGGTACCAGATTTTCTCATAATGTCACTGTCTTTCACTGAATACACATTCCTGCCATAATCCACCGGGACCTGCCACAACACCTGGTCAGCACCCGGGCACTTTGTCTTTCACCGAAGAAACGGCCTCAGCCACTACATAAGTGCTTCCGCCTATGTACACAAGCGGTTTTGCGCCACCATGCGACGCAGTAATCTCTCCGGCACGTGCAACCGCTCTCCTGACGGCCTTCTCCACACTTTCCAAGCACTCCGTCCTGCACGGCTGCCTTCCAGAAGAGTGGCAGAATGTCAAATATCGTTCCATCAGCTCCCCGGCAGGCATGGCCCGGCTGCCTTCCGCCTGGGTGAAAATATATTCGGCCTTGTCCGGCATAAGAGGGAATATCGCTTCCACATCCTTGTCTGAAGCCGCACCGTATACTATTATCAGATCCGTGCATGTCCCGTCATCCAGATATTTCTGCAGCTGGGCGAAATTATACCGGAGACCGTGCGCGTTATGGCCGATGTCCGCTATCGTCACCGGATCGGACGAGAGTCTTTCCCATCTTCCATGAAAATCCATCCTCCCGGCCGTGTGGACAATGGCATCCGCCACCGCATCTTCCCCCGAATCATCCTGCATCATGCGCGACAGGGAAGAGAAAATGTCGCCGGCAGAGGCCGGATGATGCCGGCACAACACGTCAACCGCAGACAGGACCGTACGCAGGTTCTTTTCCTGATAAGAGCCCTGCAGATCCATGTCAGCAAGTATCCGGTCCTTCTTCTGCCACATGGACGGCTCGGTCTTGCCGGCAAAGGTGAGCAGGGATATTATCTTCTGCCTGTCACCCATATACATGGGATCCTGGAGATTGGTATATAGCACCTTGCGTTCAAAGACAGGGTCCGTATCAGGTGAAGACTCCCCTATCACGACCGGGGTCTCCGGCTTGATTATCCCGGCCTTCTCGAAAGCGATTTCTGCCTCGGTATTGCCCAGCATGGCGCAATGGTCAAGACCGATATTGGTAATGATGCTTATCGCCGGAGAAATGATGTTGGTACTGTCAAGCCGGCCTCCCAGGCCTGTCTCTATGACGGCCACATCGACATTGCGTGAAGCGAACCAGTCGAATGCCATCATTGTCGTAATCTCGAAAAACGAAAGGTCAAGATGTCCGAAGGTGCTGTTCCAGTGCTCCACGAAATCCCAGACTTCCTCCTTCCCGATATACTCCACCGTCTGTTTTCCGGTCTTCCCGTCGATAATACGCATCCTTTCCCTGAAATCGAGGATATGGGGTGACGTGTAAAGCCCCGTCCTGAGCCCTGAGGCAGCAAGAACCGAAGCCAGCATGTTGGAGACTGAACCTTTTCCGTTCGTCCCTGCTATATGGAGCGTAACGTATTTCCTGTGCGGGTGCCCTGTCAGTTGGTCGAAAAAGAGCATGTTGTCTATCCCCGGCTTATATGCTTTCCCTCCGATTTTCTGAAAAGACGGGAACCTTGAGAAAAGTCTCCCGATCATTGCATCATATTCCGTTTCCGAATATTCCATAAATTATCTCAATACATCTGTTCCAACACAAAAATAGCAATTTATTGCAACATTTTTCCGGCATCGTTCATCTTCTCAGAGGACAATAATTATTTAACGTGAATTCGATGAAATGAATGGAATGAATTTCATAGAATTACCTCTATAGAGGACGAAGTCCGGCGTAAGTTCTCCCCTACGCAGGGGAGAATTTAAGAGGGGTGACACGAAAAAGGAAAGGGATTTCGAAGAAATCGTAACGTCAGTTCGACGGAATCTCTGATATTGAACAGAATAATTCGTCGAACTGACGTTATTTAACGTGAATTCGTTGAAATGAATGAAATGAATGGAATGAATTTAAGAGGGGGTGACACGAAAAAGAAATGGGATTTCGAAGAAATCGTAACGGTTATGGTCACTGGTTTTATGGCACGGTTATCAAGATGGGGACTATCCTTGCTTGGTTTCGGCATCGCTGTATCCTGCAGAGTCGAATACGGCTCACCTTACACCACGTTCCAAGTGAGCGGGAAAGTCACTGACGAAAACAATGTCCCTGTACAGAATATAGAAGTATCGACTATGGAGACTATGAACAAGACCGTGACAGGGAAAGACGGGAGCTTTGCAATCGAAGGCACGAACTCCTTACATTTCGAACAGGTCGAGATATTCTTCACGGACACGGACGGGGAAGAAAACGGTGGTGATTTCGGTACAACAAGCCGTATCGTACACCTCACGAAAACGGAAGAACCCGGAAAGAAAGACGACAGCTGGTATCAGGGGAAATATGAGGGCTCTGTCGATGTAGTCCTTGAGACCGTTGGCGGAACTTCCGGTGAAATGAAATAAGTTGAGGGAGGGTCCAGTTTCCCGGCCCTCTCCCCATCATCGTACACAGACACATCTGTTTTTCTTTTCAGGATTTTTCGCAAATTTATCTTGCATGGCATTACGTCAGGTCTCATTTTCGAAAAACGAAGGTATCAGAATCCGAAAAACTGGCGGACGGGGACGCGGACGGGATTTTTCCTGTCTTGCAGCAATACATTGCTAACCACATTATGGCTAAGAACATTCTTTGAAATGACCGGCATATTTCAAATCTTCCCGGATAAATTGCCTGAAAAATTTTCTTTTTTTGACGGTTCGATTCCTGAATTTTTGTAACTTTAACGAAAATTCGATTTCTATGAAACGTTCAGTATCGGCCTTGTATTCACCTTATATCATAGACGGTGTACAGATGGATTATACGCCGGCACAGATGCTTGATGACTGCATGCCGGCAGAGTTCCGGAACACGGAAGCCTATGCAGAGAGACATGACAGCATCGTGGACGAAATTGTGGATCCGGAGCCGAAGAAGACTGTATATGACGGCAATGCCGTGACAGCCTATACGGAAAAGATACTGGCAAGAGGATGTGCGCCGGCCCCGGGAGCTGAACAATATCCCAAATCATATACCCGCCGCAAGCTGGCTGGCACCTTGCTGTCTGCGCTATGGAAGAAGGGACATTTCGCCATGGATGACCTGATTCTTAAGGCTTCATGGAAATGGAACTGTATCCCGCTCGGCAACATGGCCTCATTCTACTTCTCGGCAGAAGCCGCGAGCCAGTACATATTCGACCTCGGGCTGAAACTGTGCGGATATTCTTTCGAGAAGACAGGGGAAGTATCGGACGTGGACTTCGAGGTGTCCGTCGAAGGGACCAAGGACGAGACTGCGGAGAATGAATACGACTTCTTCAACGAACAGGAGCCGAAAGACCTGCACTACTGCTGGATGTCCGACGAGGCAAAATGCGGGAACAGGCTTGTGGCGGATCCGGACTCGTGGCTGATATACATACCTTTCGACACATGCGGCTACCGCCTCGGCAATTCGCTGCTGGAGAAAGTGGCCGGGACCAGCGGAGACAAGGCACCGTCGATACTGGACCCCGACTATTTCATAGACTGCTACGAGGTGGTGAGGGAACTCATCGAAGACGGGGTGATAATATCTGGGACATCAACCGGCCCTGGAGGACTGGCTGCCGCCGCAGCATCAATGTGCGGCGACTGCGGGATAAGCATAGACATAAGCGGCATCATACGCGCCTCCGGTGAAAGCGACCCTGTCAGAATATTGTTTTCAGAAGTGCCTGGAGTGCTGATACAGATTACTGACGATGACTATGACTATATCGACTCGCAGATGCTTCTCCAGGACATAGCCTATTTTCCTGTAGGGCATCCTTCTGAGGAACCGGGCTTCAGGATACTCAACGGGAGGCATCCGCAGGTATCCGACATCCTTGCATCACTGGTCCAGGGACATTGCTCGGAAGGCGAAGACTGATCATTAGATTTAGAGATATGGGAACCGATTCTGAAAAACGCGCAAGGAAACCGAAGATATTCGTCCTTGACACGAACATCATCCTGCATGACTTCATGGCCATCAGGAAATTCCAGGACAATGACATTGTCATTCCCATGGCCGTGCTTGAAGAACTTGACAAGTTCAAGAAAGGGAATGACAACCTGAGCTTCAACGCCAGAGGTTTCATGAGGGAGCTCGACAGGCTGAGCGGAGACAACATGTTCGGGGAAGAGGGTGTGCCGATCGGGAAGAAGCTCGGAAAAATCAAGGTCGAACTCAACCATCCTTTCCCGGACAGCCTTACAGGATGTTTCCAGGATGACACCCAGGACCACAGGATACTGGCGACAGCCATGTGGGTCAGGGACCGGCATCCTGACAGATTCGTCGCCCTCGTGACCAAGGACATCAACCTGCGCATGAAATCCAAGGCTGTAGGCATGGAGGCGCAGGACTACCTGACAGACAAGATCGAGGAATCCAGGGTGGAATACACCCGCAACGAGGTCGTGACAGTCGAAAATCCTGACTGGAACGCACTCCAGGGCCTTGCATTCGGACAGGGCAGCACCCCGTACGAAAGCCTGTGCAAGGAAAAGCCAATGCCCAACCAGCTGTACAAGTTCCGGATGGACAAGAACGGCCAGAAAAGCACGGTGTGTGCAAGGTATGACGACAGGAGCAGGAAGATTGTGCTTGTGAAGTCCAGGTACGCATACGGGATATCGCCCCGGAATGACGAACAGAAATTCGCCCTTGACGCCTGTCTGAATCCTGAGATAAAACTTGTCTCACTGACCGGGGGAGCAGGTACCGGAAAGACATTGCTTGCACTTGCCGCCGCCCTTGAACAGGAGAGGGATTTCGGGCAGATCATATTGTCCAGGCCGACAGTCATCCTCGGCAATCAGGACATAGGCTTCCTGCCCGGTGACCAGAAGAGCAAGATGGGACCTTTCGTCCAGCCGCTCATGGACAACCTGGACGTCATCAGGCATTGTTTCAAACCTGGAAGCAAGCAGGCCGCCAAAATAGACGAGATGCTCAAGGAAGAGAAGCTTCTGATCTCGCCTCTGGCCTACATCCGTGGAAGAAGTCTTGGAAGAGTGTTCTTCATAGTGGATGAAGCGCAGAACCTTACGCCGCACGAGATCAAGACCATCATCACAAGGGCCGGGGAAGATACCAAGATAGTCTTCACCGGTGATATTTTCCAGATAGACCAGCCTTACCTGGACATGTATTCCAACGGACTGACGCACCTCGGCGAAAAGATGGCAGGACAACAGCTGTTCGAGCATGTGAACCTCACGAAAGGAGAAAGAAGCGAGCTGTCGGAGATAGCCAGCAGGCTCCTGTAACAGGCGGATGATTAACGTTTTTAACCTGCAAGTGTCGATTTTCTTGTATTTGACACATATTTTCCCGGATTTTATCACAATAGATTTCATATATAGGAAAATTTATATTATTTTCGCACTCCACGCCCGGATAACTGACGTGGAGTGTTTTTCATTGGAAATTCAACATAAAACATTCTAAAACATAATTTTTTCTTATGGAAGATAACAAGAAAAGGGTCTACCGTTTCGGAGGCAAGACTGCTGAAGGAGACGGTACTATGCGTAATTTGCTCGGGGGCAAGGGTGCCAATCTGGCTGAAATGTGCAGGCTCGGCATACCTGTACCGGCAGGCTTCACCATTACGACTGAATGCTGCGCCGAATATTATGAGCTCGGCGGCGGATATACTGACGCACTGAAAGCTGAAGTGACAGAGGCGATGAGGGCCACGGAGAAGATCATGGGCATGAAATTCGGAGACAAGGACAATCCTCTCCTGGTAAGCTGCCGTTCCGGTGCCAGAAGTTCGATGCCTGGCATGATGGATACCATCCTGAACATAGGACTCTGCTCTGAAACTATTCCGGGCATGATCAAGAAGACTGGCAATCCGCGTTTCGTATATGACGCCTACCGCCGTCTCATCATGATGTATTCGGATGTTGTGATGGAGAAGGCCGAGGGTATCGAACCCGCTGACGGCCAGGGCATCCGCCAACAGCTGGACAGAATGATGGAAGAGCTCAAGAAAGA
Source organism: uncultured Bacteroidales bacterium (assembly GCA_944326315.1). GTDB lineage: Bacteria > Bacteroidota > Bacteroidia > Bacteroidales > UBA932 > Cryptobacteroides. Next base: position 50,926 of record CALVDP010000010.1, read on the forward strand.
AAAAGGCTACAAATCAGATACAGATATCACGGCTGAAGAACTGGAAGTCCTCTGCGGCAAGTTCAAGACAAGGATCAAGGAAGTGCTCGGAGTGGAATTCCCGGATTCTGCCGAAGCCCAGCTTTGGGGAAGTATTGGCGGCGTATTCAAGTCATGGAACGGGAAACGTGCCATCGCATACAGGAAAATCGAAAGGATACCTGACGACTGGGGGACAGCGGTAAATGTCCAGTCCATGGTATTCGGAAACATGGGCAATACGTCAGCTACAGGCGTGGCATTCTCAAGGAATCCGGCAAACGGAGACAACAGGTTCTATGGAGAATGGCTGATCAATGCACAGGGAGAAGATGTCGTGGCCGGTATCCGCACTCCTAACCCGCTGAACGAGGCCACCAAGAATCCGCATAACGCCAATCTCGAATCCCTTGAAAAGGCAATGCCTGGGGTCTACAAGGAGCTTGACGCCATAAGGCTGCACCTCGAGGAGCATTTCAAGGACATGCAGGACATCGAATTCACTATCCAGGACGGAAAGCTGTGGATGCTTCAGTGCCGTATCGGCAAGAGGACAGGGCTTGCCGCCCTCAACATGGCGATGGACATGCTCGATGAAGGCATGATCGATGAGAAGACAGCAGTGATGCGCGTCTCCCCTGCCCAGCTGGATGAAATCCTCCACCCTATCCTCGATGCCTCATCGGAGAAAAAGGCAGAAGTGATAGCCAACGGTCTTCCGGCAAGCCCGGGCGGAGCGGTAGGAAAGGCCGTGTTCACATCGGAAGACGCCATGCAGGCTAATGCAAAGGGCATCAAGGTCATACTTATCCGTGAAGAGACATCTCCCGAAGATGTGGAAGGCATGCGGGCAGCAGCCGGTATCCTCACCCAGAGAGGAGGTATGACTTCCCACGCTGCACTTGTTGCAAGGGGCTGGGGGAAATGCTGCATCGTCGGATGTGAAAGCATGCACATAGACCTGGAGAAGAAGACGGCCAAGTTCAAGGGCGGCGCAGTGATCCATGAAGGGGACATTGTCAGCCTCAACGGCGCGAAAGGCCTTGTGTATGCAAGCGAGATAGACACAATGGACGCATCTGAAAACCCTCGCTTCATAAAATTCATGAATATCGTGGACAAATACCGCAAGCTCGGGGTAAGGACAAATGCCGATACTCCTGAAGACGCCCAGAGGGCATTGAGCTTCGGCGCCGAGGGCATAGGACTCTTCCGCATAGAGCACATGTTCTATGGAAAGAATTCCGAGACTCCTCTGGCTAAGCTCCGCAAGATGATCCTCTCAAGGAGCGATGAAGAAAGGAGGGCTGCCCTCAACGAACTCGAACCATATATCAAGGCATCAGTCAAGAGTACGCTGAAAGTCATGGACGGCAAGCCGGTGACCTTCCGTCTGCTCGACCCGCCGCTCCATGAATTCGTGCCTCAGACACATGACAAGAAAGAGGAACTTGCACAGGAGCTTGGCATAAGCGAGGGAGAAATCGAGAAGAGAGGAGAATCCCTACACGAGGTAAACCCTATGATGGGACACCGCGGAGTGCGTCTCCACATCACATACCCGATGATCTCAGAGACCCAGTTCAGAGCCATCTTCACCGCAGCGGCCGAGCTGCAGGCTGAAGGGATGCACCCGATGCCGGAGATAATGATTCCTGTCACAGTATCGGAGCGCGAGCTCAGGTTCCAGAAGGCAATATGCGTAAGGGTCAAGGCTGAAGTGGAAGCTGCGACAAACCAGCATATAGACTACAAGTTCGGTACAATGATCGAGATTCCACGTGCCGCGCTGACAGCCGACAGGATGGCTAAAACAGCCGAATTCTTCTCATTCGGCACCAATGACCTGACCCAGATGACATTCGGCTTTTCAAGGGACGATGTCGGGACATTCATGGGTGACTATCTCGGCAACAAGATACTTGACAGTGACCCGTTCCAGACACTTGACACGAAGGCAGTGGGCAAGCTCATCAAGTATGCTGTAAATTCCGGCCGCGAGACCCGTCCTGAGCTCAAGTGCGGTATCTGCGGCGAGCACGGCGGCGACCCTGCTTCAGTGGAATTCTGCTACAAGATCGGACTGAACTACGTCTCATGCTCTCCATTCAGGGTACCTATCGCACGCCTCGCCGCGGCGCAGGCGGCTGTAGAGGATACTCTCTAAGATTAGAAACCCTCAGGCAGAATAGCAATTAAAATTTGTATCAG
>CALVDP010000011.1 GCA_944326315.1 uncultured Bacteroidales bacterium
CCGGGGTCGAACCGGCACATCCTTTCGGACATTGGTGTTTGAGACCAACGCGTCTACCGATTCCGCCATCCGGGCTTAATCCCGCTCCATGATGAAGCGGCTTCTTCTGCTTGTCGCGGCAGGTATGATGCCTGTCCGCAAGCGGCGTTGTGATAGACCACCATCCAAAAGATGGTTTGCAAAGGTATGACAATTTGTCTTAAAAAGCAACAATAAATGGAATGTCCATTGGAATTATTCGGCAAAAAATTAAATTTAAGGATTGAAATAGTATAATGGAATGCAGAAGATGAAATCCGTAACAGAAATAATGGCTGTAACAGTGTTGATGCTGGTTTCCGCTGCCCTGTATGCCCAGGACAAGATATACTTCAATGATGCCGCTCCGGAAAATGCTGATGTCAGGGAGATAGGTGACGACTATGTATTGTATAAACAGTGGGGAAGTCCTGACGGCCCTGATTACAGGGCTTCTTTGTCACGGGTAAACAAGATCGTTTTCCGTGACGGTACAGAACGGGTCTTTGACGGCCGGATTCTGTTCGGAAGAGAAGCCGCGATGCCTTCTCCGGTAATCCCGGGCTTCATCACTTACAGACGCGGGCGGTTCTATGACGGACCGTATATGTTGAGCACTGGCCAGATTATGGATTATATCGGATATACCAATTATGGCAGTGTCTACATGAAGGCGAAGCGTCAATATGTGGCGGGGACGTATCTGGTCAGCAGCGGGGCGGGCTTCCTGTTTGCTGGTCTGATGATCACTGTGGCATCTGCCGGTTTTGACGGGGACATGGGCAGTGATGCAGCCATTTACGGTGTCTGCTATGCCTTGGGCGCAGCCGGCCTGGCTGCCGGGATTCCGCTTCTCGTGACGGGTAACCGTAAACTCGGGGCCCTGGCGGACAATTACAACAGCAGGCACGGATATGGTATGAGACCCGGGAGCAGACCTGCGGTCTTGTCTTTGGGCTGCTGCAACAACGGCGTTGGACTGGCATTCAATTTCTGACGCTGCAGCCGGCTATTCCACGGATGACGGGTCGATAAGATTGTTCAGCAGCGCATATACGGTGAGACCGGCCACTGTCTTGATACCTGTCTTGCGCGTGATATTCCTCCTGTGTGTGATGACAGTATGTATCGAGATGTTGTAAAGATCGGCAATTTCCTTGTTGATCAGCCCTTTCGCCACGCATATCAAGATGTCTTTCTCACGTGAGGACAACTCTGAGCCGTCAGCAGAGGCATTGTCCTTAGGTGCGGATACCGCCGTCCTGAGCTTGTGTATGATTTCAGCCGGGCTGTCATAAAGATTGAGCACTGCATCGTATTGCCTGGCGCTTTCATCATCCATCAGCATGCTCGGGAATGCCACCACAGGTGCATCCGTATATTCCGAGATGAAATGCTTCACGTTCCCGCGGGAAGAATGGGCGAAAACTGCGGGATCTACAATGATGGCGTCGACCGACATGTTTTTCAGCATTGCCTCTTCACGGGAGGATATGTCGGAAACTATTCCTTCCACCTTGAATTCCCCGAGATCATGGAAGACCCCTTCGATTCCGCGGGCCATTATCCTTGACGGCATTATCAGAAAAACGGTCATCTTAAGCCTCCTTTTTGTTTTCCATCCTGTTCACCATCGGCACAAGTACCAGGTTCTCGATATTGGTGTGCTTCTCCAGGTCCTCAGACAGTGAGAATACGGCATAAAGCACATCATTGGCCAGCCGGGGGCTGCATACCGGAGGAAGATACTTCATCACAATATTTTTAAGGTCATCGAGCTTTTCTTCGATATTGCTGTGGTTTTCTTCGAATTTTGCCGCAGAGTAGTCGCCCGGTCCCTTTCCCTTCATCACAGAATCGACATATGGGAAAAAGACCTGTTCTTCGTAATCGAAATGGTTCTCCACTTCTTTCCTGTATCCGTCGAAAAAGTCCAGGATAATCTTTTTCTGGCTTGCGCTGCACGGAGCCACAAGCCTGTCCATCAGACACTCCAGTTCGCGGAAATTATCTTCGACATAGAAAGAGTGCGAATTGTGCAGGTATTTCAGTACCGATTGCGGGTCTGCCGCCTCCAGGGCCTCCTCTGTAGGCATGTATCCCTGATAAGAGTACATATTGCAGATGAGTATGAATGCAGCCGGGTCGACACCTGTCTCCCTGCATATCCTGGACACTGTCTTTTCCCCGAAGCCGATATTGATGCCAAGCCTCGGAAGCACGGCCAGCAGCCTGTAGTTGATCTCCACCAGATCGGACATTTTCATATCCGGAGAGAAAAGTCTGATTTCTTTTTTCATGACAAGACCAAATTAAAAGCCAAAGGTACAAATCCGTTCAATCCTGCACGCAGAAGACAGGGGCAGCCGCTATGGCTTTCCCTGTCTGTCCCGGAGCTGTTTCGGTTCACACCGGTACATGCTCTCACAACAATTTAAAGGATCTGAACATTTTTACTTTTCTTTTATGGCTCGAAAAATTAATTTCTGATGCAAAGGTAAGGACTGCAGCGATATCCCGCAATCGCAATAAATGATGATTTTATATGGAATGGAAAGCAGCGCTCAGAACAGAAGTGCGATCCTGTATACTGCAAATGCCATCAGCCATGCGACAAGTATCGTGTAGACGGCAGAGAACAGAGGCCATTTCCAGCCCCCCGTTTCCGCCATTATTGCACCGAAAGTCGCTATGCACGGGAAGTACAGCAGCACGAAGACCATGAATGCAAGGGCTGCAGCCGGAGTTATGGAATCGAGCAGAGCCGCCTGGAGTTTGGTCTCACCGGAGCCGGACTCGACATCCTCCCCGATACTGTACATCACACCCATTGAGCTGACCACCAGTTCCTTGGCCGCGACTCCGGACAGTATGCCCACACCCATCTGCCAGTCGAAGCCAAGGGGCTCAAGCACTGGCTCGATGGCTTTCCCGATGTATCCGAGATATGAATTTTCCTGTTGTGTCACCTCGTCCTGATAGTCGTTGTGGTGCGGGAAATATCCAAGGAACCATATTATTATGGAGCTGACGAGGATGATGCCCGTGATCTTGTGGAGGTACTGTTTTCCTTTCTCCCATGTATGCCTCAGAATGGATTTTGATGTCGGTACCCTGTATGGAGGAAGCTCCATCACGAACGGGAGGTCATCATCCTTGAAAAACCTGCTCATCACCTTGGCCGAAATTATGGCCATGGCTATGCCGAGAATGTAGATTCCGAGCAGGACCAGACTTCCGTAGCGTGGAAAGAACGCCCCGACTATAAGCAGATATACCGGAAGCCTTCCCGAGCAGGACATGAAGGGGACGATGAGTGTGGTGATGAGCCGGCTCTTGCGGCTTTCGATGGTCCTTGTGGCCATGATTGCCGGCACATTGCAGCCGAAGCCCATTATCATCGGTATGAATGACTTGCCGTGCAGCCCCATCTTGTGCATGAGCCTGTCCATGATGAATGCAGCCCTGGCCATGTAGCCGGAATCTTCGAGCAGGGATATGAAGAAGTAAAGCAGCACTATGTTGGGCAGAAATACCAGCACGCTGCCGACGCCTCCTATAATACCGTCCGTCACAAGGTCCTTGACCATCCCGTCAGGCATGATTGACGACACAAAATCTCCGAATTTGGCGACAAGCCAGTCAATCCACTGCATCGGATATTCCCCGAGCGTGAATGTGCCGAAGAACACTATGTACAGCAGAATGAAGAATATCGGGAATGCAAGCCAGCGGTTGGTGACAACCGCGTCTATCCTGTCCGTGACTGACCTGTGTTCCTTCTTCTCCTTGCCGGGCCTGTAAGTCTCTGTAAGGGCGCCTTTTACGAAGGCATATTTTGCGTCGATTATCGCTGACTCGGTCGATGTGCCCATCAAGGTCTCGAAACGTTTCTGTTCCTCGAACTTGATCGCGATGATTTCATCTTTGTTCGGCAGGGTGTCAATGATGCCGGCTACTTCCTTGTCGTTCTCAAGGAAGCGGATGGCGAGATACCTTGTGGAATACTTGTACCTGATGTCCTCGTTCTTCTGGATGGCGACTTTCACCCTGTCGATGGACTGTTCGAGCTCCGGTCCGTGGTTGATGTGTATGTGTCTGGCAATCTGAGGATCCGGATTTTCGTACAGCTCTATCACCTTGTCGAACAGGTCGTGGATTCCTTCTCCGGTCTTGCTTACCGTCGGTACCAGAGGCATGCCGAGCAGATGCCCCAATGTCTTGATGTCGAGTTCGTCACCCCGGGCCTTAAGCTCGTCGAACATGTTGAGGGCCATTACCACACGCAGATTCATGTCTATGAGCTGTGTGGTCAGGTACAGGTTCCTTTCAAGATTGGAAGAATCCACTACGTTCACTACAATGTCCGGAGTCTCTTCCACCAGATTCCGGCGCACATACAGTTCCTCCGGGCTGAACCCTGATATCGAATATGTTCCCGGCAGGTCGACTATCACGAACTTATATCCTCCGTATTCGAAATTCCCTTCTTTCGCGTCTACGGTCACCCCGCTGTAGTTGCCGACATGCTCATGGCTGCCTGATGCGATGTTGAAAAGGGAAGTCTTGCCGCAGTTGGGGTTGCCCACCAGTGCCACTCTGATCACGTGCCTGCGTTGCTCCGCAAGGTCTTTCATCCTCTGGGCCAGGTCCTCGGCTTCATCACTTTGCCCGGAGATCACATTCGGCGAAGACGGCCTGCTGAGACTGGCCTTGGCCTCGGATTCGCTTATGACCTCGATCATGTCGGCTTCTTCCCGTCTGAGCGATATCTTGTATCCGATGACTTCATATTCTATCGGGTCCTTGAGGGGGGCGTTCAAAATGACCTTCACCACATTTCCCTTGATGAAGCCGAGCTCAAGTATCCTTTTCCGGAAACTCCCGTGCCCGCTCACCCTTACCACGACTCCGCGTTCTCCGGTTTTCAGTTCTGATAGTTTCATGTCCGATAAATTCTATAAGTGTGGCTATTGTCTTCCGCAATGCCATACGGTTTTTCCGGCCACTGGCAGGCACAGCTGACGATAACCGCCGCAAAGATAAGTAAAAATAGGGACTATGGCATCCCCATAGATGGGGATACCCCGGCATTCGGGTATATCCGCAGTTTCTGTCTGCCTTCTGTCTGCAGGTCATTGCCGCGTTTGCATTAAGGTATATTTTTTGTAATTTTGCCGCGTTCCGTGTATCGGACCAATAATGGATTTATTATGAAAGGATCATCATTTCTGAAAGACACATACAGCAGCCTTGACAAAGGATCCCAATACGTTGTAGTGAAAATCAAAAAATCAAGTTGGAAATTCTGGGCGGTGCTTGCAGCCGTTGTCGTTGCAATGATTGTGCTTATCGTGGTGCTGACACGTCCCGAGCCTTTGCAGGAGGATATCCCGATAGTGATGACGGAAGCCGTGACCACGCAGGATGTAGAGATATACGGCGAATACCCGGGTACGATAAGGGCCCAGCAGTTCGTCGAGGTACGTGCCAGGGTGGAGGGCTATCTGGAGGACATGCTGTTTGAGGAAGGTACTTATGTGAAGAAGGACCAGGTGCTTTTCATTATCGACCCGCGCCAGTACCAGGCACAGGCAGACAGGGCCAAGGCCATGTTGGAGCGCAACAAGGCTCTGGCTCAGAAAGCGGAACGCGACCTGAACAGGATACGTCCTCTTTTCGAACAGAATGCTGCCAGCCAGCTTGACCTTGACAACGCCATTGCCGCCTACGAGAGTGCCAATGCGGATGTGCTCATGAGTGAGGCTGATCTCAGGCAGGACGAGCTTGCATTGAGCTACACCACGGTACGTTCGCCGATAAGCGGCTATATAAGCGAGAGATATGTGGACATCGGTACGCTTGTAGGCCCGGGAGGACAGTCCCTGCTTGCCAATGTCGTGAAAAGCGATACCGTGGACATCGAGTTCAAGATGACAGACCTCGACTACCAGATAAGCAAGGACAGGAACGTGAACATCGGCCAGAAGGATTCCACAAGGAAATGGGACCCGTACGTAACGATTACTCTTGCTGACAAGTCTGTCTATAAATACAAAGGGCTTGTGGACTTCGCCGATCCTCAGGTTGACTCCCGTTCCGGGACATTCTCCGTAAGGGCCGAAATGCCGAATCCTGACCATGACCTGCTGCCGGGTCAGTTCACCAATGTCACACTTCTTCTGGATATAAGGGAAAATGCTGTCGTCGTGCCGACTAAGGCCATTATCATAGAGAAAAGCGGTTCATATATTTTCGTGTTGCGCAATGACGGCATAGCCGAGAAACGTTTTATCGAACTTGGTCCGGAAACCGGAAACAAGACAGTGGTGGAGAGGGGACTGCTTCCTGGTGAGCAGATTGTGGTGGAAGGGTACCACAAGCTCTCACACGGACAGAAAGCCGTTGCAGTTGAATCCCATCCAGATGCTGCGGGTGAAAACCTTTAATCCCGAAAGACTATGAAATCCGATTTCTTCATAGACAGGCCGGTCTTCTCGACTGTCATATCTGTTATAATAGTCCTTGTCGGCCTTATCGGCCTTACGCTTCTGCCGGTGGACCAGTATCCTGACATCGTGCCTCCTGTAGTCAATGTCTCTGCATCCTATCCGGGTGCGAGCGCACAGACTGTAGCACAGGCCGTGGCTACACCTATCGAGCAGGAACTCAACGGAACTCCGGGGATGCTCTACATGGAATCCACCAATTCCAATTCCGGAAGTTTTTCCGCTACGATTACCTTTGACATATCTACCAATCCCGACCTTGCCGCGGTCGAGGTACAGAACAGAGTGAAGCAGGCTGAAGCGAGGCTTCCCCAGGAAGTGGTGCAGAACGGAATTTCGGTGGAAAAGGAGGCTTCGAGCCGCCTCATGACTGTTACTATTCTGTCCGATGACCCCAAGTTCGACGAGATATACCTGAGCAATTATGCCACGCTCAATGTCCTGGATATGCTCAGACGTGTTCCTGGCGTAGGACGTGTGTCGAATGTGGGCAGCCGTTATTATGCCATGCAGATATGGGTGCAGCCGGACAAGCTTGCCAGCATGGGGCTGACCGTGCAGGATCTCCAGCGCGCGTTGCGCGACCAGAACAGGGAATCCGCGGCCGGTGTCCTCGGCCAGCAGCCTATAGAAGGGGTGGACGTGACAATTCCCATCACGGCGACCGGACGTCTTTCTTCCGTAAGCCAGTTCGAGAACATCGTGGTGAGGGCAGGTTCCGACGGCTCCATAATCAGAATGAAGGATGTGGCGAGGGTATCGCTCGAAGCACAGTCCTATAACACAGAGAGCGGAATCAACGGCGGGAACGCGGCCGTGATGTATGTCTATATGCTGCCTGGGGCGAATGCTGTGGAAGTAGCCGACAATGTGAAGGCGACATTGGCGGAAATCAGCAAGAGTTTTCCAGAGGGGATTACCTACGATATTCCTTTCGACATGACCACCTATATATCGGAATCGATACATGAGGTGTATAAGACCCTTTTCGAGGCACTGTTTCTCGTGATACTCGTGGTTTTCCTCTCCCTGCAGAGCTGGAGGGCGACACTTATCCCGGCCATCGCGGTGCCTATATCGCTGGTGGGAACATTCGGTATCATGCTTATTTTCGGCTTCTCGCTGAACATGATGACACTCCTCGGCCTTGTCCTTGCAATCGGAATCGTGGTGGATGACGCCATAGTGGTCGTGGAGAATGTGGAAAGAATAATGGAGGAAGAGCACCTGTCTCCGTACGAGGCTACGAAAAAGGCTATGAGCGGCATCGGCGGTGCCCTTATTGCGACTTCACTTGTACTGTGCGCCGTGTTCGTTCCTGTCAGTTTCCTTTCGGGCATTACAGGCCAGCTTTTCAGACAGTTCACCATCACCATTGCGGTGTCCGTAATCATTTCCACGGTAGTGGCGCTTACCTTGAGTCCGGTGATGTGTTCCAAGTTCCTGAAACCGGCACGCAAGGATGAGAAGAAAAACATAATATTCCGGAAAATAAACGAGGGACTTGCTGCAGGGAACAATTTCTACGCAAGGATGATAAGGTTCACATTCCACAATTCCCGCAGGACATTGGCCGTCTTCGGCGCCTCCATTGTGGCCATTGTGATTTTCGCCAGACTTGTCCCGCAGAGCTTCATGCCTAAGGAGGACCAGGGGTATTTCACTGTGGAGCTTGAACTTCCTGTGGGTGCAACGCTCGAAAGGACGAGGATTGTGACCGAAAGAGCAATGGATTTCCTGATGCGGCAGCCGGACGTGCAGTACGTACTCAATGTGACAGGCTCCAGCCCGCGTATCGGGACAAGCCAGTCCAACAGCCAGCTTACGGTAATCCTGAAGCCGTGGGAGGAAAGAAAGGAATCCGACATCAACAAGACAATGGCGCTGATACGCGATTCCCTGTCATGCTATCCTGAAAGCAAGGTCTATCTCAGTACACCGCCTGTTATACCGGGGCTTGGTACGTCAGGAGGTTTCTCGATGGTGCTTGAGGCCAGGGGAGATGCCCAGTACGAGGATCTGCAGAGGGCAGTGGATACGCTGATGTTCTATGCCGGGCAGCGTAAGGAGCTGACAGGGTTGTCTGCGAACATGCAGAGGGATATCCCGCAGCTGTTTTTCGATGCTGACAGGAACAAGATACAGATGATAGGGGTGCCTCTGTCGGACGTATTCTCCACGCTCAGGGCCTTTACCGGATCTATCTATGTCAATGACTTCAACATGTTCAACCGTGTGTACAGGGTGTATATACAGGCAGAGGCCCCTTACAGAGAGCACAAAGACAATCTCAATCTCTTTTTCGTGAGGAGTTCCAACGGGACCATGGTCCCTGTCAATGCCCTTGGAAATACCTATTATACTACTGGGCCTGGATCCATCAAGAGATTCAACATGTATTACTCGGCCACGGTTACGGGAGAGGCGGCACACGGGTACAGTTCCGGACAGGCTATGGATATCCTTGAGGAAACGGCAAGGCAGCATCTTCCGTCCAACATCGGCATAGAGTGGAGCGGCCTGTCCTATCAGGAGAAGAAGGAGAGCGGAAAGACGGGACTTGTCCTCGGGCTTGCTCTGCTTTTCGTATTCCTCTTCCTTGCTGCGCAATATGAGAGCTGGTCCGTACCTGTCGCTGTCATTCTATCCTTGCCTGTCGCCATTGCAGGTGCTTATTTGGGAGTATGGGTGTTGGGATATGAGAGCAACGTGTATTTCCAGATTGGTCTCGTGATGCTTGTGGGCCTGGTGGCGAAGAATGCCATTCTTATCGTGGAGTTTGCCAAGAATGAGGTGGAAAAGGGTCGGCCTCTTGAAGAAGCCGCGCTTGAAGCGTTCCATCTCAGGTTCAGGCCTATTGTCATGACGTCCCTTGCCTTCATCCTCGGTATGCTGCCTCTCGTATTTGCAAGCGGTCCGGGCTCGGCAAGCCGTCAGAATATAGGTACTGGCGTCTTCTTCGGTATGATAGTGGCGATTGCTGTCGGAATAGTGTTCGTGCCGTTCTTCTTTGTCCAGATCTATAAGTTCAGAAAGAAAATGTCAGAAAGGAAAAAGAAACACTCGGGAAGAAATGCCGCTATGGTTGCAGCTGCCCTGCTTGTAGCCGGTACTGCAGGCGTATCATGTTCTCCTGCCAAGCATTGCGCCGCACCTGACCTGGATATGCCGGAGACTTTTTCAGAGGCAGTCGGTACAGATACATTGACATGGGCGGATGTCGAATGGTGGAAGATATATCCCGATACCACTCTTCATTCTCTTATCAGGGATGCACTTGAATACAACAAGGACATACTTGTGGCTGCGGAACGTCTCCGCGAGATGGAGTACAGATACAGGATACAGCGGTCGGAACTCTGGCCTTCGATATCTGCAAGGGTCTACGGCGAGAACGAGCATACGAACTATACCGGCAAGGATCCGGCAGAAGATCCTGTGGTGAGTGTGCTGGGACGGTTTTCGTGGGAGATAGACCTGTGGGGCCATCTCAGGTGGGCAAGCAAGGAAAGGCTTGCAGAGTATTTTGCAAGTGTAGAGGCCCAGCGGGCTTTGAAGATATCCCTTATAGCGGAGGTGGCGACAGCATATTTTGACCTGCAGGCCCTTGACAACGAACTTCTTATCGTCAAGAGAACCTTGCAGACGAGAGACGAGGGTGTCCAGAAAGCCAAGATCAGGCTTGATGGCGGGCTCACTTCGGATATCCCGTACCAGCAGGCTCTTGTGGAACGGGCCACTACTGCAGCGCTTGTCCCTGAACTGGAGAGAGAGGTGGCGATGAAAGAGAGTGAACTGGCTTTCCTGACAGGCTCTTACCCGAAACATATCGACAGGTCCAGGATTCCGCTTGAACTGTCCTACAGAAAGGAGATTCCCGTAGGGGTTCCTTCACAGCTCCTTACGAGAAGACCGGATCTGCGTCAGGCGGAACAGGAGCTGCGGGCTGCCGAAGCTGCGGTGGGAGTCGCCCAGGCTGACCGTTTCCCGACATTTACCATTTCTTTCAACGGAGGTACGGAGACCAGCACGCTTGAGAACATAATCAAGGCACCGTACTATTACATATTGGGGAACCTTGCTTCGCCTATATTCGAGTTCGGAAAGCGAAAAGCCACCTTCAAGGCTGCAATCGCACAGTACAACCAGGCAAGACTGAATTATGAAAAGGATGTCATGCAGGCTTTCAAGGAGGTCTACGATGCCATAGTCAGCTATCATTCCGCCGTGAAGAATACAAGCCTCAAATTCGACCTGCAGGAGGCATCCAAACAGTATGTGTCACTGGCCAACCTCCAGTATATCAACGGGGCCATCAGTTATATGGATGTGCTTGACGCACAAAGGGCCTATTTCAGCTCGCAGGTGGAGCTGAGCAACGCAATCATGCAGGAATACAGGGTGCTTGTCGACCTGTACAAGGCACTTGGCGGAGGCTGGCAGGATACTCAGGAAACTGACCGGGTATCTGAATGATCGGGTATCTGAATGATCGGGCTTCTGAATGACCGGGTATCTGAATGACCGGGCTTTTGACGGCAGGTTCTGATTTCACTCTCCGGACAATGACAGCAGCCATCCGGTGATGTCTTACAATAACGTCAGTTCGACGGAATCTCTGATATTGAACAGAATAATTCGTCGAACTGACGTTAACTTAGAATTCGCCCCTATACATATCAAAATAGCTTCTCTATGCAGACAAATATTACAACTATAAACTAAAGTTTTGATCTGTAGAATCCTTTGATTTGAATTGCTCCATATCGAATGGTTCTCCGGCAATTTGCAAAATTCTTTTCACGATGGCAAGTCGCGATCCGATATTGAAGTACGGTATAGCACTTTCTGACATGGCGCTGTTTTCCTCAGAACGGTTCACGCCTTTTTCATAGCCGAATCCTCCTTCACACATACCGACTCCTGTATATCCGTCTTTGCCGATAAAATCTTTCCATGGGGCTTCACTGCCAGCTATTACAAGATTCATTGCCTTTCCACTTTCCTGCAATTTGAGTAATTCCGTCCTCGCCTGCTCTGTGATTTCCCCTGATATAGATGAAAATTCACTTGCCAGTAATCCATATCCATATCCTCCGCATTCCTTTACTACATAATACTTCAACTCGGAGTATGGTATATCATCAAAGTTCCTGTGCATAGGACAAAAGGAGATGCTGTATTCGAATTGTTTGTCATATTTGGCATACGTGGTGTTGCTATATCCGATATCTGCATTTACTATAATGACTACTGACGTATTCGCAAAGTCTGAATCCTCAAATTCAGGGAAAGATTCTTTCAGTAAAGCGGCTACGCTATTCTGATCGCAGGCAAATTGTTTGTTGTCATTATCATACTCCGTCCTGAATACGGTACTTTCGACATCTGCTATACCTTTTACAGATGCATACGGACAAATACTGTACACATTGAAATATTCCTTGTATGTTTTATATGGCTCGACACCGAACAATGTTTCATAAGCCTCGCTAACTGCGCGATCGTAAATACCGTCAGTCTTATAGTCACTTTGAAGAAAACCTTCTCCGACAAATACTATATTGGATGCCTGTGGCTTAGCAGATTCCTGAATCTTTTTAAGTTCACCGTCTCCATATATATCTTTCTTTCCTGTTTCAAAACTGAAAACAGGGCTCTCAACTCCGGCAGCGACAACCTTCCATTGATATGCTGTATTTTCTGAAAGACTTTTTGTCATCGTATATGAATCTTCATCAGATGTGGTGAATTCTTTCCAAGTAGCACCATTATCATCCGATATCATAATTTTATATAGTGTCTCCACACCAAGCATAGGAACCCACTTGAATGTAGGACAACAAGATATATTTGCAGAATTATCCTGAGGGAGGACTTGTAAAGGAGTTGACGGAGTTAACTTGACCGTAGGATAGGATGCAAAAATATCAAAATCTATTTTATTCGGATTGAAATAACTTATCGTCTTGAAGCTTTCCCCTTCATAATCAGGAATTTGTATAATCAGATCATCCGTTGCTTCCATTTTTATTTTCACGCTGTCCGGACTCGTCGCAGATTTATATATCACCTCCTGGTAGATAAATGAAGTGTCAGCAGACTGATAGAATTCTATTTCAATACCTTCAGAGACCGGAGTTACCTTTTTTATAAGACGGTCCTGCAAGGTGCTTCTATAATATTCTCCATAAACCTCTCCGGGAACATCGGTCTTCAGTGAACGGTTACCGTCAATTTCGCTCGCATATAGAGAAAACACATAACTACCTTCTGCCAAAGGTTCGATTACAAGTGTTGTATCACTCTCGTTTTCAATCAGTTTTTCGAATGTCCCCGTACCATTGGACCATTCAACAATAATTTTCTCGGTTCTAGGATCAGTCAGTTTGTCCCAACTTATCCTTACTCTTTGTTCACCAGGATATACAATCGGATTACGAATCATCCCCAAATAGACTTTGTCGTCTTCAGTAAATTCCCGGTAAGTCTCATCCATATGACCGCAGCCTGAAAGAAGCAGCGGCATCAGAATGGAAAGAAATATCATAAATTTATTCTTCATATGCTAAATTTTGAAATATGGATTCATTCAATATATTCTCCGTAAACATCTATCTCTGCAATACATACAAACTTGTTTGTTGTAAGCCACACTTCCTTTGTCCAAAGCCTAAGGTACCGCACGGAAGGTGCGTCCGTCGATATTTCATAAGTATGACCGTTTGCTTCCACAAACTCTTTATCAAGTTCCGTTACTTCAGCCAGTTCAGTCGCTCCTGAAGGCGGAATACAAATAAAGTCTCCCAGCAAGCTCCATGAATTGTCTGGAACCGTAACACCGTTCTCGGTTGTAACTCCAATAGGAGAGGGCTTGTTTGAACCATAGAAAGCTATGCTCTTGGGGAATGAATGACCGTAGTTGGACGTTCCGTTCTTCCTTGGCCACAATACAATTCTGGACAACTTGCATTCTCTGCCCAAATCAATGGTAATTCCCTGAGGCAGGCCGCTTGTACTAGGTGAAAAATATGTATTGGCATTATTTCCAATTATTCCATCATACAGTCCATGAACACCGTTCGTTGGATTTACCTGAGTTTTGTGCTGGGCCCAGACATCACCTGGCAATGGAACACCATAGTTAGGATGCGGCTTGTCATAATATCTTTCTGCCGGATATGGAGAAAACTTGGATTTGTCCATTTCCTGTTCATAATAAGGCGTATGGGTTGCAAATATCGTATCCGCCCGGTTTTCATACCTGTCCTTGATTATGAATCCGAATTCTGTCCTTTCAGATTCCAGACCTCGTATTGAATATTCAGTATACGTGCTGGCGCTGTTAAACTGCGATATCTGCTCCCAATCAACGTCCGTTTCCTTTTTACGAATAGTACTTACCTCCAGCTCGGTAGCTGCGGGATTGTCATAAGTTATCTTGATCCCTCCGAAAATTTCCGATGATTTGAACGTCTGGTATGCAACCATATATGGTGGAGTTTCCGGCTTTACTATGACATGCTGCGGAGAAGAATACTTTTCCTTCCTGTTTACACTATAGACGGCAATATCATATTCCCTGTCAGTGGAAAAGCCCTTTATAGTAAGCGAATCGACAAAAATTGAAGACTTTACTTCCTTTTCATCTATTCCATTCGGACAATATTTCGCCGCGACACACTTGAGATTGTCATCATCAGGCAAATCATAATAAATTGTAACGCCACCATTGAAAGAGCGCACACTCCGGACGGTCACAGGTGCAGAAATCTCGTCTGAACCGCCTATCGGCTCTCTGAATTCAACCGGACCGCAGGCTGAAGCCAAACATAAAACGATTCCGGAATATAATATTCTCAATGTTCTTATAGTTCTCATGTCTTCAATATTTACCAACCATAGTTTTGAATAAGATTCCTGTTGTCGAGAATTTCACTTTTCGCAATCGGGAAGAAATAATCTTTTACGCCAAACGTAGGTTTATATATAGCGGTCTCCTTATAATATAAATTAGGATCTGACTCCATTATGCTCCACCCTCTCATAGGCTTGTTCATTTCAACAACGAGCTTCTTCCATCGCCTCAGGTCCCAGAAACGTTTTCCTTCAAACATCAGTTCTATGGTACGCTCTCTCTGGATTATTTCTCTACGTCCGCTTTGCGTCATATATTTCTGAGGATTTGTTGAGAAGTTGCTCCAGCATTCCACAACTCCGCCAAGCCCGGCTCTTTCTCTGACTAAATCGACATATTCCATAACAGTTTCCAGATCCTCCCCTGCCTCATTCAACGCTTCCGCATACAACAGATACAAATCCGTAAGCCTGATAAGTGGGAAAGGATAGGCCACCGCCCCTGAGCTAATTGTGGACTCAAGATTTGACTTGTAATTGACAAGTTTCTTCGGAACGTACCCGGTGTGGTTCATGGAACCGATAGTAGGCGTAAAGCAATGTCCATCATATCTCCAGCAAACAACATAGTGCTTGTTCTTGCCATTTTCCAGCTTTTTGACATTACTCCTTTCTTCCTCAGTTTTGTTGTAGGCATACCATCTTGCTCCGTCAAAACCCAGGCTTGCATAAAAACGATTTTCTCTGTTAAGATGAAGCCGTATCGTTTCATAGCCTGAAATAAGCCTGTTGTCATATGATGAAGGAATCCGGACTACCTCATTCTTTCTTGAATAATCCCATGACAAATCTTCTTCAATCGGCACTCCGTTCTCTGAATAGAACAGTTCAGCCATTTTCAGATTCACTTCCTGAATACCTCTCCACTGCACTGCATTCACTGAGTACTCGGACAATCCTCGCGGCACACTGTAGCCCTGAAGGTTTTTCATTGCAGTATTTGAATTGGCCCAGATTATTTCAGAATTCCACGGCTCGTTGAATGCACTCCTCAATGACACCTCCGCAAACGTTTCATCATCGGAGGAGATGGCAGTCCTGTCCATGCGGTAAAGCTTTCTTCCCAGCCCCTCGCTGAAGTCAATTGCCTCCTTGCAGGCTTTCGCAGCCTCTTTCCAGCGAAGTACCTTTTCTTCTTCAGTCTTGACAGGGTTGAATATCTCCCTGTTAAGATTGTCCCTATACTCAACATAATCCGTATTCCCGTTATAGAGCGGCGAAGCCCAATAAACATACACATAGGCTTTGAGAGCATATGCTATTTCCTGTGTGATACGTCCCATTTCACGCTGGGTGTCCAGTATCTCATTTGGCAAGGCATTGCTTTTGATTATCTCATCAAGCAGGTTAATCACATACGAAAAGCAGTCATCAAGGTAGTCCCGGTATACCTTAACCTCTTCAGGAGAAGAGCCTACCGGAATATTATAGTCCTTTATAGGCACCGGACCATACATCCTGATAGCATAAAAATGATAATAAGCCTTAAGGAACTTAACCTCGGCGATCCATCTGTTCCTTTCCTCCTCTGCCATTCCCGGTACAATATGGATATTCTCAAGAAATATGTTGCAAGTACTTACAGCCTGCCACATGGATCCCCAACAGGCATACATTGGTGTTCCCGAAGCAGACTGCTCGCCATGCACGAATTTCCATGGAGCGGCGCTGAGGTCAGTATCCCTATTCAATGCGTATTCATCAGTACACAGTATTGACGGGTCCGCTCCTACAGAACCGTGATTAGGCATAAAAGAATAACAGGTGAACAAATACTTTTCAGCCTGATTACGTGTCGTGAATGCGTCTTCTATTGTAGCAATGCTGTCCGGCACAATGTCCAGAAAACTGCATGACACAATAAATGGCATTATTGCGAATAATATCAAGTTTGATTTTGTTGTCTTTCTCATAGCTAGAACGTAAGATTTATTCCTAAGTTATAAACCCTCTGCAACGGATAATTCATTGAATTACTGCCAAGCCCCGGATCCCATTCCTTGAATTGCGAGAAACACAGCAGATTGCTTCCGCTCAAGTAGATTCTCAATATATCCATGCCAATTTTTTTGCTTATCTTCTTTGGAAGAGTATAACCAAATTCGACCTGCTTCAGTCTTATATACGAAGCATCCCTCATCCACCATGTACTTAATGCTGCATTATTGTCAATACTTGTTGTTGACAGTCTTGGCCACAAAGCACGAGTATCCTGGTTGTCTTCCGACCAATGGCTGTCCACGATGAACTGAGGAAGCTGGGTGGTGGTTTTCTTCCCGTCCCAACCTAGATCCATGAACGGATTGTTGTCCTTGTAGTCTATGAAGAACGATTCCCTGCCGGAGCCTTGGAAAAAGAATGAAAAGTCAAAGCCTTTGTAGCCATATGATGCTCCGAAACCATATACGATTTCAGGAACAGTAGGAAACCCGATCGGAACTTTATCTGCACCATCAATTATTCCATCATCGTTTACATCCTTATATTTGATATCTCCAGCCATTGCTCCAGGAATATGGGGAGTGTTATCTACCTCTGCCTGGTCAATGAACAAACCTTCGGCAATATATCCCCACTGCTGATTGATTGGATAGCCGATGCGGGTCCTCCAATATTCATCATAAGTACGTTCCTCGTATTTGGAGTACCAGCTGGTAGCGTATGTAAAATTTCCCTGAACCTGAAGCCACATACCGTTGTTCCAGGCCTTGTTATAGTTCAAGGTTGCATCTATGCCCTTACCTCTGGCTTCGCCAATATTCGCATAAACAGGGGCTTCAAGTCCCATTGTAGAAGGAATATTCACTCTTTTCTGATAAATATCAGATCGTCTTTCGGTATAATACTCAAGAACGAGGCTGAAACTGTCAAACAGACCTACTTCCAATGCGTAATTGGCTTTGAAGGACCTTTCCCAATGAATGTCTTCGTTGGCATAGCGGAGAACATCAATTCCCGTCAATCTATACAGATTATTCGGATCACTGCCAAAACCGAATGAATTGCCAGTGTTGCTCATATCAATTTTTGACATGAAGAAAAAGCGGTCAAGGTCATTGCCTGTAAGGTTGTCATTACCTACGACGCCATACGAAACTCTGAACTTAAGATTGTCAAAGATATGTTTTACAGGCTTCATGAATTCTTCGTTTGACACCAGCCATGCGACACCTGCTGAAGGGAAGAACCCCCATCTGTGTTTTTTCGCAAAACGCTCTGAACCATTATAGCCAAAGTTGAATTCGGCAAAATACCTGTTGCCATAGGCATACGTAAATCGTCCTGACAGCCCGAGATTCCTCTTAGGCAAAGAAAGCAATATGTCATTGTCATTCGGTGACAGGGTATTGGTCATCTGAAAAACAAGAAGTCCGCTTGTTGAATGTTTGCCAAATTCCCTGTTATAGTTGACAGATCCTTCAAAATATGTTTTTGATGTCACGCTTTTAGGAGAAGAGACATAGTCAAGGATTCCGAAATTCGTCCCCTCCGGGTCTTTCGGAACTATACTGAATTCTCCGGTAAAAGGATCGTATTCATTCATATAGTAGTATGCCGGCTTATATGTCCTGCTCACCGAATAGTTGGATATGCGCAGGACATTCAACAATGCTCTGGCTGTCAAGCCTTTTGTAAGAAAGTCAAAATCCTGTTTCAGCTCTAGTTGGGCGTTCATGCTACTTCTTCCGCTCTGCTTGTAACCTTTGACTGTCTCGGCATATGGATTAAGATAATAACTTGTACTTCCGTCATCGTAATTTCCAAAAGCAATGTACGGCAGATATTTTGTTTCTTCCGTATTGTACACCGGCGGAAAAAGAACAGGATTGCTCCTCATTATCATCTTGTACACGTTATTCCCGCCTGACAATGGTCCGGAATAATCCGTAAATGTACCGCTGAGACGCACTATCAATTCCGTAGTCTTGGTCAGATAGAGATTGACGTTGGATCTGAGAGTGAAGTTCTTGTTGGAAATATTGTTGTTGAAATTATTGGACGTATTGTTCTTAATTATTCCGTTGTCATTTGTGAATGACCCTGCTACATAGTATCTGGCCTTTTCCGTTCCTCCGCTTATACTTATGTTTGCACGCTGGTTTAAGGCATAGTCATTGAGCAAAGCATCTCTCCAGTCCACGGCCGGATATATCTGAGAATTTGACCCGGGTATAGTATTGTTTATTTTGTGGTCGGAATATAGTCTTAAAGCTCCTGGATTTCTGGTGAGAATAGCCTCATTGTGCAACTTCATATATGTAATCGGATCTGCAAGTTCGACCTCCTCTGTAGGCTGAGAGAATGAGTTTTCTATACGCACTGACAATTTTACTTTTCCCTGATGACCTTCTTTCGTTTTCACGAGAATGACACCGTTGGCACCTCTGGCTCCGTACAGTGCCGTAGCCGTTGCATCTTTCATTATCGTGAAACTTTCAATATCGTCAGGCTGAAGTTTCGCCAAATCAGTGGTTGAAAGTTCAACGTTATCTATCAGAATCAGGGGATTCGTGTTGTTGTTGAAGCTCGTAACTCCACGAATGAAAAAGCTTGCATCGTCTGCTCCCGGCTCACCGCTTCGCTGGTAGGAAATCAAACCAGCAATCCTTCCGCCAAGACTTGTTGTCAGGTTGCTTGTAGGAGCTTTAAGTTCCTTCATTGAGACTGAAGATATGGCGCCTATGACACTTTCTTTTTTCTGTGTGCCGAATGCAACCACTTGAGCCTCGCTGAGTGTGGCTGCGTCCACACTCAGTATTGCATTCATTATTATTGATGCGGTCCCATTGAATCTGGCAACCTTTATCTCTGGAAGATATCCCAATATGGAAAATGTTATCGAATCCCCTTCCGCAACGTTATCAAGGGTATATCGTCCAGCCTCGTCTGCTATTGTTCCGTTGGTTCCACTGTTTACAAAGACTGTAACACCTGGAATTGATTGTCCGTCCGAATCAAGAATCGTTCCGCTTACTGTCCCCTTTTCTTGTGCAGACAGGGTGTAAAAACAACTCAGGATACAGACAAGGACTGAAAATATGCGAGACAATTCAACATGTACTGTCTTCACATTCTTGGTCTGGCTCATAGTATAGTTATAAATATTGGTTATATATTCTATCCGATTTCACAGTGTCCTTTACTCATATTTAATCCGTTCAGGCACGGCGAATTCAGTCTTCATATTATATGGCAATCTGTAAACATTCCCCCTGGAATCTCCGAAGTACAGATAGCATTTCGAAATACGCTCTACATTTCCGTCTGTCCAAAAGGCATAGAACGGATCTTTTGCATTCAGAGGCCTGCGTACATAAGTATGATTCCTAGGACTGTTCATTGTATAGGTAATTTTCCTTTTCCAGGTTTTGCCGGCATTCCTGCTCTCCCACGAAACTACTTCTCCTCCGGCACCCCATAAATATGGCCCTGGATCTGTAGGAGCAATGATTCTCCACAAATCGCCTTCAATCCATATAGATCCCATGTCATAATTATGTGTAGATGTTGTCACGACATGATGTCTCCACTCTGAACCTGTCCAATGGGAAACCCGCCATTCCCGTGGTCCGTTCTTTGGACCTGGCTCGTGCCCATTGCTGGTCAAATACAAAATTACCGGATTTCCATTCTTGTCATAGTTCAAATCCTTCACATAAAGATTTTTTCCTTGAGACTGACACTCAAATATCAGAGACGGATCATCTATATTCTGTATTGGAATCTGCACTTCCCTGCCATCGGCAGTTGTCCATGTCTTTCCAAAGTCAGTGGTCTGGATAAAATAAAGATTTGTCCTCTTGTCTACCCCTCCGTTAGGATGTCTGTTGAATGCAGTCATTATCTTTTCGCCGAAATGCGCCGATACCTGATATTGTCCTGATTTTGTCTCCCCCGGTTCTTTTATATCAGCAAGATGGCGAGTCTCAGTCCAGTTGTAACCGTCAGTACTTGTTTCATAGTATAACTGACGATGTCCCGTATATTGAGTAAAGAAATGAAAGAAGCCTTTTCCATCTACGTAAATAGGTTGAGGATAGGTCATATTCCTTGTCTGAATCTTCTCAAACCCGGAAATGTCATAAGGCTTGACACTTCTGTACTTGAAACCCTTGCGTGTATGTGCTCTTCCACTTACAAATACCCACAGATACCCATCCTTGTCAATTGACAAAGCAGCATTATCATGCGGATCATTTACTTTTTCCTTGTCAAAGACCACGCGCGGCTTACACACCATTCCGGAATCATGATCATAATAACCTATCATGCACAACAAATGCTTTTCCTTTTCTGTGGTCGTACCCCCATAGACAAAAAAGGTCTTGTTTACCTCCGGAGCATAAATGGCTATCGGATTGTGCTTTGCAGTATAAGTACCTCCTAATCCTCCAGAATATTTATACCCGTACTCTGTTTCCTGTCCCAAAGTAAACCATAATGCACGGTATCCATCAACAGTAGTATTGTTCAAAGGCTGGGCATGTGACGTCGTCACAGAAAAGGACATGATAAATACTGTCAGTAGAAATATTGTTTTTTTCATAATGAATGTATTAGTAGTTTATATATCTTGTCAGAGCTTCAATAAAATAATAATCGGCATAATTCAACGGAACTGACACTTCCCCGTTGTGTGGCAGGGAGCCCACACTGTTGGTCAATATGAAGTTATGGTTTTCTCCTATATCTGCCAGATAAGGAGCTTTTGTCAGACTTTTCAGCATAGTTTCTGCTGTGTCAAAATATACTTTACTGTTTTTATCCGAATATTTTGAAAGTTCCAGCAAGGCCGACGCCGCTATTGCGGTAGCAGAAACATCCCTGGGCTCATCTGGAATCTTAGGAGCGTCAAAGTCCCAAAACATTACCTTATCTTCAGGCATATTTTCATTGTTCAGTATGAATGCTGCAACCTTTTCAGCCTGAGAGAGATATTTCTTATCGGATGTAAATCTGTAACACATCGTATATCCGTACAATGCCCAGGCCTGCCCCCTGCTCCAAGCAGACTCGTCGGCATAACCCTGGACTGTCTTCCTGTTAATCACCTTTCCTGTTGAAGAAGAATATTCCACCAGATGGTATGAACTGAAATCATCTCTGAAATGATTTTTCATTGTAGTATTGGCATGGTCGACAGCTATTTCTCCATACTTTTTGTCTCCTGTGAGGACTTGTGCCATAAACAACAATTCCAGATTCATCATATTATCAATGATTACTCTGAAAATTTCCGGATCCTTGAAGTTCCAGGACTTTATACATCCGACTGTCGGATTAAAGCGCGTACATAAAGCATCTGCTGCGTCAATTATAATATCCTTATATGACTCGTCTCCCGTAAGTCTGTAGCCATTGCCATATGAGCAACCAATCATAAACCCCACATCATGATGGCCGGTAAAGTGACGAAGTTCTTCCAGCCTTGATGTCCAGGCTCTTGCATACACCTCCCATTTGGAATCTTTTGTCAAGTCATACAAAAGCCAGAGGGATCCAGGATAGAAACCTACTGTCCAATCAGTTATTTTAGAAATAATGCCGATATTGCCATCCTTCTTTATCGTTCTGGGTATCTTGAGCCCGTCAGCCATATTCTCTGCCATCAATTGAGTCTGAAATGTCGCCGTCGCAATTGCCCGGTCAACAAATGGCTGGGCAAAAAGGCTGTAGGAAAAAATTGAAATGAAGAGTGAACAAATAAAAACTTTCATACTTCTATTTTTAAATAATGATACTTATAGTGTTAGTGTTATATTCCTGCTATTTTTAAGGATTACTTAATCCAGTATGTTTTGGTATAAAGTATTGGGTCCATAAACAATGATTTTTCCATCATCCGTTATCTCCATAGGGTCAATAAAGACAACTCTGGCATCTCCAGTATCTGGAGTCCTTGCATGATACACACAAACCATTTTATCGTTTTTAAGCCTTAATGCCATGCAATGACCTGTTCCTGAAACTGCATGTTCATTGTTTTTGTTGTTTTTCTGCAATATCGGGTTATCTGGTGACTTAACAAACGGCCCCAAAGGATTGTCTGATACTGCATACCCAACAGAATAATGTTGTCCTCCAAAGAAATTGGCAGAATACATAATAAAATATTTACCGTTCTCCTTTATTATAAAGGAACCTTCAGTCCATCTCCTGTTTGCCTCCATACTCAAGACTGACTGACTTTCCCAAATGGTTTGCTTGTCCGCCATCTCTGCAGGAGGAGTAAGGATAAGTGTCGGTTCACCTTCGATCCCAGAAAAATCAGGCTTAAGACGAACTCCGTATATCCAACTTTCTTCTATTTCGGAATAATACCCCGAAGCTCTCATCCTCCTTGACAATTCACTTTCAACAGGGTGTTCATAACAGCACCTTGAGTAATACAGATAAAATTGTCCATCTTCATCCTTGAATACATTAGCATCAATTATCGGATAACCCGGATCAAAAATCGGATTATCATGCAAGTCTTGAAAAGGGCCGCGAGGTGAATCAGAGACCGCCACGCCTATACGGAAAACTTCCTCTTTACCTAATGGATTATGTTTCCAGTTAGCGCTGTAAAACATATAAAACTTGTTGTCAAAAACATAAACCTCAGGTGCCCAAAAGCAGTCCTTTCCCCAGGATAATGCTGATTTTTCATACACCATACCCAAATCCTTCCATTCTGTGAGATTTTTCGATGCATAAGCCCTGAAACCTTTTTCCGGATCTGTTGTCCCATACATATAGAAAGTGTCGTCAGTATCATTGTAAAGAATGAATGGATCACCCATTCGGATATTCAGAGGGTTCTTGTGTAAACGACTCCGGGACACTGCATCATTATTAGCTGGTTCTTCTGCCGGAAAAACTTGTGAAAGGAAATTGAAAAGAATAATAAAAAATATCTTTAGCATAATTACATGTATTAATTCTAGTGCTTCCATTACAAAAGTCGCTATTATATAGCGTTCACAATACACCGATTCTGCCAAAAAAATAGTATTTTTCTGTCATTTTAAAATAATTGGAACACAATAACCAATATTGAAAGAAATATTGCATGTTCCTCATTCTAAATTTCCTGTTTTTGTATAAATTTGCTTCGCTATGAGAATATTATTTGGATTTATCTTGCTATTTCTTCCTATTTTCACCTCTGCTGAGGGAAAGCATTTTTATTTTTCCCGCATAGGTATTGAAGATGGCTTGTCTCAAAATACCGTCTGGTGCATATTGCAGGATAGTAACGGATTCATCTGGTTAGGAACTAAAGATGGATTAAACAAGTATGATGGCAACACCTTCAAAATTTACAGGTCAAATTCCGAGGAAGCTTCATTGAAATGTAATTTCATAAGATCACTTTATGAGCATGATGACGGTAAAATCTGGGTAGGCACCTTGCTTGGTATCTATATATATAATCCTGCTACAGGCAATTTTTCCTTTTTCAACAGGTCAACAGATGACGGTGTTGCGATAACAAGTGAAATCAATGATATAAAGACTGACAAACATGGAAATATATGGATATGTTCAAATTGGCAAGGAGTGTTCAAGTATAACTCGCAAACTGATGAGCTGATATTGTACAAGCACACTCCCGATGACCTGAATTCTTTGAGTTCACCCAATCCGTGGAGTATTTGCGTAGATGATGAAGGTACTGTCTGGATAGGCTGCCATAACGGGGATCTGAACAGATTCAACCGTAAAATGAACAATTTTGAGCGCAGAAAAATAGGAGCGGGAGTTGACGTATATAAAATAAAGACCGATAAGTCTGGCATATTGCTAATCGGCACATCTAAGGGCACATATATTTTGAACCCATATACAGACAAACTGCAAAAACTATTGGAAAACACTGAATTTTCCGACTCTTTTGTTCGCGACATTGAACTAATAGGGAGTTCCGAAATATGGATTGGGACAGAAACAGGAATCATCATATATAATATAAAGGAAAACTCATATACCCATCTTGTTCAAGACTACAATAATCCTTATTCACTGAGTTGTAATTCAATCTACTCGATTTTCAAAGACAAAGATAACGGCATTTGGATAGGAACATACTTCGGAGGTATCAGTTACGTCTCGAACAATCTTATGAAGTTTGAAAAATATTTTCCTGGAAATCCTGAGATGTTAAGCGGTAAAGCCGTGAGGGAATTTACAGAAGACAATTTCGGCAGAATATGGATTGGCACAGAGGATGCTGGATTGAACAGCCTTGATTTGAAGACAGGTAAAATACGGCATTTCAATACAGAAAACAGCGGAATAACATCAAACAATATACATGGTCTTTATGCGGACAATATAAACGACAAACTTTATATCGGCACGTTTGGCGGTGGTCTATGTGTAATGGATCTCCATAGCATGAAAATAGAAAGGCATTACGGAAATGAAGGCAGGATCCGGATAAGTGACAACAATGTCTTCTCAATATGCGGAGACAATTCTGGCAAAATATGGATAGGAACCATATATGGACTTAACATACTGGATCCTGAAACACATATTATTAGTCAGATCGAAGGGATAGACAACAATGCATACATATATGATATCGCACAATCGCCGAGAGGTATTATGTATATGGCCATCTATAATCAAGGCGTTGTAAAATACGATCCATATACAAGGCAATGTACAAAACTTCCTCTGAAAAGTACAACCGGAGAAATAAGATACCCTATAAGTCTTACATTTGACAATGAATCAAACCTATGGGTCGGGACCGAAGGAGACGGTTTGATTCGTGTTGCAGACAAAAAAGACAGTTTGGAAGTCTCTACATTTTTTGACGGACAGGTAATCTATTGTGCACGGCAAGATAAAACCGGCAACGTATGGATAACTACGAACAATGGACTTCTCAAACTTGATCCAGAAAGCGGAACATATCGAAGATTTACTAAAGGTGACGGTCTCCCCTCTGAACAGTTCAACTACAAATCAGAATTCATATCTTCTGACGGAAAATTCTATGTTGGTACAATAAACGGATTTGCACGGTTCTCCCCTGAGACACTGGTTCCACGGCAAAATGATTCCAGATTAATCTTCACAGAGTTCAGAATTACAAGTAACGGTCATGAACGGGAGATACATTTAACTCAATCTTCCGGAAAAATCAAACTGAAGCATAAGGAGGCAAATTTCATAATAGGCTTTTCACTGCTGAGTTATGACTCTTCCAGACAGAATCAATACAAATATAAATTGGACGGATTTGACAACAAGTGGCATTACATAAAATCCAATATGCCCGTATCATATACTAACGTTCCCGCAGGAAGATACAAGTTTGAAGTATATGGCGCAAACAGTGACGGAATATGGACAAATCACCATGAATCCATTGAAATAATTGTCAGACCCCAATTATATAAATCCACTTTTGCTTATATACTGTATATTGCTGCATTTATACTTTCAATAGTATTCATTTATAAGATACTCAAGCAAAAGCAGGAGAGAAGACAAATAGAACGCCAGAACATTCGGGAACATATGGAATATCGGGCCAAGATAGAGTTCTTCACAAACTTGGCACACGAAATCAGAACCCCCTTATCCCTGATAAAGGGACCTTTTGAGCAGATAGCAAATCCGTCAATTTCCAAACATGATTATGATGAGAACATTTCCATCATGCGGGTCAATATTGATCGCCTGCTGTCATTGATAAATCAACTGCTTGATTTCAGGAAAGTAGACACCGGAAATATGCCTATAGAAAAAACAACAGTAAATATAAAAACTCTGATCAAGACGGCTGCTACGCAATTCGTACAAACATTGAAGCAGAAGAACATTTCTATAGAATATAATTTTGACGAAAAGGAGCTATATGCGAATGTTGACAGGGAAGCATTTGTCAAAATTGTCAGTAACATTTTGGACAATGCAATAAAATTTGCAGAAAAGAAAGTACAGATATCAATCAACAGCAATTCAGATACTTTTTGTTTAGAAATAAGAAATGACGGGACTGTAATCCCGGAAGAATTCAGAAACCGAATCTTCGACCCGTTTTTTCAAGTTGATTCAAATCGTCTCGGAACGGGTCTCGGATTGCCGCTGGTAAAAAAGCTTGTAGAACAACATAAAGGTACCATAACTGTCGGAACAGATAATGGTTTCACATGCTTTTCTATTTCAATACCTATGACATCCGACACAGATGCAAGCAAAAGCCTGATTCCGGAAGAAAACTCACAGGACAGAGACTCCGGCAGGTTACAGATTCTCATAGTTGAAGATGATGAAAGTATGAGGATGTTCTTAAAGAACCTTCTATCATTAACATACGATGTTGTTCTTAAAGACAATGCATCAAAAGCCTTACGTTATATGGAATTTAAACTGCCGGATTTCATAATATGCGATATTATGATGCCCGGTATTGGAGGTATTGAATTCTGCAGGACCATAAAGACCAAGTTGGACTATTCCCATATCCCGGTACTCATGCTTTCGGCAAAAACTGACATCAACACAAAAATATCATGTCTGGATGCTGGAGCCGAAGTCTTTATGGAGAAACCTTTTTCCAACAACTACCTTCTGGCTCAGATAAGAAGTATTTTCCAAAACCGGCAAAAACTGAAAAACAGTTATTGTGCAAACTCATCTGTGGGAATCACATCATTAGCCAGTACCGATACCGACAAAGATTTTCTAGACAAGCTTAACTCTATTGTTCTTAATAACATATCCGAGAATGATTTCAACATAGACCAATTTGCGGAAGCAATGAGCATGAGCCGCTCAAGTCTTCACAGAAAAATCAAGGGAATGTTCCAGATGACACCGAACGACCTTGTTAAAATGATAAAACTGAAAAAAGCCGCTGAAATGCTTACCACCGAAAAATACAGGATAAATGAAATATGTTACATGACCGGGTTCACATCACCTTCTTATTTTTCGAAATGTTTCCTAAAACAATATGGATGCCTTCCTAAAGATTATCAACTTAAACACAAAAACAATGAGTAAAAATACAATTCTCCTGATTATCATAATATTGTGTAATGTATTCAATTTATCTGCCGATAACAGCAAATATTTCACAAATCCAATCGTGCAGAATGGAGCAGATCCATGGATTGTCAAACATTCTGACGGTTACTATTACTACTGTGCAGTGAAAGGAGATGCCATAGGAATATCAAAGTCTGAGTATCTTCATGAAATCCAGCCTACGCAAATTGTCTGGGAACCAGATAAAGGGTCTGAAGTTTGGAATTCAACTTGCATATGGGCTCCAGAATTGCATTTTTGGAATGGCAAATGGTATATTCTGTATTCTGCCGGAAAATCAGGACCGCCTTTCTGTCATCAAAGAGCTGGCGTCCTTGAGTCGGAAACAGACGATCCTTTCGGTAAATGGATTGACCGGGGTATGGTTTATACAGGAGACCCTGACAATACAGAGAGTATCTGGGCTATTGACATGACAATGTTTGAATATAATGACCAATTATACTGTATATGGTCCGGATGGGAGCAAAATCAAAGAACAGACAAAACCCCTCAAAATCTTTATATTGCAAAAATGAAAAATCCCTACACTGTTGAGTCTCCAAGAGTAAGGATTTCGTCTCCAGATATGTACTACGAACATGAAAACGGCTTACCGATAAATGAGGGGCCTCAAATATTACAACATCGGGGACGTCTGTTTGTCGTTTATTCCTGCGGGCAATCCTGGCTTACGACGTATAAACTGGCATGGATAAAATTAAAGAAAAATAAAAGCCCACTTGAGGCATCTTCGTGGATCAAATCAAAAAAACCGGTATTTAAAGGAACTGAATCTGTATTCGGAGTAGGTCATGCATGCTTTACTGAATCGCCTGACGGAAAAGAAAATTATATTGTCTACCATACAAAAAAAGAAAAAAAGCCAAACTGGAATAGAGAAGTCCATATCCAGAAATTCCGATACAATATGATGGGGAATCCGGTATTCGGTATTCCGAAACCGGCAGGAACCATGATAAAAGTCCCCTCAAAGTAAGTAATCCTAACGTGAATTCGATGAAATGAATGGAATGAATGTCAGAGGGGTGACACGAAAAAGGAAAGGGATTTCGAAGAAATCGTTATTTAATTCCGGCTGTACGGCAGAACTATACCATGTCATATACCCCAGCCGGAAAGGTCCAGGGTGGCCGTGACTGCAGGTGGCGCTTCCGGGAAGAATTCAAAGCTTCCTCCGAGCATTGCCTCGATCTCGTCCACGCTGTATGCGAAGTCGGCAAGGCTGCCGCCTTGGATTTCTCCGTTGTTTTCCAGGTCCTGAGGCAGCCAGAAGCCGATGGCCATCAGTTCGTCTGCCGAGCATTCGCTGATCTTTTTCCCGGTGTTACCGGACCTGGTCCTCAAGTAGACCTTGTATTCGGCTGCCGGCAGGTCACATATTTTTGACTGAGACGAAAGGTTACTGAATGAACATGCGTCATACACATGGTATCCGTCCTCTTCATAATGGCATCCGGCTACAACGTATATTGTGTCTCTGCATACCCAGGATGATGTCAGCAGCCCTTCCAACTCTGAATGGATATCAGGATACAGGAATCTTTCCGGAGCTATGTTTGTCGGATAGAATGTCTGGATATTCAGTTCCGAACCGTGGCCTCCACGGTCTGCCGAGCGGAGCATGTGCCCCCTACCGAAGAACGGTCCGTCATCCAGCGGACTCCAGTACTGGTACAGGTCTGAGGCTGCACTGGCACCGTTCCATGGCCATGCGTTCCAGTCCGAACCGTAAATTATCGATTGCTCGGATGTCTCAAACAGCGGATCTGGTCTCCATGGGTCTGGCTCCGTCCTTTCCCATCCGCCTTCCATGTAGCACTCATGATGCGGGTAGGCAACCCATACCGGATTGTGACGTTCCGTATCATAGCATGCCGAATAATTCCGGACATGTTTCCCGCTCCTTATCGTTTCTGCCCAGTGCGTCACGTATTTGTATGACTGCTTCCCCTCTATGGTTTCCGGGATTTCCGGCCACGGAGAATTGTCATCTCCGTCTTTGTATTCCACCGTCTGCCCGGCTTCTTCTGTCGTTGACACCAGCATGAAATCATCTACCTTGGTATTCTTGCCCTTTGACCAGAGTGTAAAGCTGATTTCCGACGGTGTCCCTCCGGATATTTCGAAGATGGCGGATGCGAGCACCCATGTTCCCGAGCCTTTCCTTGCATCGAATTCCAGCTCGGTGCCATGCCCGTTGCGTCCGTCGAAATTCACATAGAGCCTCATGCTTTCCCCGCTTATGAACTCTGTTCCTGAAGGCGGTGTCGCCCCGAATGAGAATTCAAGCCTGTCCTGTCCGTGCTCCAGTGTGATGCCCGATATGAGCAGCTCCCTGTCATCATATCCGAAATTCAGGGCATTGTCTCCGGATGCCCCTTCATAGCCTGTCGACACATACGTGCTTCTGACGCTTATTCCCTGACCACTGTACCTTATGTCACCTGCTCCGGGTCCTTCCGCATTTATGTAGGCATCTCCCTCGTCAAGATAATATGCCTGGGCCGCCTTTTCCCTGTCGAGGTCGTCATGATATATAAGTATCTTACCTGCAGGTTCGTCCGGCTCCTCTTCGTTGTCCTCCTGTACTATCCTTACGGAGGCTGATGCCGGCTTGTCGTCAGGGAATCTCCTGTATGTGGTGAATGTTACCGTAGCTTCTCCGCCTCCGAAGTCCGTTATTCTCACTTCAGTGGTGCCTGCCTGTCCTTCTTCCGGACCGAATTCCAATGATGCATTCCCGCATTCCGAGTACCAGTCCGTGTCCGAGCTTACATATACTATATTCCCCTCAGGATTATTCCCGTCAAAGTATATTGTTTCCGGAGAAACACTTATCGTCACTTTTCCCTGTCCGTCATTGCCGTCTCCGGTCATGCTGTCACATGACATGGCGGAGAAACATACGGGACAGATGATGCAAAAGGCAATGGCTGCCGTTTTCTGTCTGTTTGTCATAGTCAAGTCTGATTAATCTAGACACAAATATCGCTTGTTTGTGTATTCAAGGCATGTCAGAGGATAAAATTTTCTTGTCTCTGGATAAAAAACCTTGTCATGACAGTTTCTCCCTGTCCTTGAATCTGGCAGGAGATATGCCTGCAGTCCTGGCGAATGAACGGTAGAATGTGGATATTGAATTGTATCCGCTGAGCTCCGCAATTTCCGTGAAAGTCTTGTCAGGATGACTGCGGATAAGAGCCGCGGCCTTCCTTGCCCGATAGCCGTTCACATATTCATAGAATGTCGTATGGAGTGTCCCGTTCAGAAAATCCGAAAGGTAAGTCCTGTTGGTTCCTACCGCAGCGGCGAGATCTGAAAGAGTCAGTCTCGGATTCAGGAATATTTCTTCCTTTTCCATGCATTCCGAAAGCCTCTCCTGCAGACGGCTGCAGCTGTCCGGGGACTCGGTATTCCCGTCCTGCCTTTCAGTCATGTTGTCCGGGCATATCTTTTCCTCGCTGCAGGATAAAGCCTGTCTGCCGCCATCTTTTCCCGCGGCTTCCGCCATGACCGGTATTTCTACGACCTTGTGCTTTATGGCCAGGAAGTAAATGTAGCTCCAGCAGCAAATTGACACCAAAAAATATACGGCATCCCCGAGGTATGAAGACTTCCACATGAGCACGGTCCATGCCACGAGGCTGACCAGCAATGTGCACAATGCCTTCCATACCCATGTCACAGAGATGTCGCTTATGTCCGAGAAATAGTTCTTTATCCTGTTGTCCCGCCGTGACATTGCCATGAGGATGACGGCTATCACTGTCACGCCGAACAATATTATGTACAGCATGGTGATACGCACGATGCGGTCATCCGGATACACTATATAGAGGAGGAATGCTGTCACGACAGGCAGGAATACACCGGCTGTCCTGAGAGTGTTTATCCATCCCGGAGATACTGCCTCGAAGAAGAAAAGCGCCATGAGAGGGACATACAGCAGGTCCGCAAGCATCGAGACATTGCAGAAATAGCTGCTCGACCACATGTAGTCAGACAGAAAGAGCATGTCTTTGGCGACGAGTACGCACATGAACACCATGCTCCAGAACAGGATTTTCTTGAAATTGTTTTCTTTCCTGTACGAAAATGTCCTTGCACACATCAATATGTAGAACATCAGTGCGGCTCCTCGCATCAGATGCGACAGGTTCTTCAGTAGGTCATCCATGGCAAACGTATTTGCACGATTATCCAAAGATAATAAAAACTTTCCAATGTCCCCGGAAATGACAATAGAATGAGCATATCATGCCAGTCCTGCCTGCAACTGCCTGTCTGGTGTGTCCGTTGCAAAAAAAAAAGTTTAATTTTGCAGCATCAATCACAGTCACGAGGAATTTGACGGTATGAGCGGCATGATGAATACTCACGGAGGCAGACATATGAACGGATGGCTGGCGTTAAGTCCGCTTGCGCTGTTCCTGTGCCTGTATCTCGTATCTTCCATTGTAGCGGATGATTTCTACAAGGTGCCCATAGCCGCCGCATTCCTGCTGGCATCCGCGTATGCGCTTCTGATCACCAGGACTAAAGGGACAGAGAAGAAAATAGCGATCTTCTCATCAGGTGCCGGAAACAAGAATGTTCTCCTGATGATATGGATATTCGTCCTTGCAGGAGCGTTTGCCGGTACTGCGGAGGATATGGGGGCGATAGATGCGTCCGTGAACCTTGTGCTCAGAATCCTTCCCGGCAAATTCATATATGCCGGGCTTTTCCTGGCTTCATGCTTCATATCCATGGCGATAGGCACGAGTGTCGGTACAATTGTGGCCCTTGTGCCTGTGGCGTCTGGAATTGCCTCGGAGGCCGGGATGGATGTCGCTTTCGTGACCGCCATTGTGGCGGGAGGCGCGTTCTTCGGCGACAACCTTTCCTTCATATCCGACACGACAATAGCTTCGACAAGGACGCAGGGATGCTCCATGCAGGACAAGTTCAAGGTAAATGTCAAGATCGTGACTCCTGCGGCAGTCATTGTCACAGCCATATATGTCGTATGCGGGCTTTCGTCAGGCGCCGAAGTGACGGCAGGAGAGGTGGACGGGCTGAAACTCATACCGTATCTGCTTGTGATAGGTCTTGCCATTGTCGGCATCAATGTCGTCACTGTCCTCCTTGCCGGAATTCTTGTCAATGCCGTCATCGGATTTGCCTATGGATCATTCTCCTGGGTCGGCTGGCTGGCATCCGTAGGGGAGGGTATAGGATCGATGGGCGAGCTTATCATTGTCACCATGCTTGCCGGAGGGATGCTTGAAGTGATAAGGTACAACGGTGGTCTTGATTTCATCATTTCAGGTCTGACAAGGCACATTTCCGGAAAACGCGGAGCGGAATTCAGCATAGCGGCGCTTGTCAGTCTTGCGAACCTGTGTACGGCCAACAATACCATTGCCATCATCACCACAGGACAGATTGCCAGGGATATTACCTCAAGATACGGTCTTGATCCGAGGAAGTCCGCCAGTATTCTTGATACGTTCTCATGTCTTGTCCAGGGACTGATACCGTACGGGGCGCAGATTCTCATGGCATCCGGACTTTCCGGAGTCTCCGGCATCTCTATTGTCGGCTTCATGTTCTATCCTTTCATTATGGGGATATGTGCGGTTCTTGCCATCATTTTCCGTTATCCTCGTCATTAGCCGTATGTCCGTCTGCGTGGTTTGGGATTTGGCAGATATTTTGCAAAATAATATATTTGTCATGCACAATAACCGCCGAATGGTTTTAGACGAATAGGATAACCGAAAGGCTGGGAGAATTCATCCGCGGATGTTTTCTTCCGGTATCTTTAATGTAATTCCATGCAGCCCGGAAGCCGGGCCCTGTCATGACGGGAATATAGGATTCCCTGTATGCGGGCCTGTGCCGGAAGCGGATGCCTGGAGTCTGGGCTCCTGCAAGTCAGATCCGTGAGGCATATAATTTCAGAGTGATGGGAGCAGTTATCAATTCAATCGGAGTCTATTGCCCGGAACGGGTTATTTACAATTCTTATTTTGAAAAATACCTTGACACGTCAGACAGCTGGATAAAGGAACGTACAGGAATAGAAAAACGTCATTTCACTGCGGATGACGAGTTTACAAGCGATCTATGCATCAGGGCGGCCCGCAATCTTCAGGAGAGGTACGGCAAGGATCTCGAAGATGTCGACTTCATTATAGTGGCGACGATGACACCTGACCATACGGTGCCGAATACGGCAAGCAAGGTGCAGGCCGGGCTTGGTATCCGCAATGCTGGAGCAGTGGACATCTGCACTGCGTGTTCCGGCTTCTGTTACGGGCTTATAATGGCCAAGGGGCTCATCTCGTCGGGGACTCATAAGAAAATCCTGGTCTTCGGGGCAGACACCATGTCCAAGGTGGTGGACTTTTCGGACAGGAATACCTGCATACTTTTCGGAGACGGCGCCGGCGTAGTGCTGGTCGAGAATTCTCCAGGCGATAACGGCTTGCTGGAGCCTGTGTCCGGTACGGAGGGTGACAAGGGAAGGGAAATCTACGTGACAGGAAACCGTGCCGAGATAGACGGTGAGGCCGTGGAGGCTGACGGCAAGTTCCATCAGAACGGAAAGGCTGTCTATAAATGGGCTCTGGGGACAATGACAAGAGTGTTGCCGCAGGTTGTGCGGGCCAGTGGCCTGGAGATGTCGGATATTTCGTGTTTTCTGCCGCACAGTGCCAATTACAGGATGCTGGAGGCTGCTGTGCGCATGCTCGGAATACCGATGGAAAGGTGTGCGGAGAGTGTCACGAAATATGCCAACACTTCTGCCGCCAGTGTCCCTCTTGCATGGAATGAGGCTGTTGTGTCCGGAAAGGCAAGGTATGGGGATATGCTGGCTTTGCTCGGTTTCGGAGGTGGGCTTACTTATGCCGGTATCTGTCTCAGAAATGATATTCCGGACCAGGAATGTGGCTCGTAAGTAATGTTGCGCCTAGGTAATGCAAATCAAACAAGTTTGTTTGCATTACTCTCGGCTTCTTCGATATTTGGCTTCGCCACATATCCTGTTGCGCCTCGGTAATGCAAATTGAACAAGTTCATTTGCATTACTCTCGGCTTCTGAGTATATTTGTCCTATATCAATTCATGCGGAGTGGCGCGGCGGGGCTTGTCTTGTGAGCGGTCGCGGCGCATGTCTGCGGATTTCATTGAGAAGAGAGATGGAAGATATTTTCATTACGGAAGGTGACAGGGTGCTTGGTCGGATTGTCTTCGGGCATGGCCTGGAAGGGGTGGTTCCTGCCCTGGAGGCGTGTGCAGGTACTGGTGCCCCGCTTCATGTATATATGGTATGTGACAGTCATGTGGCAGGATATGCAGACCTTGTGGAGTCGCATGCCGCACTTCATGACAGGGTGGAGATATGCGGAAAGTATATGCTTGAGGCTACGGAAGAGAACAAGGTCATGGATACTGTCCTTTCCATTACCGGCCGGATGCTTGCCGACGGTGCGGACAGGAATGCGCTTGTCCTTGCGATAGGCGGTGGCATCACTACGGACATGGCAGGTTTTGCCGCATCGATATACAAGCGGGGAGTCAGGTTCGCCTATCTCCCTACCACGCTCCTTTCCCAGGTGGATGCAGCCATAGGTGGCAAGACTGGAGTCAACTACGATTCATACAAGAACATGCTAGGTGTCATACGGCAACCCGAGTTTACATATATCTGTCCCGAGGTGCTCGAAACGCTACCTTTGCGGGATTTTCTGTCGGGCGCTTCCGAGATGGTGAAGACATTTCTCATTGAAGACGGAGGCTGGTATGCGAAGTCATTGGCTTTCCTGTCAGGCCTAGACACGGCGGAAGACAAACGCCGTTATCTTCGTGACAACACCAGGACACTGCTTGTATTGATTCATGCCGCGGCTTCTGTGAAGGCTGGAGTCGTGTCAAGGGACCAGTTCGAGACCGGCGAGAGGCGGAAACTCAATCTCGGACATACGTTTGCCCATGCCATAGAGAAAAATGCGAGGAAGAACGGTGACGATATCACACATGGGGAAGCTGTGGCCATGGGGATTGTCATGGCTGCCATACTTTCAGAGAGGACCGGCCTTGCATGTCGGGGCTTCGCTTCCGCTTTGGCAGCGGAAATGAAGGCGGCCGGGCTTCCTGTGGAATGCCCGTATCCGGCAGGGAGCCTGGCTGAAGCCATGTCCAAGGACAAGAAGGCGGAAGACGGCATCGTCCATTTCGTGCTTCTTTCGAGGCCGGGTGATGTCAGGATAGCGGATATGACGGCTTCCCAAGCTGCGGGATTCCTGTCCTGACGTCGGATACGGGGACTGCATTTCCCTACAGGGCAGTCATGATTACAAAACAACAGACGCATTATTATGATTTGTACGGTAATACAGAATAAGACGGCCGCAGAGATCGAAGAGATACTGAGGCATGAAGAGATGGCTGAAATCAGGCTTGACAGATGTAGTCTTTCAGATGATGAGATAGATGCATGTTTCGAGTCAGATGTGCCGCTTGTGGCGACTTGCCGTGTTTCCGAGGTGATGTCGTCCGACCCTTCACTTACCGAGATCCGGGCTGCAAGTCTGTGTGAAGAAAGGCTTTGCAGGGCGATAAAGGCCGGAGCAAGGTATGTCGATGTGGAGATTGAAGCTCCGAAATATATGTCCAAGCGGGTCAGGTCATGTGCTCAGGAATACGGTACGGTCTTCATCAAGTCGTACCATGACTTCTCGGGAACGGATTCTCTTGAGGCTCTCAAGGCTCTGGTGGAAAAATGCCGGCATATCGGTGCCGATATTGTCAAGATAGTGACTACGGCCCGTACCGCCGACGAGGCTTCCAGGGTGCTGTCCCTCTATGATGAGTTTCCTCCGGAGGAGCTTATCGCTTTCTGCATGGGAGAGGCGGGACGGGAATCCCGGATGGAATGTCTTGCCAAGGGAGCCCCTTATACATACGCTGCCCTGACGGAGGAGGATGCCGCGGCTCCAGGACAATGGGCATCCGGACAGATGCGTTCTGCGTTGTACGGCGGACGCTTCTTCCCTGATGCCGAAGTCACTATTCCGTCATCCAAAAGCTTCGCCCAGAGAGCCATAATGGCTGCAGCCCTTGCTGACGGTGTTTCTCATCTGAGAGGATATTCTTCGTGCGGTGACAATGAGGCAGCCGTTTCTGCAGCCAGAGCCCTGGGTGCGGAGGTGGACGTCCGGGGAGATGCCGTTGATGTCAGGGGTATTGCTGCAAGTCCGGAATGTCTGGACATGGCTTCTCTTCATACCGGGGAATCCGGGCTTCTTACAAGGCTTATGATACCTCTGCTTTCCATGTTGTCCAGGTCTCCGGTCCGGATGACTGGAGAGAAGACTCTTCTTTCAAGGCCGTTGAAAGGTGCGGAAGAGATGAT
Source organism: uncultured Bacteroidales bacterium (assembly GCA_944326315.1). Classification (GTDB taxonomy): domain Bacteria; phylum Bacteroidota; class Bacteroidia; order Bacteroidales; family UBA932; genus Cryptobacteroides. The sequence continues at coordinate 36,907 of CALVDP010000011.1, forward strand.
GTCTGCTTTCGGTGTACGTATGGAAAGCGAGGCGGAGGACTGCAGGATACCTCTCACTGTGACAGGTCCGCTGAGGCCCGGACATGTGGAAATATCTGGAAAATACGGTTCGCAGCTTATTTCCGGCCTGCTTATGGCTTTGCCTCTTGCGGAAAAATATTCAAGGGTCACCGTGAAGGATCCCAAAAGTATTCCGTACATGTTCATTACCTTGGATGTAATGAAGAAATTCGGACTGAAGATCGGCAGCGAGATGATGGGGGGACATGACTTCATGGAATCCGATGGTGACTGGTCTTTATGTAATGAAATGGTTTTCAAGATAAAGGGCGGACAGAGGTATAAGGCTGCGGATTTCATGATTGAAGGCGACTGGAGTTCTGCCGCAAACTTTCTCGTAGCCGGTGCAATCTTCGGGAAGGTCGTGGTGGATGGACTCGACACGTCATCCCTGCAGGCAGACCTTACCATAATGGACATATTGATGGAAGCGGGGGCAAGCCTTTCACAGACAGGGGACAATCTTGGTTCCCTGACAGTGCAGCGTGCTCCACTCAAGTCCTTTACGGTCGATGCTTCGAATTGCCCCGATCTTTTTCCTATAATATCGGTGCTCGCCGCTTTCTGCCAGGGTACAAGCCGTATTGCCGGTGTCGGCAGGCTGGCCCACAAGGAAAGCGACAGAGGTGCAGCCATACTTGAAATGCTTCACAAGATGGGAGTCGACGCACGTACGGAGGGTGATGAGATGGTGATTGCCGGACATTCTCTGTCATCCCGTCTGCTTAACGGTAATCTGCTCAGGGGCGGAAGCTATACTTCAAGCCATGACCACAGAATGGTGATGGCTCTGAAAGTCGCGGAACTCGGGGCGGATAGTCCTGTGGAGATAGATGACATGGACTGCGTGTCCAAGTCTTTCCCGGCTTTTTTTGAACTGTTTTCAAAATTGATATCATAATGGATACATTCGGCCAGAAATTCAAGGTGTCACTGTTCGGAGAATCTCACGGACGTGGAATAGGAGCAGTCATTGACGGCATTCCTGCCGGTATACCATTGTCCGAGCAGGATTTTACGGAAGACATTTCAAGGCGAAAGAGCGGCGCGAAGGGCACGACTCCGAGGATTGAGGATGACAAGCCTGAAATCCTGAGCGGCGTATTCGGCGGCAAGACTACCGGCGCACCGCTTGCCGTAATATTCCGGAACAACAATACGAGGTCTTCGGACTATGAGATATTCAAGGAAAAACCGAGGCCGGGTCATGCTGATTTCGCGGCAGGAGTGAAATGGAACAATTTCAATGACCCGAGAGGGGGAGGACATTTTTCGGGGCGCCTTACCCTTCCTGTCGTAGCTGCCGGGGTCATTGCCAAGAAGGTCCTGGAGGACGTATGCATCAATGCACGCCTTGTGGAAGTCGGTGGTGTGTCCGGCGGGGAGGAAAAATGGAGGGAAGCCCTCGACCAGGCGATCAGGGACGGGGATTCATTGGGAGGAATTGTGGAGTGTTCCATCGAAGGTGTACCTGCAGGGACAGGGGAGCCGTTTTTCGATTCTGTAGAGTCCATGATTTCCCATGCTGTATTCTCTATACCCGGTGTGCGCGGTATAGAGTTCGGTGACGGATTCCATGCGGCAGGCATGAAGGGGTCAGAGCATAATGACCCTATTGTATCCGAGACCGGGCATTGTCTCAAGAACGGGGCCGGCGGCGTGAACGGAGGTCTTGCCAACGGCAATCCTATTGTCTTCAGGGTGGCGTTCAAGCCGACTTCAAGCATAAGGAAGACTCAGACAACTTACGATTTTACAACAGGTAAAATGGAAGAACTTGCGATTCCCGGACGGCATGACGTATGTTTTGCCTTAAGGACTCCTGTGGTGGTGGAAGCCATGGCGGCAATCGTGCTTGCAGATCTTATGCTCCGTTGAGAGCTTCAGACAGTGCCGGTTTTCAGACAGTGTATCCGGTGAGTCTGAGTCTGTATTTCAGACTGCCGTCATTCATGTACCACAGACATGCTGGCGTACGTTCCTGCGTTTCTGTAGGGCTGGACCGCCGTGACAGGTAAGGTGTCCTGTTCCACCGGTCAGGGTTGACGGCGAAAAGTACAGGCTCCTTGAAGCCGTCCTCCATGAAGCCGAGTCTCCTGTATACGCCGCCGTCAGACCATTCCAGATCAGCGTAGCTCATTATGTCATCTGGCCTGACTTCCTTTATGAACGCAGACAGGAGCCTGCCCATGCCTCCCGGCACTCTGGTGCCTTCGGCGGAAGCATATCTTACCCATTCGTAGGATCTGATTTCCTTGCCGCCCTTTACCCATTTCCGTGCATTGGAGAATGTCGCGGCTGCCGCCATCTCTCCGTTGCTGTCAATCAGACCGTAGCAATATCTGCATGCTGCCGGGCCGTAATTGTGGTTCTCTGCAAGAAAGTCACTGGCGGTGGCCTTGTCTATCCTGACGGCTTTGCATTTTCTGGCGAAGACGCTTCTGAATTCGCCCAGATGCGAAAGCAGCCTGGCCTTGTAAAGCCTTTCCTGACTTCGCCACCTGTCTTCAGCTATGGTCACGATTCCCGGAATGCATTTCTCCGTGTCTCCAATACCCTGGCCGGCGGACATGATGGATTTCCCGAGCGCTTCCCTGGCACTGCACCTTATGTGCTGTTCCCGTATCGCTTCTTCCGGGGTCACGGCCTGTATGGCAGCAGGAAGAATATAAAGCTCTCTTCTGCAGCCTCTGTTGTACGATACGGCTCTCAGGAAGCATGTCCCCGACATGGGGACATCTTCGCATGAGATGCCGTGACTGGTCACGAAGTCTTTTATTTCCAATCGGAAATCACCTGTCATAATAGTATGCTATCGTCTCATGTCATTTGTCACCGGACCGCAATGATAAGAAACTTTTTCTTTTTTTCGCTCTTTTTTCTTTTTCTGTTGTTTTTTTCTGAATTTTGTCTTGTCGTGCAGAAATAGAATTACAGATAGTTCAAGTTATGTCTGAATGGAATAAAGATATTGCTGGAGGCGATGATATTCCCGGACTGCAACATTCGGCCGGGTCCGGCAGTCATGATGGGTCCCCTTCCAGGGCATATGACTGCATGGAGCCTTGCATTGACCTGAACAAGGAACTTGTCAGGCATCCTGCAGCTACATTTTATGGCCGGGTAGCAGGGGATTCAATGGCGGATGCCGGTTTCGGTGACGGTGATATCCTTGTGATTGACAGGTCGCTGGAGCCTGCCGACGGTAAGCTTGCCGTGTGTTTTCTGGACGGGGAGTTCACATTGAGGCGCCTGTCATCGGAAGAGCCTGGGACAGGAAGGAAAGACGGTCTCTGGCTTGTCCCTGTGAAGTCCGGGCATAAGCCTGTCAAGGTGGATCAGATGTCTGATTTTTCAGTGTGGGGAATAGTGACATATATCATCAGGAAAGTGTGCTGACAGATTTTCCTGGACAAACCGGCATGTTATAATGTATGCACTTGTGGATTGCAACAATTTCTTCGTTTCCTGCGAACGGGTCTTCAGACCCGGGCTCGAAGGCAAGGCTGTCGTTGTCTTGTCGAACAATGACGGCTGTGTGGTGGCAAGAAGCAACGAGAGCAAGGCCATGGGAATACGGATGGGAACTCCTTATTATCAGATCCGCGGGCTTGTTGAAAAGGGCAGGCTTGAAGTCTGTTCTTCCAATTTTGAACTTTACAGGGATATGTCGGCAAGGGTAATGTCCATCCTGGCCGATACGGTGCCGAAAATCGAGATTTATTCGATAGATGAGGCCTACCTTGTGCTTGAGGGGATGCCAGTGCACAATATCAGGCCTGTGTGCGAGTCTGTGGCGGCAAAGACAAGAAAATGGACGGGCATCCCTGTCAGTATCGGTGTCGCAGGTACCAAGACGCTTGCCAAGATAGCGAGTCATTTTGCCAAAAGATACAGAGGCTACAGGGGTGTATGCATGATCGACAATGAGCAGAGACGAGTCAAGGCATTGTCGATGACTCCTATAGGCGATGTCTGGGGCATAGGGCGCAGACTTGCACCCAAATTGAATGAGGCAGGTGTCTTTACTGCCCTTGACTATGCGTCACGTCCGGAAGCTTGGATCCGCGAGAACTATATGCTCCATGGACTGAGGACATGGATGGAGCTTCGCGGGACTGTCTGTGTGGAAGCCGAGACCGAAGCTGCCAGAAAATCCATCTGCACATCCCGTTCGTTCGCCTCCATGCTGGAGGACAGCGAGGAAATATCCGCTAAAGTGTCTGATTTCGCTGCACAGTGTGCCAGAAAGCTCAGAGAGGAAGGCACAGCCGCATCCGAGGTCACTGCATTTCTGTATACCAACCGCTTCCGCAATGATCTCGATCAGTATTTCCCTTCCGCGACTGTCAGACTTGATGCTGCGGCGAACAATACCCAGGAAATAGTCTCGGCTGCATTAAGTGCGTTCCGCACAATCTTCAGACAGGGATACAAATATAAGAAGGCGGGCGTCATAGTCAGCAATATCGTGCCTTCGGATGCGATCCAGGCGCCGCTTTTCGGTTTTGATCCGCAACTCCGTGACAAGAACGACCGGATTTCCAGGATTATGGATCAGGTGAACGGAAGGGGAGATGCATCCCTGTTATGCCTTGCCTCGCAGAAGAAAGGCCCACATGAAGGCTATGTCAGACGGGAACATTGTTCACGCAGATATTCCACGTCTTTCGATGAACTTATTGAGATCAGATAGACATGCCGGTTCCCTGACAGTTTCACGATACTGGATTGCTGATCTGATTTCTGTTTGGATTGTTTTGTTTTGATTTGATTGCTGTTTTGATTTGGATGAATTCTTTTTTTTGTTAAATTCACATGTTCTTGTGCTTTGTTCAACGGACGCAATCTGCTTAAGAAAAACAATACTGTAATGGAAAGATACTTTATTATCCTGTTGTCTGTCGCGGCGTATACCATGGACTCGCACAATTGTCGGAGAATTGTCATTAACAAGAACGGCAAGGCCATGGTCAAGAATGAAGGAAATGTGGAAATTGGAGTAGGGCTGCCATATCCTATTTCATACCGGTCTATAGTCCCTTCGAGGGTAGAATGTACCAACCTTATAGTCCCTGTATGCCTGTCTGCGAGTCACATAGCCTATGGCTCGATAAGGATGGAACCAGTCTTTATGGTTCTCGGCCAGGTATCCGGTCTCGCGGCCTGTCTTGCATCTGAAGCAAAATCTGACGTACAGGACAGCGAAGGAGACCAGGTTATTCCTCAAGGGAAATGGGATAAAGGTACTGAGAAACGACAGTACCTGTCAGGAAATATCTTACAGGGGGTATGTATGCAGAGTCACACACTCCGGCAACAGAACCCTCAATCAGCATCTCAAGAAACGGGAAAATCATCAGAAGCATAACCCTGCCCGAACCGGCATACAAACAACAGAACAAGATATGAAAAAGACACTATCATTATTGGCTGCTGCTGCAGTTGCTGCAGCCTGCACATGTCCGTCCCTGACAAAATCAGGACTGGATCCGGAAAAGTTCGTATCAGAAAACGGCACGGCACTCTATACGCTCACAAACACGAACGGGATGGAGGTATGCATAACAAACTATGGCGGAAGGATAGTTTCTGTCATGGTACCTGACAGGGACGGAAAATTCAGGGATGTTGTACTTGGCTACGACAACATCTCCGACTACATGAATACCGACAACAATTTCGGTGCAGCCATAGGACGCTATGCCAACAGGATCAATCAGGGCCGCATAGTAATTGACGGGACGGAATACCAGCTTCCGCAGAACAACTACGGCCACTGCCTGCACGGGGGGCCGGAAGGATGGTTCTCAAAAGTGTTCAAAGCCGAGCAGCCGGACGGAAGGACCCTCAGGCTCACACTTGACTCACCAGACGGTGAGGCCGGATTCCCAGGGAATGTAAAGGCTGCTGTCACCTATACACTCAGTGATGACAATTCCCTCAGGATAGATTATACAGCCGAAACCGACAAGGCTACTGTCATAAACATGACGAACCACTCATATTTCAACCTTTCTGGCAATCCGGCTGTCCCGGCTACAGACCATATAATGTACATCAATGCGGACAGTTTCACACCTGTGGACTCGACATTCATGACAACAGGTGAAATAGTCCCTGTCGCAGGTACTCCTATGGACTTCACTGTGCCGAAAGAGATAGGCCGTGACATTGACGCAGACTATATCCAGCTGAAGAACGGCCTCGGCTACGACCACAACTGGGTGCTCAACACAGCAGGAAATGATTCAGAAGTGGCAGCGTCACTCTACTCCCCTGCCAGCGGCATACTGCTGGAGGTATTGACCAACGAGCCTGGAATCCAGGTATATACAGGAAACTTCCTTGACGGCAGCCTTACAGGCAAAAAGGGGATTGCATACGGGCACAGGGCTTCTGTCTGCCTTGAGACACAGCACTATCCAGACACACCAAACAAGCCGGAATGGCCAAGTGCACTCCTGAGACCGGGAGAAAAATATCACAGTATCTGCACATTCCGGTTCTCAGTAAAATAACACACGATTTCATCACGGAAGCGGGGGGCAAGTACAAAATTCTTTTGTGCCGGCCCCCTGTTATGCTGTTTCTTCTTATATTTGTAAATCATAATAGATAAACCATGAACAGCATTGATAAATACTTAGAGTTCTTGAATTCCCCCATTGATCCAAAAGACATCAAGAATGCAACGGTGGATGACCTTGATGTGCAGATAAATACCAAAAAGGATTTGCTTGAAATTTTGGAAGGGAAAATATCTTGTTTACAGGAGATGCTTAATGAGCTTGAGGATGAGGTATCCTCAATGATTCAAGAAATAGAAATAACTGATACAAAAATCACTTCAAAACTACAAAATAAGGCGTATCTGGAATCCTTGTCCGACCAGAAGATGGATATCAAGGAAAAACTGATTAAAGCAAAAGACCTGTATGGCTCTCTTCAGCTGGAATTCGAAGTCCCAGAATCACAAATTGACAGCTTCAGAGAAGAGTACTACAGATTCTGTGGCATATATAATATCAATGTGCCAGAGTCATCTTCAATTATCATAGTCAATGTCCGTATGAAAAGGGTCTCCTTATGCATAACCTTCCCGGAAATAGCGCGTTCCCGTAAAGAGTTCGGCCAATTGAACATATATGTATTACCGAATCCTGGCATCCAGCCATGGCAGCTGAAAGGCACTATCAAACGGATGACGGACCTTCAGTTCTTCGCTGGTATGCGGGTATTGGGTGCCAACAGATATATCCTTGTAGCACCACTCGAAGAGCAAGCGGATATGATAAATAAACTGCTGTTATCGCTCGCTGAAATTGAAGGAGACATTGATGGCCCTTTGACATGGGAGTCGAGTCGCTGATATTGTCCTTCTAGGATCACTCAGTGGATGAATCTTGAATCGGGATTCTTCCGGAGGCTATTCCTTCCAGAGTATCAATGACATCTTGAGGTGTTCCGCGCATACATGTGCTTATGTATTCTTCTATAGATGGACCATTCTCCTCATCTACATCTTGAGAGCATAGTTCTTCCATAGCTTGGTATACGTAAGGATTTTCAGTCCTTAATGAGACAACAGCGAAAAGCCCGGAAAATAGTCTTCCCCTTTTGAATTCATTCATGCATACCATTCTTGTAAGGCATTTTTCAAGTGCATTTTGGTGCGTGCCTCCTGATGGTGCCGGTTGTCCATTTACAAAAGACGACATGCCCCCTTTGCCCGCTATACTGTGTGTGAATGCTATCTCAAGCCAGACGTCAGTCAGATATACAGGTGGGTAAAGACTCTCTTTGCCGACTTTGTCGTTGACAAGGTCCAGCATCCCGTTCGGTTTCATATACTCCTTTCCGTTCAAAACATAGGTCAGCACCTGCACCCCCCCCTATTAGGGGGATATCGCTTCCTCCGGTCCCTTCTGGGCTTTTGACCCAGCCTCTTTTTTAGTGGTGTCACCGGGAATCGAACCAGGGACACAAGGATTTTCAGTCCTTTGCTCTACTAACTGATACTCTATTGACATTCAATATTTTATCATTAGAGCACCATTGCTGGTCAAAACTTTTTGGAAAACAGAGAGTGTCTTCTTGGTTAAACTTAAATCTTCTTTATACTAATATTCCAGTTTTCAAAATATCTGCATATAAAGGATTGTTCTTGTCCTCTGTAAGCAATACTGGTTCTATAAGATTGCTTATCTTGCGCTTCAATTTCCACAAGAGTGGAGTGTCCTCAAAATAGTTGTCACTAAGCTTGTCCACCACAACAGCAATGTCAATGTCACTTTCTTCTGTATAATTGCCCTTGCTGTATGACCCATAGAGGTAAAGAGCCTTTACAGGCATCTTCTCCAAAAGCACCTTTTTATATTCCTGTGCCAGTTTTATAGCCTGCTCTTTATCCATAACCTTAATTCATCTGTTTGTTTCACCAACTCTTTGCATCTTTCTTCTGTCAAGGTCTTCATCAACCTTTCCTTATATGACGGGTATCTTGCATGTTACTAAGCCAAATATACGAATTTTTACTCAATCGTCATTCAATAGCCCATACTCCTCCAATTACCTCATATTTTGATAAAAAAAAAGAGAGTCACATTTCTGTAACTCTCTTTTCCGTGGTGTCACCGGGAATCGAACCAGGGACACAAGGATTTTCAGTCCTTTGCTCTACCAACTGAGCTATGACACCATTTTTTTTCGTTTGGGATTGCAAAGATAGTCAACATTTCTTTGCCTGCAAATTTTTTTTGACTTTTTTGTTCGAAAAAACCGAAATATCATGAAAAGGACGGGAAATCCGGTATAAAATCCTAAATTTGCATTTTGTTCCGGCGGTCGGGCCGGACAGGATGCAAGGGCCGGATGATGTGACGAGTCCGGTCCGGGATATAAAAACATGCGTTATGCTGAAGAACCTTTTCAAGAGAATTTTCCCGGTCAGGATGTCGATGAGCGCCAAATTGACATTCTCGCTTGGCGCCATAGCTGTAATTCTTTTGCTTTCAAGCATTATCTCGATAATGGAGTACAGGAGGATGAGCGACTATGTCTCAAACCTCATTGCAGCTAATATAAATTGTATCAATATTGCCCAGAAGCTGGCAAATGAAAGCGACAGCTACAATCTGCAGCTGCTGGCAATCGTGGGGGAGCATGATCCTTCGGTCATTCCAAGGGTGGACACTGGCGCTTTCCTGAAAGAGTACGATGACCTCAAGTCCACACTGGAGAGCAAGGAAGCTTCCGCAAGGGCGGATTCCGTCATTTATGCCTATTCCGCGTACATGCTTACATCCCTGGAGTTCGAGAAGGTGATTGTGAATGACTTCATAGACAACAGGGCGTGGTATTTCAAACGTCTCCAGCCCAGATACCAGCGGCTCAGAGAGGATATAGAGAAACTGAATGATGTGATTTACATGGAACTCAAAGAGAATTCACAGACATTCCAGGACGGTTTCTACCGGAGTATCATACCTGGGGTTGTGTCTGTCGGGGCCGGTCTCCTGCTGGTGTTGCTCTTGCTCATGTTTATCCTGATATATTATGTCAGGCCGCTCAAGAGGATGCTTTCCGGCCTGCATGACTATCAGACTGCCGGACGTAAATACTGTTATGAATTCGAAGGTGATGACGAGCTTGTCCACCTTAACTCCGACCTGTCCGAACTCATTGAGGAGAACAGCGAGCTCAAGAAACGTGTGTCGCGACTCAGGGAAGAACGGGAGAAACTGATAGAATCGTCATCGGCAGCCAAGGAATTGTAGGAATATGGATATCAAGGTCATATCACGGAATGTGGGACAGGCGTTGCTGGTCAGCGCATTGTTTATGTTCCTGGCTCTGTTGGTGTCTTTCGCGAACGGGAAGGATTCTGCCATGGGGCCGCTCTCCATAAGTTTTATCATCACGTTCATTGTGGGGATATTCCCTTTCATTTTCGTGCGGAAGGCATCAGACATATCGCTTCAGGACGGGTTCATGATTATCGTGCTTTCCTGGCTTCTTTCATTCATTTTCGGGATGCTGCCGTATGTGTTGTGGGGTGGCGAATTTACTCTTATCAATGCATGGTTCGAGAGTGTTTCGGGATATACCACTACGGGATCGACAATTCTCAATGATGTGGAAAGCCTTCCGAAAGGCCTGCAATTCTGGAGGTCGTCGACTCATTTCATCGGCGGTTTGGGGGTGGTGGTCTTTCTGTTGCTGGTCCTTCCTGACGCAAGCCCTTTCCGTATGAGGCTTACCAATATCGAGCTTTCGTCCCTTTCACGGGAAGGCTACCGGTTCCGTTCAATCAAGACGGTGCATGTCATCGCATTCGTATATGTGTTCCTGGCTGTGGCCGAGACAATACTTCTCATGCTTGCGGGGATGTCTTTCTTCGACGCTGTGAACCATTCGTTCAGTACGGTCGCCACCGGCGGATTCAGTACAAGGAACAATTCGATAGCGTATTACGATTCTGCTGTCATAGATATTATCATCATAGTGTTCATGGCCTTGTCATCCATACATTTCGGCCTTCTTTTCGGCATATTCGTGACAAGGTCTCTCAAGCCGTTCAGGCATCCTGTGATCAAGTTCTTCCTCGGAACCATTGTCATACTGTCTTTACTTGTGACGCTTTCACTCAAATTCACCGGGACATATGACAGCTGGGGAAAGGCGGCGATTGACGCTACCTTCCAGGTGACAAGTTTTCTGTCCACCTCAGGTTTCGCCACGGCTGACAATGCCGGCTGGCCTGTGTTCGCAAATGTCCTGCTGATGTATGCTGTCTTCCAGTGCGGGTGTTCCGGTTCCACGACCGGCGGCGTGAAATCGGACAGGATGCTGATTGCATTCAAGGCTATATTCCGTCAGGTGAAGCAGAATCTTCATCCGTCATCCATCATGCAGCTGAGGATAGGTACACACTTCCTCAAGGATGACGCCGCATTTGCCGCCATACTGTATATAGTCCTTTATATCATTGTCCTTCTGATATCATTCATTTTGCTGGTGATTGCAGGTGTCGATACGGTGGAGGCATTTTCCGGCTGTCTCACATCCCTCGGCAATGCGGGGCCGGCGCTGGATTCCATCAGTTCCATGAGCAATTACTCCTGCCAGCCGGGGATAGCCAAGTTCGTCTTTTCCATGGATATGATTCTCGGCCGTCTTGAGATATATCCGGTATTCATAGTCATATCAATGATTTTCAGGAGAAGGAAGTGATGGGCAGCGGGGATTTTCTGTATTCGGGTTTTGTCAGAGCCCTGGAATATGAGCCGACGGAGTGCCAGAAGATATTTTTCAGGAAGATGGCGGCTTTCCTGGATACGGACGGATGCGATATCATGGTGGTGAACGGATATGCCGGTACTGGAAAGACAACGGCAGTGGCTGCCGCCATTTCATTCCTGCAGGAACTTAAAGTCAATTGCGTGCTTCTGGCTCCGACCGGACGGGCTGCAAAGGTGCTTGCCGGCTATGCGGGACGTCAGGCATATACTGTCCACAAGCATATCTACAGGCAGAAAGCTGTCTCCGGATCAGGATTCGGAGAGTTCGTCATAGGACCGAACAAGGACAAGGATACCGTGTATTTCGTGGATGAAGTTTCCCTCATTGGCATTGATTCAGGGGGCCAGGGCGCCATGTTCGGCTCAGGAAATCTCTTGACCGACCTTGCTGATTATGTCCGGAGAGGCCCCGGGAACAAACTGGTGCTTATCGGGGACAAGGCTCAGCTTCCTCCGGTAGGGCTTGATGTAAGTCCTGCCCTTTCACCCGATTATATCCCTCTCCTCGGAGATGCGGTGTGGACGGAGATGACTACCGTGGTCAGACAGCAGGCCGGCTCAGGTATACTGAAGAATGCCACTGCCTTGAGAGAACAGATACGCCGGACGGAGGATTACGTTGCTGACGATATCGTGCTCCGGCTGGATGTAAGGGGATGCAGGGACATCATGCGTATCAGCGGTTCCGAACTCATGGAGAAGCTTTCTGATGCCTACTCAGCCTACGGGGAGGATGAGACTGTGGTGATATGCAGGTCGAACAAAAGGGCCATCAGGTATAACCTCGGCATAAGGTCGGCGATACAGTTCAAGGAAGAGATGCTGGTACGGGGAGACAAGCTGATGATTGTCAGGAATTGTTACCAGTTTACGGACAAGCTCGACAAGGTGGATTATATCGCGAACGGCGACATTGCCATCCTTGAAAGCATTTCACACTATGAGGAGAGATACGGCCTTCATTTCGCCAGGGCAAGGCTTTCATTCCCTGACTATGATTCCCAGGAAATCATGGCGAATGTCATACTGGATACACTGACATCGGAAAGCCCGGCCCTGACACCTGACCAGCAGGACATGCTGTATAAGGGCGTCAGCGAGGACTATGCCCACATCAGCCCGAAGAAAAAACGATATGAGGCAATCCGTGAAGACCGGTATTTCAATGCCCTGCAGCTGAAATACGCCAATGCGATCACGTGTCACAAGTCGCAGGGAGGACAATGGAAGTGTGTATTCATTGACAATCCGTTCTGGAGGGATGAATTGTCACCTGATGACCTTAAGTGGCTGTATACGGCTTTGACAAGGAGTTCGGAAAAGGTCTATCTTGTCAATTTCAAGGATTCCTTTTTCGTGTGAATATTTGAAAATAAATTTGTTGATATGGATATAAGACGATTGTTGCTTGTTTTCATGGCAGCTGCCGGAGTACCTGCTGCAGCCGACGATTTCAGTCCTGTTCCTTCATCCTGGAAATGGGTGTCCGGCCAGGAAGTGATTTTTTCCTATGACGGGACGTATGCTGATTCTACTGCATTTTCCTATGATGTACGCAGCCGTTCTGTCACATCCGGGGTGTCCGCACCGGAGAAATACAGCAGTTTCCCGCTGAAGCCTGAAGGTGCTGTGAACATGACTTATTCTCCGGATTCCACGATGATTGCCTTTACCCGTGACAATGACCTGTATGTCGCTGATATTGCTACTGGCTCGGAGCACAGGGTGACTTATGACGGCAATGACCTTATATTGAACGGGTATGCCTCATGGGTATATTATGAGGAGATTTTCGGCAGGGTGACTAAGTACAAGGCTTTCTGGTGGTCTCCGGACAGCCGTAAGATAGGATTTTACCGCTTTGACAATACCAATGTCCCTCTTTTCCCGATCTATTCTCCGTTCGGACAGGACGGCAGCCTTGCCGAGACAAGGTATCCGAAGGCCGGCGAGACCAATCCGACTGTAAGGATAGGGATTGCGGATATTTCTGCATTCTGTGACAGTCCTGGTGGCAGTCTGCCGGCAGATGTGCGTTGGCTGGATTTCGGAGAGGATCCGGACCAATATTTCGGCACGCCCTTCTGGAGTCCGGACAGCAGGGCATTCTTCATATCAAGGATGCCTCGCCGGCAACAGTCTCTCGAACTGTACCGCGTGTCCTCATCCGACGGGACAAAGGACCTTATCTATACCGAGTCCGGCAGTACATGGGTGGACTGGATATCAGGGGCGCTTTTCACATCCGACGGTCTCTATATGTCGCGTTGCCTTGACGGAGCCTGGCAGCAGGTCTTTTTCCTCTCTTATGACGGCAAGGTGTTCAGCCAGCTGACGGACGGGCATTTCTGGAATATCGCGTTGCATAAGGTGAATGAGAAGACGGGACAGGTATTCTTTTCGTCAAACAATGACTCGGGAGTGCGCCTTTCCGTGTATTGTACCGGCAAGGATAAGGAAACCAGGATGCTTACTGACCCTTCATTCGATGTGAGATCTGTGAAATTTTCCCCTGACGGGAAATACTTCGCCGCGTCATATTCCAATTCTGTGACTCCCGTCAAGGTCGCCGTTTTCCCTTCGTCAGGACGGAAGCCTCTCGGCAATGTCGTGGCGGATATGGCAGGGGAGGATTTTGATCCGGCAAGGTATGCTCTTCCGCAAATAATATATATTGACACGGAAGACGGTTTCAGGCTGCCGGCTTCACTGGTGCTTCCTCTGGATTTCGATGCTACGGAAAAGTATCCTGTCCATTTTGACATTTACGGAGGACCGGACACCCCTATGGTATGGGACAGGTGGAGTACACCTTCCGAAAACAACCAGTGGTGGTCAGACAACGGCATCATACAGATCACTGCAGACTGCAGGGCTGCCGGACATAGTGGCCGCAAGGGTATAGATATGATATACAGGCAGTTCACGGTCCATGAAATAAGGGATTTCGTGGCATGGGCGGATTACATGAAATCCCTGCCTTATGTCGACGGGGACAAGATTGGTGTGGAAGGCTTCTCGTTCGGAGGGACAATGACAGCGATGCTTCTTTTCCAGGCTCCGGACAGCTTTCATTACGGGATAGCCGGTGGGGGAGTGTATGACTGGTCTCTGTATGATTCCCACTACACGGAACGTTATATGGGGACTCCTCAGGATAATCCGGAAGGCTATGCCAGGGCGTGTGCACTCAGGTATGTGAAAGAGTACCCATCATCAATCAGTGATACGGTCAGTGTTTCGGACCGTCCGGTCTGGCTTAAGATTACGCACGGGACAGGCGATGACAATGTGCATTACCAGAACACTCTCCAGCTTGTCAATGCCCTCCAGCGTGCGGGCAAGAGTTTTGAGCTTATGGTATACCCTGACGGCATGCATGGCTACAGCGGGTATCAGGGCAGGCATTTCGTGGCGGAGAATCACAGGTTCTGGCTTGAGCATCTTTGCAGATGACGCGTTTCGGATAATGCAAAAGGAATGAGGCGGTGTCTCATTCCTTTCTGACCCATCTAAATGTCGGTGATCCAAAAGGATTGATAGCTCACTTAACGTCAGTTCGACGAATTATTATGTTCAGTATCAGAGATTCCGTCGAACTGACGTTACGATTTCTTCGAAATCCATTTCCTTTTTCGTGTCACCCCTCTTAAATTCTCCCCTGCGTAGGGGAGAACTTACATCGGACTTCGTCCTCCATAGAGGTAATTCTCTGAAATTCATTCCATTCATTTCATCGAATTCACGTTCTCTTAACTCTCTGAGAATCGAATATCCGAAAGAGAGACTGAGGGTTGACTTCACGGAAAAACAAGAAAAACGGGGATGACTTTCATTTTTTGAGTCACCCCCGTTTCTTTTCTTCCGACATCATTATCTTTGTCCTGCATTTTCCCGCAGGCCTTGCGATATTCGCCGGTGTGCTGCACCGTGTTTCCGGACAGCCTTCTGTTTCCGAAAACTATTTGTTTTTCTTGTATCTCTGGTAGAATTTGTCGACACGTCCTGCAGTATCCACAAGTTTCATCTTTCCTGTGTAGAACGGATGGGAGGTGTCTGAAATCTCGACTTTCACTACTGGGTACTCCACGCCATCGACTTCAATGGTCTCCTTGGTGTTGGCGCAGGAACGTGTGATGAAAACCACATCGTTTGACATATCCTTGAAAGCTACAAGACGGTAGTTTTCGGGATGAATTCCTTTTTTCATTGTCTTAAAAATTTTAATTAACTGAATCAGGGCGCAAAATTAGGATTTATTTTGCTAAAATCCAATTAATATCCTGATGAATTTCTCCGAATCCCGTCCGAATCCCGTTTTTATTGTACTGATAAGTGTCTTTGAGATATTTGGCTTCGCCACATATCCGGTAGCGCCTCGGGGAAGCTCTCGGCTTCTTCGATATTTGGCCTGCGGCCACATATCCGGTAGCGCCTCGGGGAAGCTCTCGGCTTCTTCGATATTTGGCCTGCGGCCACATATCCGGTAGCGC
>CALVDP010000012.1 GCA_944326315.1 uncultured Bacteroidales bacterium
CTTGCCCTGCAGATCCTCAAGGCTCACAACGACAAGAAGAGCATTCGAAAAAGAATCTTCAGTGCTGCCCTATCTCAACATTATCTCTTCGATGTGTTGTTGAATGCTAAAATTTGATGCGGTTGCCCTGCACAATCTGAAACGGAGACTTGGATAAGTTTCAGGATTTTAGTAATTTTGAAGTTCATGTGCGAATCCTGACAAGGATCGCGGCATTGTCCCGGACAGTACCGGCAAGATCCCCTAAGGGCAAGATATTGGAATTAACCCTATTGACCTTTATATTATGGACGGACAGATCAGACAAATAGCCGAAAGGCTGAAGGGCCTGCGCGAGGCACTTGAACTCAGCGAGGAGGAAGTGGCTGCGGACTGCGGGATGGACACGGAAGAATACCGGACACTCGAATCCGGGGAATACGACCCGTCTATCAGTATCCTGCAGCGAATTGCACACAAGTACGGCATCACCCTGGACGAACTCATGTTCGGGGAAGAGCCCAAGATGAACTCCTATTTCCTGACACGGAAAGGGACCGGGACGTCAGTGGAAAGGGTCAAGGCATACAAATACGAACTTCTCGCATCCGGCTTCAAGAACAGGATCGGAGACCCGTTCATCGTGACTATCGGGCCGAAACCGGAAGACATGCCTCTTTTCTACAACACTCATCCGGGACAGGAATTCCATTTTGTCATCGAAGGCCGTCTATACGTGGAAATCAACGGAAAAGGACTTGAGCTCTCCCCTGGCGACAGCCTGTATTTCGACTCCGGACTGCCTCACGGACTGATGGCTCTCGACGGGAAACCTGTCAAATTCCTGGCTATGGTTATGCAATGACAAACGGACACAACAGACGAACTTGATATGATAGAGAAATTTTTAAGTCAGACAGAATTTTCCTCTCAGGAGGACTTCATAAAGAATCTCAAGATCACAGTTCCCGAAAACTTCAATTTCGGATACGACATAGTCGATGCCTGGGCAGAAGAGAGGCCGGACAAGAATGCACTCCTGTGGACCAATGACAAGGGAGAATGCATCCAGTTCACATACGGCGACCTGAAAAGATACACCGACATGACGGCATCGTGGTTCCTGAGCCTCGGGATACGCCGGGGTGACAAGGTAATGCTCATATTGAAACGCCGCTATGAATTCTGGTTTTCCATCATAGCCCTGCACAAGATCGGAGCCGTGGCCATCCCCGCCACGCATCTCCTGACAAAGAAAGACATAATATACAGATGCAAGGCGGCTTCCATAAAAATGATAGTGGCGGCAGGAGAAGGCGTAATCCTCGGGCACATCGCCGATGCCATGCCAGATTGCCCCGGACTGGAATATGCAGTAAGCACAGGACCGGAATACCCGGAAGGCTTCCTGGACTTCCACAAGGGAATAGAAGGAGCGGCACCTTTCTCAAGGCCTGCAGAGGTGAACACGAACACCGATATCATGCTTATGTACTTCACCTCCGGCACGACAGGCGAGCCCAAGATGGTGGCACATGACTTCACATATCCTCTGGGACACATTGTGACTGCACGTTACTGGCACAACCTGCATGAAGGAAGCCTTCACTTCACCATAGCCGACACCGGGTGGGCCAAAGCCGCGTGGGGGAAAATATACGGACAGATGATTGCAGGAGCCAATATTTTCGTCTACGACCACGAGAAATTCACTCCGGCAGACATCCTCCAGAAGATACATGACTACCATATCACGTCTCTGTGCGCCCCGCCTACGATATACAGGTTCCTCATCAGGGAGGATCTGAGCAAATATGACCTTTCATCCCTGGAATACTGCACCACGGCAGGAGAAGCCCTGAACTATTCGGTCTACGAGACCTTCCTCAAGATCACGGGCATACGCCTCATGGAAGGTTTCGGGCAGACGGAGACCACGCTCACGCTGGGGACTTTCCCATGGATGACGCCGAAGCCGGGAAGCATGGGCGTACCGAATCCGCAGTACGACATCGACCTTCTGAAGCCGGACGGACGCCGTGCCGAGGAAGGTGAACAGGGACAGATCGTGATAAGGACGGACAAGGGCAAGCCTGTCGGCCTGTTCAAGGAATACTATCGGGACAAGGAAAAGACCGAAGAGTCATGGCATGACGGATATTACTGCACCGGAGACCTCGCATGGAGGGACGAGGACGGATATTACTGGTTCGTAGGACGTGCCGACGATGTGATCAAGAGCTCGGGCTACCGTATCGGGCCGTTCGAAGTCGAAAGCGCACTGATGACACATCCGGCGGTAGTGGAATGCGCCATCACCGGTGTCCCTGACGAGATTCGCGGACAAGTGGTGAAAGCCACCGTCATACTTGCCGCAGAATACAAGGCGAAGGCTGGGCCGGAACTCGTGAAGGAGCTTCAGGACCATGTCAAGAAAGTGACCGCACCGTACAAGTACCCGCGCGTGATAGAGTTCGTGGACGAATTGCCCAAGACCATCAGCGGCAAGATCCGGAGGGTCGAAATCAGGGAAAAGGACAGCAAGTAAGAAAATTTTGCTATCTTTGCCGCCTGAAACAGCCAATACTTTAAATATTTTACAGATATGAATCTTAGAGACATCAAGAAAGACATCGAATATTTCATCGGTGAATTCATAGATGACTGCTCCCTGTTCATTGCCCTCAATCCTTCCAAAGGCACTGAAAAGGTTTCAGGCATCATTGACGAGGCGGTAGACCTTTATAACAACCTCAAGGAGAAGATCAACCATCCTGCAGAGGGAGCCAAAAGGTCCTATTATGACAATATCCGCAAGGAAATGCTCGAAAAGCTCGATGAACTGAGCGAAAAGCTGAGCAGCGTCATTTCCAAGGAGGAATAACAGAATTTACCGGATGTACCGGCAGGAATGTCCGGTAGGATTTTCAAAAGTACGTTCGGGGCTGTGTCAAAATGAATGTTTTGATGCAGCTCCATTAAGTTTTTTACCGGCAGATTGCCTGTCATGACACGCTACCATAAGATTTTGCCCTATTTGCCATGGATAAGAATGTGTGCATAGAAAGGTTGGAGAAAAAGGGGGTCAGGGTGACCTCCATAAGGATTCTCGTGCTCGGTGCCCTTATGGACGCGCAACGCACCATGTCACTGGCAGACCTTGAAACAGAACTCGAAACAGTAGACAAGTCCAGCATATTCAGGACACTGGAAATCTTCGAGAAAAACCATCTTGTCCATTCCATTGATGACGGCACCGGATCAATCAAGTATGAAGTGTGCGAGGGCAAGGACGAATGCACCGTGGAGGACATGCACACGCATTTCTATTGCGAAAGATGCCACAGAACATTCTGTCTCAAGAACATAACGGCTCCGCTCGTAGACCTTCCCGAAGGTTTC
Organism: uncultured Bacteroidales bacterium; assembly: GCA_944326315.1. Lineage (GTDB taxonomy): Bacteria > Bacteroidota > Bacteroidia > Bacteroidales > UBA932 > Cryptobacteroides. The sequence continues at coordinate 3,382 of CALVDP010000012.1, forward strand.
GCCGTACATTCCATAAACTACATCGTCAAGGGCGTCTGCCCCGATTGCTCAAGACACTGAGGTAGGGAGAAAAAGCTAAAAAGCAGGGAGAAAAACTGCAACCGGGTTGCGGCAGTATAGACATATCTTTGCATCCGTTCGTGACGACGGTGTGCCTGAAGATTTACATTCCGGCACATTCCAAGTCCGGACGGATTTTTTCATGACACCCACCGGGGTCATATACGGATAAAACAAGACAAAGACATGAAACGACTGATCCTTCTTTCAGGGCTTTGCACCCTGATGGCTCTTTGGTCATGCAATGCAGGCCGGAACGGCGGCCAGGACCACGAGCACAGCCATGACCACGACATCCACACAGAAGAAGAACATGGAGGCACCGGCCACAGTGAAGAAGAACACGCCGCAGAAGCCGGACACACTGACGAAATCGTAATTTCTCCCGAGAAGGCCGCAGCAGCAGGCATAGCCACGGAAACCGTCATCCCGGGACCGTTCTCCGACGTCATCAGGACCGGAGGTCAGATACTGCCGGCAATAAATGACGAGAAGACCCTTGTAGCCACGACAGACGGCATCATTTCGTTCAGCGGGAACTATCTCGAAGGCACATCGGTCAGCAAGTCCCAGCCTGTCTTCTCCATATTGTCCGGCAACATCCAGGACGGAAACCGCGTAGGCAAGGCCAAAGTGGCATATGAGACGGCGAAAGCTGAATATGAAAGGGCATCCAGGCTGGTAGATGACAAGATTGTCTCGCAGAAAGAATTCGCAAGGATCAGGGAAGCATACGAAAACAGCCGGATGGCGTATGAAGCCCTCAAGCCCAATGCCGACGGGACAGGAGTACAGGTCGAAGCCCCGTTCGACGGCTTCATCAGGACAATTTCAGTCAAGGAGGGGGACTTCGTGGCCATGGGGACGCCTGTCGCGACCGTCACCCGCAACAGGAAAATGCTCCTCAAGGCAGATGTATCCCAGCGTTATTACGGGAAACTGGATGAAATCACGTCTGCCAAATTCGTGACACAGTACGGCGGCAGGGCGACAGACATCAGGGATCTCGGAGGACGCCTCGTATCAGTCGGGCGGAGCACGTCGGATTCCTCGTATTATATTCCTGTCACCTTCGAATTCGACAACAACGGGTCTGTCGTACCGGGCTCGTTCGCAGAAGTATGGCTTCTGACCGGGCGCAGGGACAATGTTCTGTCCGTACCGGTATCCGCTCTTACAGAAGAGCAGGGAATCCATTTCGTTTATCTCAAGCTTGACGGAAGCTGCTACAGGAAGCAGGAGGTGACTCTCGGAGAAAGCGACGGGGCGAGGACCGAGATATTGTCGGGGCTGGAGCCAGGCGACAATGTCGTGACAGAAGGCGCATACAATGTCAAGCTGGCCTCCGCCAGCAATGTAATACCGGCACACACCCACAACCATTAAGCCATCCGACAATGCTGAACAAGATAATACATTTTTCACTGAGCAACAGGCTGCTTATACTCGTGGCCTCGGCCCTGCTGATGATAGCGGGAGTATATGTGATGAACCGCACGGAAGTGGATGTATTCCCTGACCTGAACGCTCCCACAGTCGTAGTGATGACGGAAGCCGGAGGGATGGCTGCGGAAGAAGTCGAGCAGCTGGTGACATTCCCGATTGAGACCGCGGTGAACGGAGCTACGGGCGTGCGCCGCGTAAGGTCATCATCGACCACAGGCTTCTCCGTGGTATGGGTGGAATTCGACTGGGACATGGACATTTACCTGGCAAGGCAGATTGTATCCGAGAAAATCGCCATGGCCGCGGAAGAGCTGCCGGAAAATGTCGGCAACCCTACGCTCGGTCCGCAATCTTCAATACTCGGGGAACTGCTCATTGTCGGCATGACGGCCGATTCAACATCCATGCTCGACCTCAGGACCATAGCAGACTGGACCATAAGGCCAAGACTCCTTTCGACAGGCGGAGTGGCCCAGGTAGCCGTACTCGGAGGTGACATAAAGGAATACCAGGTCCTGATACATCCGGAGAAAATGAAATACTACGGAGTCTCTCTCGGAGAAGTCATGGCGGTGACCAGAGGCATGAACCAGAACACCAACGGAGGGGTGATCTACGAATACGGGAACGAATACATAGTCCGCGGGGTGGTATCCACCGATGATGTCAGGGAGATGGCCAGATCGGTAATCAAGACTGTCGGAGGCGCCCCTGTCACCCTCGAAGACGTGGCGGACGTGAAAATAGGAGCACAGCAGCCGAAGCTCGGACTGGCTTCAGAGAAAGGAAAACCGGCCGTGCTTGTGACCGTCACCAAACAGCCGGACACCGGTACGCTTGAACTCACCGCCAAAATAGAAGAAGCACTGAAGGATGTGCAGAAGAATCTGCCACCGGATGTGAAACTGTCCACCGACACATTCCGCCAGGCACGTTTCATCGAAAGTTCTATAAGCAACGTCAAGTCTTCCCTCTACGAAGGTGCCATATTTGTGGTGATTGTGCTCATCCTCTTCCTGGCCAATGTCAGGACCACCATAATCTCGCTCATCACGCTGCCTCTGTCGGTCCTCATCTCCATACTGACACTGAACTGGCTCGGCATGACCATAAACACCATGAGCCTCGGAGGTCTGGCGATAGCCATCGGCTCGCTTGTGGATGACGCCATAGTCGATGTGGAGAATGTCTGGAAACATATCAGGGCGAACAAGGCGCTTCCGGATGACAGGAGACGGCCCGTGCTGGATGTCGTATTCGATGCCTCGCGGGAAGTCCGCATGCCGATATTGAACTCCACGCTGATAATAGTGGTCAGCTTTGTGCCACTGTTCTTCCTCTCCGGCATGGAAGGCAAGATGCTTGCACCTCTCGGAGTTGCATTCATCACCGCCCTCTTCGCATCCACAGTCGTGGCATTGACATTGACCCCGGTCCTGTGCAGCTACATGCTTGACTACAAGGTGAAAGGTGACGGCGTGCCCAAGGAGGCGTTCCTTGCGGTATGGCTCAGGAAATATTACAAGACTGCCCTTGAATGGGTCATGAGACACAAGAAAAGCGTGACAGGAGCCACAGTGGCATTGTTCTGCGTCGCCCTCGGACTTTTCTTCACCCTCGGACACAGTTTCCTTCCGGCCTTCAATGAAGGCTCGTTCACCATCAATGTCAGTTCGCTTCCGGGAATATCCCTCGAAGAATCCGACAAGATAGGACGCCGGGCGGAAGAGCTCCTGCTGTCTGTCCCCGAGATATACACTGTGGCGAGGAAGACGGGACGTGCGGAACTGGACGAACACGCGCTCGGAGTCAACGTCTCGGAAATCGAGGCTCCTTTCGAGCTCAAGGACAGGTCCCATCAGGAAGTCCTGGCAGAGGTCAGGGAGAAGCTGTCCACGATATCAGGGGCCAACATAGAGATTGGCCAGCCGATAAGCCACCGCATCGACGCGATGCTGAGCGGTACGCAGGCCGGGATAGCCATCAAGCTGTTCGGAGATGACCTGAACCGCATGTTCACCATCGGCAACCAGATCAAGGACCTCATAAGCGGAGTGGAGGGCATAGCCGACCTGAATGTTGAACAGCAGATCGAAAGACCTGAGATCAAGATAGTCCCGAAGAGGGAGATGCTTGCGAAATACGGCATTTCCATGCCTGCTTTCAGCGAATTCGTCACCGTAAACATGGCAGGAGAGACAGTTTCCCAGGTATACGAGCAGGGCAAGGCCTTCAATCTGGTGGTAAGGGCCGCAGAATCAGAACGAGGGTCCATAGACAGGATCAGGGACCTGATGATAGACGATGCCTATGGCAACAAGCTCCCGCTTTCATACGTGGCTGACATAGAATCTTCATCCGGGCCGAATACGATCAACAGGGAGAATGTCAAGCGGAAGGTTGTGATCTCGGCCAATGCCGCAGGACGCGATATCGGAAGCGTCGTTGACGACATCAGGAAAATAGTGGACGGAAACATCGTGCTGCCTGAAGGCTACCACATCGAATACGGCGGACAGTTTGAAAGCGAAAAGGCGGCGGGGAGGATTCTCCTGATGACTTCATTCATGAGCATAATTGTGATATTCCTGCTCCTGTATATGCAGTTCAAGAGCGCATCACAGAGCGGAGTGGTATTGCTGAACCTGCCTCTGGCACTTATAGGAGGCGTATTCGCCCTTCTGCTGACGACCAGGGAACTGAGTATTCCGGCCATCATCGGCTTCATATCGCTTTTCGGAATAGCTACCAGGAACGGCATGCTGCTGATAAGCCACTACAACCTGCTGAGGGAACAGGGCAAATCCCTGTACGACAGCATCATACAGGGATCACTTGACAGGCTCAACCCTATCCTGATGACCGCTCTGTCTTCCGCACTGGCACTCATACCTCTGGCTGTGAAAGGCGACCTGCCCGGAAACGAAATCCAGAGTCCCATGGCGAAGGTGATTTTGGGAGGACTGCTCACATCCACCTTCCTGAACGGCTTCATAGTCCCGGTGATGTACTGGTGGCTGCACCGGAAGGAAATTGACGAAAAAATCTCAAGATAAAGGACATGAAAAGACGCACAACACTCACAATACTTCCGGTAATACTCTTCTCTTCATTTGCAGGGTACGCCGGCGCGCAGGACAATACCGGCACGGTGCTGCACACGGACAATATTGAAGAAGTCCTCACGGCAATATCGGAAAACAACCCGGAACTGGCGGCTCTGGTTCAGGACACTGAAGCCATGACCTTCCAGATGAAAAGCGAGAACATACTTGAAGACCCGACAATAGAGTACAGCTCTTTCTACACCAGCGGGGTGACCGGACAGTCAAGCTCCGAACTCGTGGTCTCGCAAGGCTTTGACTTCCCTACTGTCTATGCCGCAAGGCACAAGCGCAATGAGCTCTCCAGGGCCGCTCTGGCGGACAATCTTGAAAATGAAAGGCGCAAGATATTGCTGGAAGCCAAGAACCTGTGTCTGGACATCATCATGTTCAGGCAGATCGGGGAGCTGCTCAGCATGCAGTCGGAAATAGCAGACGACCTGCTGGATCTCTATGAACAGCGGCTTGCTACAGGAGACGCCACGGCACTGGAGGTGAACAAGATCAGGATGGAGCTGATGAGTGTGGCCACAGATGTGGCATCCAACAATGCTGCACTTGATGCGGCCTGCCGCAACCTTTCAGCTATGAACGGTGGGCAGGAAATAAACTTCGTCGCCGATGAATTCCCTCTCACCGAGACTGTCACCGACAGGGAGGAAGCCATTCAGGAATACATAGGAAGCGACGCATCAATACTGGCAGCGGCCAAGACTGCGGAAGCCGCCAGGAAAGAAGTATCTGTCAGCAAGCAGGGCTGGATACCGAAACTGGAAATAGGATACCGCAGAAACACTGCCATAAGGGATGCCCAGCACGGATTCCTGGTAGGGTGTTCAATACCTATTTTCTCCAACCACAAGAAAGTGGCACAGGCCAGGGCACAGTCCACATCCGCACAGAGCAGCCTCAACTATGCCAGGCTGCAGGCAGAAGCCGAAGCACGTGCCATCCTGAACGAAATGGAGCAGACAGAATCGGCTGTCAACGCCTACAACGAGCCTCTCATGAGGGAGACACTCGGACTCCTGAGACGGGCTGTAGAAGGCGGGGAGATATCGCTGATAGACTATTTCGTGGAGGCATCCGGCATATATTCGAACCTGACAGCCTGCATCACCCTCCGGAACAGCTGGCAGAAGCTTGCGGCAAGGCTTTACGTCTGCAGGCTTTAGGGCACCGGGGATCAAGGCCTGTTAAGGACAATAAGCAAAATTGGCAAAACAATTAAATATTTCAACATTATCCGGACACAGGACTCTGATTCTGAAGGCAACATTTTTTTATCATCAGATTCTGGCTCTTGCGGAACATGCAAAACGTCCATGTACTAACTTTGTATAGTATTTCCCCGACACAGAAAAACTATAACAAATAGACACTATGGACGCAAGAATCAAGGCCGGAAGTCTGTACGATTCCGGCAACGAACACGATGCCTGCGGTGTAGGAATGCTGGTCAACATCCACGGGGACAAATCCCACGAACTTGTGGATTCGGCATTGAAAGTCCTCGAAAACATGAAACACCGCGGAGCTGAAGGAGCCGACAACAAGACAGGAGACGGTGCCGGCATCATGCTCCAGATACCGCATGAATTCATACTCCTGCAAGGAATCCCGGTCCCGGAAAAAGGCAAATACGGCACAGGTCTCATCTTCCTCCCCAAGGATGAGAAACGGCAGGCCGGAATTTTCCGGATCATAATAGAAGAGATCGAACGGGAAGGACTGACACTCATGCACATGAGGTCAGTTCCCGTAAAATCCGGGATTCTCGGCAAGGATGCCGCCGGAAGCGAGCCTGACATCAGGCAGATTTTCGTGACAGGATATGTTCCCGGAGAGAATTTCGAGCTCAAGCTGTACTGTATCCGCAAGAAAATCGAGAAAAGAGTCAGCGACAAGGATTTCTATGTAGTATCCCTGTCAAGCAGGATTATCGTCTACAAGGGCATGCTGTCCTCCACACAGGTAAGGGAATATTTCCCTGACCTCACCCAGCCGTACTTCACCAGCGGCATAGCACTCGTACACTCCAGATTCAGCACCAATACCTTCCCTACCTGGAGTCTTGCCCAGCCGTTCAGGGTGCTTGCGCACAACGGCGAGATCAATACCATCAGGGGCAACAGGGCATGGATGGAAGCCAGGGAAAGCGTGCTCGCCACACCTGGGATACCGGATATCAAGGCGATAAGGCCGATAGTCCAGCCTGGAATGAGCGACAGTGCTTCGCTGGACAATGTACTGGAGTTCTTCCTCATGTCAGGCATGAGTCTGCCACACGCCATGGCCATGCTTGTGCCGGAATCCTTCAATGACAAGAATCCGATAAGCGAAGACCTGAAGGCGTTCTACGAGTACCATTCCATCATCATGGAGCCATGGGACGGCCCTGCCGCACTGCTGTTCACAGACGGGCGGTATGCAGGAGGCATGCTCGACAGGAACGGTCTGCGTCCTGCAAGATACCTCATCACCAAGACAGGGATGATGGTCGTGGCGAGCGAGGCCGGAGTCATCAGCTTCGAGCCGGGTGAAATCAAGGAAAAAGGACGGCTTCAGCCGGGCAAGCTCCTTCTCGTGGACACGCAGGAAGGTACAATACGCTATGACCCGGAGCTGAAACAAGAACTTGCGGAAGCCAGACCTTACAGGAAATGGCTGGCCGACAACAGGATTGAGCTCGACACCCTCAAGAGCGGACGCAAGGTGGAGAACAATGTGGAGAATTATGGTGCCATGCTGCGCAATTTCGGCTTCACCAGGGAAGATATAGAGCGCATAATCATCCCTATGTGCACAAACGGGTCCGAACCTACGGCATCCATGGGGAACGACACGCCTCTGGCAGTCCTCTCCGGCCAGCCGCAGCTGTTGTTCAACTATTTCAGACAGCAGTTCGCGCAAGTGACCAATCCTGCCATAGACCCTATACGGGAGGAGCTGGTGATGTCCCTGGCGGAATACATCGGTGCAGTCGGCATGCATATACTGATGCCTGACGAGAAACATTGCAAGATGGTCAGGCTGCCGCATCCTGTCCTCACGAACACCCAGCTGGACATATTGTGCAATATCAGATACAAGGGCTTCAAGACTGTCAAGCTCCCGATGGTCTTCAAGGCATCGGAAGGAAGGGCAGGGCTTCAGGCTGCCCTCAACGGGCTGTGCCGCCAGGCCGAACAGTCTGTGGATGACGGGGTGAACTACATCATACTTACGGACCGCGGAGTGGATGCGGAACATGCCGCCATACCGTCCCTGCTGGCAGTAAGCGCCGTTCACCATTATCTGATCTCCGTGCAGAAGAGGGTGCAGACAGCGCTGATAGTGGAAAGCGGCGAAATACGGGAAGTGATGCACGCCGCCCTGCTGCTCGGCTACGGGGCAAGCGCCATCAACCCTTACATGGCTTTCGCCGTACTGGACAGCCTCGTGAAGGAAGGCGACATTCAGATGAACTATGAGACAGCCGAGAAGAACTATATCAAGGCACTCTGCAAAGGACTCTACAAGATAATGAGCAAGATGGGCATCAGCACCATCAGGTCATACCGGGGTGCCAGGATATTCGAGGCGGTCGGCATAGGAGAAGAAGTGTTGAAGACATGGTTCGACACACAAGTATCCACCATCGGAGGCATAGGGCTCAAGGAAATAGCGGATGACTACATCAAATTCCACGACAGCGGCTTCAGGACAGCCGTGCTGCCGGACATACTTCCATACACAGGCCAGTTCTCTTACCGGAAAGACGGGGAAAAGCACGCATGGAATCCAGAGACCATCAGCACGCTACAGCTGGCAGTAAGGACAGGAAGCTATGCCAGGTTCAAGGAATTCACGCGGCTGGCAGACGAGAAAGATTCGCCCGTATTCCTGCGTGACTTCTTCAGATTCCGACAGAATCCCATCCCTGTCGATGAGGTGGAGCCTGTAGAAAGCATTGTACGGCATTTCGTGACCGGTGCCATGTCATTCGGAGCCATCAGCAAGGAGGCACATGAGGCGCTGGCCCTGGCCATGAACAGCCTCGGCAGCAGGAGCAACACGGGAGAAGGCGGAGAAGACAGCGCACGCTTTACCGGCACCGCAGACGGCATCTCGCTCAACAGCAAGACCAAGCAGATAGCGTCAGGACGTTTCGGAGTGACAGCGGAATACCTCGTCAACGCTGATGAGATACAGATCAAGGTAGCCCAGGGAGCAAAACCAGGAGAAGGAGGGCAGCTCCCGGGCTTCAAGGTGGATGAGATCATAGCCCGTACACGCCACTCCATCCCGGGAATATCCCTGATATCCCCGCCTCCGCACCATGACATATATTCGATCGAGGACCTGGCTCAGCTCATTTTCGACCTCAAGAATGTAAACCCCAAGGCTCTTGTCAGCGTGAAACTCGTATCGGAAAGCGGCGTGGGAACGATAGCTGCCGGTGTAGCCAAGGCCAAGGCCGACATCATAGTCATCTCCGGGGCGGAAGGCGGTACCGGGGCCTCACCTGCCTCATCCATGAGATATGCCGGCATTCCTCCCGAGATAGGGCTGGGAGAGACACAGCAGACTCTCGTGCTGAACGGTCTCAGAGGACAGGTAAGACTGCAGACAGACGGCCAGCTGAAAACCGGCAAGGACATAATTTCAATGGCCCTGCTCGGCGCGGAAGAATTTGCGTTCGGCACCACTGCACTGATTGTCCTCGGATGCGTAATGATGAGGAAGTGCCATTCCAATACATGTCCGGTCGGCGTGGCCACACAGAATCCGGAACTGAGGAAACACTTCCGCGGACACTACAAGTACCTGGTCAATTATTTCAGGTTCCTGGCCCAGGAAGTACGCGAATATCTGGCACAGATGGGCTTCCGCAAGCTGGATGACATAGTCGGAAGGACAGAGCTGCTGGAGATAGTCCCTATACCGGAGGACAAGAAATACAGGAATCTGGATTTCAGCAGGATGCTGCACAAGGTAGAGAACGGATGCCCGCTGCGGGGCACTTCCGTGCAGCCTCACCCGCTCCAGCACGTAAGGGACATGGATATACTGGAAGCCGCGCACGAAGCCATCCGTAACAAGAAGGAAATATCGCTCGAATATGCGATAGCCAATACAGACAGGGCCGTAGGTGCCATGCTTTCAGGAACCGTGGCCTCCATGTACGGCAGTGCAGGACTTCCGTCCGACACCATCAGCATCAAGTTCAAGGGATCTGCCGGCCAGAGTTTCGGAGCATTCCTTGCCCACGGCATAAGCTTCCGCCTTGAAGGAGAAGCTAACGACTATCTCGGCAAGGGGCTGAGCGGCGGACTGATTTCCGTCAGACCTCCGGTACGGAGCGATTTCGAAGCCGAGAAAAACACCATAGCCGGGAACACCCTCCTCTACGGAGCCACAAGCGGTGAAGTCTACATCAACGGACGTGCAGGAGAGAGGTTTGCCGTCCGCAATTCCGGGGCGACAGCCGTGGTTGAAGGCGTCGGAGACCATTGCTGCGAATACATGACCGGAGGACGTGTCGTCGTACTCGGGGAGACAGGAAGGAACTTCGCGGCAGGAATGAGCGGCGGACTCGCATACGTGTGGGACAAGGACGGAAGATTCGACTATTTCTGCAATATGGAAATGGTGGAGCTGTCCCTCCTCGAAGATTCCTCGTCAAGGAAGGAACTGCACGGACTCATAAGGCAGCACTATCTCTATACAGGCTCGCAGATAGCCAGGAAAATGCTGGACAACTGGAGCAAATATGTCGAGGAATTCATTCAGGTGACCCCGATAGAGTACAAGAGAGTGCTTGCGGAAGAACAGATGAAAAAGCTGCAGCAGAAGATTGCAGAAGTCCAGAGAGATTATTGAAAATTACAGAGTTACAATACTATGGGAAATCCCAAAGCATTTCTTACGGTACCCCGCCAGGAAGCGGGATACCGTCCAGTCCACGACCGTATACTGGATTTCGGGGAAGTGGAGCAGACGCTGAACACAAGCGACAGGAAGCTGCAGGCATCCAGATGCATGGACTGCGGAGTGCCTTTCTGCCATTGGGCATGCCCGCTCGGGAACAGGCCTCCAGAGTTCCAGGACGCAATGTACAAAGGGAAATGGAAGGAAGCATACGAGATACTGTCCATGACAAACGACTTTCCGGAATTCACAGGCAGGATATGCCCGGCACTCTGCGAAAAAAGCTGCGTTCTTAAGCTTGCCATAGACGCTCCCGTCACCATCAGGGAAGATGAAGCCGCTGTCATAGAAGCCGCATTCAGGGAGGGCTATATCAAACCGGTGAAATATCCTCGCAACGGCATGAGGACGGCTGTCATAGGCTCAGGCCCCGCCGGGCTTGCCGCAGCCAGCCAGCTGAACAGGAAAGGATATGAGGTGACTGTCTTCGAGAAAGACGAATACATCGGCGGACTTCTCCGCTTCGGCATACCGAATTTCAAGTTGAACAAGGCCATCATCGACAGGAGACTTGCGGTAATGGAGGCGGAAGGCATTATATTCCGGACACGGGAGGAAATAAGCCTTGACAAGCTTCCGGAAGGCTTCGATGCATACTGTATCTGCACGGGCACACCTCAGGCAAGAGACCTGGATGTTCCAGGAAGGGAGCTGAAAGGCATACACCTGGCCATGGAGATGCTCGCCCAGCAGAACAGAGTGCTTGCAGGACAGTCATTCGGCAAGGCGGAGCGCATCACCGCACAAGGGAAGAAAGTGCTTGTGATCGGTGGAGGAGATACCGGAAGCGACTGCATCGGCACAAGCATCCGACAGGGAGCTGCCGGAGTCACACAGATCGAGATAATGCCAAAACCTCCCGTAGGATCGAATCCGGCGACACCATGGCCCCAATGGCCGGTCGTGCTCAAGACAAGCAGCAGTCATGAGGAAGGTTGCATAAGGAGATGGAGCCTCAACACGTGCAGGTTCACCGGAGACCACGGCAAGGTGACAGGGGCTGAAGTCGAGGAAGTGGAATGGGTACCGTCAGGTGACGGAGGAAGGCCTGTAATGAAGCCTTCAGGGAAAAAGGAAATCATCAAGGCAGACCTCGTGCTCCTGGCAATGGGCTTCCTGAAGCCGGTGCACCCGGAATACCCGGAAAATGTATTCATCGCCGGAGATGCGGCCACAGGAGCCAGCCTGGTGGTGAAATGCATAGCCTCGGGCAGAAAGGCCGCAGCCGATATGGACAGCTACCTTCGCGGATGACCGGAAATTCCGCAACAGCGGCCTGTACAAAAATATTCACCGATACAAACAACATGACATGTGCGGAATTGCAGCAATATTCAATATCAAGGACGATCCCGGCAAATTCAGGGATACAGCCCTTGCAATGGCGAGGAAAATACGTCATCGCGGGCCGGACTGGAGCGGCATATATGCAGGCAAGTCGGCCATACTCGCCCATGAACGGCTTTCGATAGTGGATCCGGCCAGCGGAGGGCAGCCCCTGTTCTCCCCTGACAGGAGGCAGATACTGGCGGTCAACGGTGAGATATACAACCACCGGGATATACGCCTGCGCTATTCGGGGAAATATGACTTCTCCACGGGAAGCGACTGCGAAGTCATACTTGCTCTGTACCGTGACAAGGGTATTTCCTTCCTTGAAGATCTGGAAGGGATCTTCGCTTTTGCACTGTATGATGAAGAAAACGACGACTTCCTCATCGCAAGGGACCCGATCGGTGTAATTCCCCTTTATATAGGGAAAGATGACGAAGGCAGGATATATTGCGCCAGCGAACTGAAAGCACTGGAAGGCATCTGCAAAAGCTACTGCCCGTTCCTGCCGGGACACTACTGGCTTGGAAGCGAAGGCGTCATGAAAAGATGGTACCGGAGAGACTGGGAAGATTACGGCAATGTGAAGGACAACCCGGCCGATATCCACGCCCTGCGCGAGTCATTGGAAGCGGCAGTGAAGCGGCAGCTCATGTCCGATGTCCCATACGGCGTCCTGCTCTCCGGCGGACTGGACAGCACCATAATATCTGCCATAGCCAAGAAATTCGCCGCCAGAAGGATTGAGACGGAAGACAGGAATGCCGCCTGGTGGCCGCAGCTGCACAGTTTCGCCATCGGACTGAAAGGCTCTCCCGACCTGGCGAAAGCCAGGCTGGCTGCCGGACACATCGGGACCGTGCACCATGAGATCAACTATACTGTCAGCGAAGGTCTGGACGCACTGAAGGATGTCATCTACCATATCGAGACCTACGATGTGACGACTGTCAGAGCCTCCACACCGATGTTCCTGCTTGCCAGGGTCATCAAGTCCATGGGTATCAAGATGGTCCTCAGCGGGGAAGGTGCCGACGAGATTTTCGGCGGATACCTTTATTTCCACAAGGCGCCGGATGCACGGTCATTCCATGAGGAGACTGTCAGGAAACTCGGCAAACTGCATCTGTACGACTGCCTCCGTGCCAACAAGACCCTGGCGGCATGGGGTGTCGAAGGACGTGTGCCGTTCCTCGACAAGGAATTCCTGGATGTGGCGATGAGAACCGACCCTCGGGCCAAAATGTGTCCGGGGAACACCATAGAGAAGAAGATTCTCAGGGAAGCCTTCTCCGACATGCTGCCGGAGGAAATAGCGTGGAGACAGAAAGAGCAGTTCAGCGACGGTGTAGGATACGGCTGGATAGACACACTGAAGAAAATCACTTCGGAAGCAGTGAGTGACACCATGATGGAGGAAGCGGCGGAACGTTTCCCGATAAATCCTCCGCGGAACAAGGAAGAATATTACTACAGGAGTATCTTCTCCGAACTTTTCCCGAGCGAAAGTGCCGCCAGAAGTGTCCCGAGTGTCCCGAGCGTGGCCTGCTCCACCGCAGAAGCACTGGCGTGGGATGCATCATTCACCGGCAAGAACGATCCGAGCGGAAGGGCAGTATCCGGAATACACGAGCAGGCATACTGACATTGTTCCGAATCGTAAGCACCTGACCGCAAACGCTTAATATTTTTCACACTTTACGGCTGTCGGCCATATTGTTTTTCACGTCAGGGACATTTTGGTGGAAAAACAGATGGAAAAGATATACAGCATATGTTGATTAAGACTATTTTTGCAGAAGTTTTCAAGAGAGATGGAAAGGACAGTGAAATTTACCAAAATGCAGGGCGCGGGGAATGACTACATCTACGTCAACACGATGCTGTATGAAATACCTTCGCCTGAAGCGGCTGCCAGGAAATGGAGCTGTCCCCATACGGGTATAGGAAGCGACGGGCTGGTGCTCATCGGAAGATCGGACAAGGCCGACTTCAGCATGAGGATATTCAATGCCGACGGCTCGGAAGCCAGGATGTGCGGAAACGCAAGCAGATGCATAGGGAAATATGTATATGAGAAAAGGCTGACTGACAAGAGGACTGTCACCCTCGACACCCTTTCCGGCATCAGGACGCTCTATCTCGGCACCTGCGGAGACAAAGTCACGGACGTATGCGTGGATATGGGTATGGCGGCGGACATCCGGGAACTCTCACTGGACGGTCCGTTCCCGTACAATGGCATATCGCTGTCCATGGGCAATCCTCACTTCGTCATCTTCACGGACAATGCGGAGAAGGCGGATCCGGAAAAGGCCGGTCCGGTCATAGAGACACATCCGGCATTCCCTGACAGGACGAATGTGGAATTCGTACAGGTCCTGGACAAGAGGAGAATAAGGATGCGCGTCTGGGAAAGAGGCTCCGGCATCACAAAAGCATGCGGCACCGGAGCATGCGCAGCCGCAGCCGCATCGGCTTTCGCGGGACTGGCAGGCGACGAGGTCACGGTGGTGATGGACGGAGGAAGCCTGGGCATCAGGATTACTCCCGAAAGGCACATCATGATGACAGGACCTGCCGTCACGGTTTTCGAAGGAGAGATAGAATACGATATTTAACCGACAAAACATTTAGGGATTATGGCACTTGCAAATGAAAACTTTCTGAAACTTCCGGGCAGCTACCTGTTTTCGGACATCGCCAAAAAGATACAGTCATTCAAAAAGGCCAATCCTGAAGTCAGGCTCATCCGACTGGGCATCGGGGATGTCACAAGACCGCTTCCCGAAGTCTGCATCAAGGCCATGCACAAGGCTGTGGATGAAATGGCCGCAGCAGCCACATTCAGGGGATACGGGCCCGAGCAGGGATATGACTTCCTTATCAACGCCATCATACACAACGACTACCAGCCGCGCGGAATACTCCTCGACAAGTCAGAGGTATTCATCAGCGACGGAGCCAAAAGCGATACCGGGAACTTCTGCGACATACTCAGCACCGACAACAGCGTCGGGGTCACCGATCCCATCTATCCTGTCTATGTGGACAGCAATGTCATAGACGGACGGGCCGGAGACATAAGCAGGGACGGGCACTGGAGCAACATCACCTATATGCCGTGCTCCGAGGAAAACGGTTTCGTGCCGGACATACCGAGCCACCGCGTGGACATAGTATATCTGTGTTATCCGAACAACCCCACAGGTACTGTCCTGACCAAGGAACAGCTGAAGGAATGGGTGGACTACGCCCTGGCGAACGACACACTCATACTCTTCGATGCCGCATACGAGGCTTTCATCAGGGACGAACACATCCCGCACTCGATATACGAGATCAAGGGCGCGAAGAAATGTGCGGTGGAATTCAGAAGCTTCTCGAAGACAGCCGGTTTCACGGGCGTCAGATGCGGATATACCGTTGTCCCTCACGAAGTCAGCGGCGCCCTGCTGGACGATTCCCGTGTCAGCCTGAACAATCTCTGGAACAGAAGGCAGTGCACCAAGTTCAACGGGACCAGCTATATCACACAGCGTGGCGCGGAAGCCATATACACTGCTGAAGGCAAGAAACAGGTGAAGAAAATCATAGACTATTACCTGGAAAACGCAAGGATCATGAGAGAAGGGCTTCAGGATGCGGGACTGACCGTCTATGGCGGAGTGAACGCTCCGTATATCTGGCTGAAGACCCCGGACGGGCAGTCATCATGGGAGTTCTTCGACTACCTTCTCAGGGAAGTGCATGTGGTAGGCACGCCAGGATCCGGTTTCGGACCGAGCGGAGAAGGATACCTCAGGCTGACAGCCTTCGGTGAAAGGTATGACTGCATTGAGGCTATGGAAAGAATAAGAAAAAATTTCAGAAAATAAATCCAACACATATTCTTTATGTCAACTTTAAGATTCAAAATGGTAGAGACGGCATTCGGCAAGAAGCCGTCACCCGTAGAGCTGCCGGAGTCACGTCCGTCAGAGTATTACGCGATGTATGTGTTCAACAGGGAGAAAATGTTCAAGTACCTCCCTGCCGACGTGTACGCCAAGCTGATCAACGTGATCGACACAGGCTCGGTGCTGGACAGGAGTATCGCCGACGAAGTGGCTGCAGGCATGAAAAGGTGGGCCGTGGAAATGGGTGTCACCCACTACACACACTGGTTCGCCCCGCTGACCGAAGGTACTGCGGAGAAGCACGATTCCTTCATAGAACATGACGGCAAAGGCGGAGTGATAGAAGAATTCACCGGCAAGCTTCTCGTGCAGCAGGAGCCGGATGCCTCGTCATTCCCTAACGGCGGTATCAGGAATACATTTGAAGCACGCGGATATTCCGCATGGGATCCGTCCTCGCCTGCATTCATCGTGGACGACACTCTCTGCATCCCTACCATATTCATAGCATATACCGGAGAATCCCTTGACTACAAGGCACCTCTGCTCAAGGCACTCAGAGCCGTGGACAAGGCAGCCGTGGACGTATGCCACTATTTCAACCCTGATGTGAAGAAAGTGTTCGCATACCTGGGATGGGAGCAGGAATATTTCCTCGTGGATGAAGGGCTGTACGCAGCCAGACCGGACCTTCTGCTGACCGGAAGGACGCTCATGGGCCATGATTCCGCCAAGAACCAGCAGCTTGAAGACCACTATTTCGGGGCCATACCTACCAGAGTGGCCGCATTCATGAAAGAGCTTGAAATAGAGGCGCTGAAGCTTGGAATCCCTGTCAAGACCCGGCACAACGAGGTGGCTCCGAACCAGTTCGAGCTCGCCCCGATATTCGAGGAATGCAACCTTGCCAACGACCACAACATGCTCATCATGTCCCTGATGCGCAAGATCGCCAGGAACCACGGTTTCCGTGTACTTCTGCACGAAAAGCCGTTCAAGGGCGTGAACGGAAGCGGCAAGCACAACAACTGGTCACTCGGGACCGATACCGGACTTGCACTGATGTCACCTGGCAAGGACTTCACAAGCAACCTCCGCTTCGTGACATTCATCGTCAACACGCTCATGGCGGTATACAGGCACAACGGACTTCTCAAGGCATCTATCGCAAGTGCGAGCAACGCACACAGGCTCGGGGCAAACGAGGCACCTCCTGCCATCATATCAAGCTTCCTCGGCACACAGCTTTCGTCTGTCCTCAAGCACATCGAGGAGAGCGAACCTGAAAGCTTCCAGTCGCTGAGCGGCAAGACAGGCATGAAACTCGACATACCTCAGATACCTGAAATCCTCGTGGACAATACCGACAGGAACAGGACTTCCCCGTTTGCGTTCACCGGCAACAGGTTTGAATTCAGGGCTGTAGGATCAGAGGCCAACTGCGCGAGCGCAATGATTGTCCTCAATTCGGCCATAGCTGAGCAGCTGACAGAATTCAAGAAAGCCGTGGATGCACGCATTGCCGGAGGAGAGGAGAAGGACTCCGCCATACTGTCCGTGATAAGGGAATATATCAAGATATGCAAGCCGATTCATTTCGACGGCAACGGCTACAGTGACGAATGGAAAGAGGAGGCGGCACGCAGGGGACTCGACTGCGAGACAAGCGTTCCTCTCATCTACGACAACTACCTGTCTGACGACAGCATCAGTATGTTCGAGAGCACAGGGGTGATGAACAGGAAGGAACTTGAAGCCAGGAACGAGGTGAAATGGGAGACTTACACCAAGAAGATCCAGATTGAGGCACGTGTACTGGGAGATCTGGCGCTGAACCACATTGTACCTGTCGCCACCAAGTACCAGAGCACTCTCATCGACAATGTGTACAAGATGCATGAGATCTTCCCTAAGGACAAGGCGGACAAGCTGACTGTCAGGAACATAGAGCTCATCGAGGCCATCGCCACCCACACAGCCTTCATCAAGGAGCACGTGGACAGCATGATAGAGGCCAGGAAAGTGGCCAACAAAATACAGGACGAACGTGAAAAGGCCATAGCCTATCATGACACAGTCTTCCCTGCCCTCGACGAGATAAGGTACCACATAGACAAGCTTGAACTTATTGTCGATGACCAGATGTGGACCCTGCCGAAATACAGGGAACTGCTCTTCATCCGATAATGCAGAAATGACAAGATGCAAGGCACTGAGGGTGAGGGCAAAGGAGTTTACTCCCGTAAATGACTGAAGCCCTCATCCTGAAAGTAACGCAGCAGATTGCCAGTCATGACACACCGCCCTCCCCTTTCCTGTACCGTACAGGCGTGACACCTGTCTTCTTCCTGAAGAAGCGGCAGAATGCAGGCGGATCAGGGAAATGCAGGCGGGCCACAATCTCCTTGACCGGCAGGTCCGAATATCTGAGCATATTCTTGGCCTCAAGGATGACATAGTCATCTATCCAGGCCGGAGCATTCCTGCCTGTCGCTGTCTTTACAAGCCTTGAAAGATATTTGGGAGTAAGGCACAGCTTGTCCGCATAGAAAGAGACAGACCTTTCCTCCATGTGATATTCGGACAGGAGTCCGAGGAACTTCTCGAAGACCTCGTGGCTCCTGTCCGGTTTTCTTGTGTCCGGCCTCGTCATGGACATCTCCTGCTCAATGATGCCGCCGGCTATGAAAAAGAACGAGGACAGCAGGGCCGATACGCTCTCACGCTTGTAGCCGAGGTTGGAACGCAGGATATCGGCAGCAAGCGATACATAATGTTCCGCCACCTGCCGCCCGTCATCCCCGAAGAAGAAATAAGGCCGGTCCATAAGCTTCACCCGCTTCTCTATCAGCCCCGGCACATCCACATCCAGACCTTCCATATACTCCTTCGTCATGGCAATGACGACAAAATGAAGGGAATCCACCGATGCCTCATCCACGTCGCAGACACTCATGATGTTGCCAGGCATATACAGGAACATGGAATTTTCCTTCACCTCGAACTCCCTGAGATTGATCATCACCCTGATGCTGCCTGTCACACAGAAAAGGGCGAGAAAACCGTCAAAACGGCAGGGATGGGCCAATATTGACAATGAACTGTCATATCTGACATCTATCAGGCACACGTCATCACCCATCCTCAGGCAGCTGGACACAGGGAAAAGTCCGCAGAAATGCGGCAAATCCAGATTATTGGCAAGATACGGCATAATACATCACATGAAGGAGAGTACCTCCGGTCATTCGTCATTCCGGATACAAATATATCCATTTTCTACCTTTTGACAATTTTTGTAGACATCTGACACATAAAAACGGAATTACGGGCAGCCTATTTGTGAAAAGCCGTAGCTCTGGAATCAAATCATGTGGAAATGAGAAAGAAAACATTCGTACTGGCAGCGGTACTGTCAGTATCGGCAATCGCAGGCAACGCAGGAGCCGAAGAGGTGATGACCCTGCAGCAGTGCAGGGACTCGGCCATAGCCAACAACTTCAACCTCAAGATTGCAAGAAAGCAGATGGAGATGGCGGAACATGACAGGAAAACCGCCATGGCAAACTATTTCCCGGATATCTCCGTATCCGGGGCGTACATGTACAACAGTCGCAGCATTGACCTCCTGTCACAGGAAACATCGGATGCGCTCTCGGGTATGGGGACATCCGCACAGGAAAAATTGCTGTCCAGGCTTGACGGCCTGCTATCGGACACTATGCTGGGACAGATTCTGAAGAACAATCCGGAACTGCTCAGGATGATAGGCAAAATGGCTACGGATGACATAGCCGGCTCACTGAATGCCATAGGAAGCGAAATAAGTGATGCGCTCGAGCTGGACACAAGGAACATGTTCATCGGTGCCGTATCACTGAAACAGCCGGTATTCATGGGCGGCAAGATAGTAAATGCCAACAAAATAGCCGTCCTCGCGGAAGAGCTGGCGGCATCGGTCTATGATACAGGGTACAGCCAGGCAGTGTCGGAAGTGGACAACGCATACTGGCAGATAGTGTCAATCTCGGGGAAAAGACGCCTGGCGATGGACTATGCGGAACTTCTGCGGCAGATGCTACACGACACCGAGATACTTGAAGCCGAAGGGATTGCCACACAGTCAGACCTTCTGTCAGTGAAAGTGAAGGCAAATGAAGCCGAAATGATGCTTACCAAGGCGGAAAACGGACTGGTGATAGGGAAGATGCTGCTTTGCCAGCTCTGCGGGATGGACCCCGGCTCCGATATCAGGCTGGCGGACGAGATCACGGACGACATTCCTCTGCCGGAGATGGGCGCGCGCAAGGATATGGAAGACATACTTGCAGCCAGGCCGGAAATAAGGAGCCTGGAGATAGCCGAAGAAATATACCATAAGAAAATCGCCGTCGCCAGGGCCGACATGATGCCACAGGTGGCATTAACAGCCAACTACCTCATATCCAATCCCAACGTGTTCAACGGATTCCGGAACGACTTCGCAGGGATGTTCAATGTAGGAGTGGCCGTAAACATCCCCATTGTCCACGGATGCGAGGCAAGGCAGAAGGTGCGGAAGGCGCGCGCCGAGGCCGTGATTGCCGGGTACCGGCTCGAAGATGCGAAGGAGAAGATCACGCTTCAGGTGACCAGGCTGAGACAGCAGCAGGATGAAGCCCTGGAGAAAGTGGGCATGACCGGACGGAATCTCGAAAGTGCCGAAGAGAACCTGAGGGCGGCCAATGCAGGATACATGGAAGGAGTCGTGCCTGCCAGTACGGTGATGGCGGCGCAGACGGCATGGATGCAGGCCCACTCGGGATATATAGATGCAAAGGTGGAGCTGCAGATGACGGCAGGGGCACTGGCGGCTGCAGAGAGACGTTAAATGATATTGATCAAGAAAAAAAATCCAGAAACGATGAGAAAGAAAAACTATAATCTGCTGACAGGCATAGCTGCCCTGCTGGCAATAGTAATGATAGTGGCGCTGGCGGGCTACATGGTCTCCAGACCGGAGGAAATAATCATACAGGGACAGGCAGAAGCCACAGAATACAGGGTGTCAGGCAAGGTACCGGGAAGGATAGTGGAATTTTTCGCAGATGAAGGTGACTTCGTGCACAAGGGTGACACCCTGGTGGAAATAGACAGCCCGGAAGTGATGTCAAAGCTTGCACAGGCCACGGCCATGAGATCCGTAGCCGAAGCCCAGAAAGAGAAAGCCATGTCGGGAGCCAGGAAAGAGCAGATCACGGCGGCGTATGAACTCTGGCAGCAGGCACTTGCCGGAGAAGAGGTGATGAAAAAATCTTTCGGCAGGGCTTCCAGACTCTATGAACAGAAAGTGATCAGTGCACAGAGCTTCGATGAAGCGGAAGCCAGGTACAAGGCCGCGAAAGCTACAAGTGCTGCTGCGAAGTCCCAATATGAAATGGCTGTAAGCGGAGCCAGGGAAGAAGACAAGACATCGGCGGCGGCCCTTGCGGACCAGGCTTCGGCGATGCTGGAGGAAGTGGAGTCATATCTAGGGGAACTGTATCTGACTGCCCCGGCAGACGGCATCATATCGGCAAGATTCCCTCACGAAGGTGAGCTGGTGGGACAGGGTGCACCTGTAATGGCCGTGACAGACCTCGATGATGCATGGTTCACATTCAGCATAAGGGAAGACATGCTGCACGGACTCAAGCCTGGAGACAAGCTCACGGTATCCGTACCGGCCCTCGGCAGCCGTCATTTCAGCACTACGGTGACCTATATGGGTGTACTCGAATCATACGCCACATGGAGGGCGACCCTCGACACAGGCAGATATGACGCCAGGACATTTGAGGTCAGGAGCCGGCCAGACACGCATATCGACGGACTTCTTCCGGGGATGACAGCCATTGTCACAGGACAAAACGGCAAGGAAAGATGAACACTCCGGGAAAAATAAAGGCAGTACTGCGCAGGGAACTGCGTCTCATGCGTCAAAGGCCTGTCTATCTGATTGCATCTGTCGGAGTGATGGCATTCTGCATGATTTTCTTCCTGACGCTTCTCAGAGACCGGATTCCGCACGACCTTCCGATAGGAGTAGTGGACCTTGACGGGACATCCCTGTCAAGGAATCTTGTCAGGCAGATGGACGCCACGCGGATCGGCAGGACCGTAAGCTTCACATCCTACACGCAGGCCAGGCAAGCCATGCAGACCGGAAAGATTTCAGCATTCTGCATTATTCCCGAGCACTTCTACGATGACGTGCTCGCATTCAGGCAGCCTGTACTTACATTTTATGTCAACACATTGTATTTCGTGGGAGGAGCTCTGTCATACAAGGACCTGCTGACTCTGGCGAATCTGTCTTCAGGTGCGGTGCAGAGAGAGTTGCTGAGGGCACGCGGAATGGATGAACAGTCCATTATGGCCCAGATCCAGCCGATAGTGACGGAAGCCCACAACATCGGGAATCCGGCCGCCGACTACAGGGCATTTCTGTGCGGTGCGCTCATCCCCGGCGTATTGGAGACAATAACGATACTCGTGACCGTATATGCACTCGGCTCAGAGCTGAAATACGGGACTTCAAGACATCTCCTCGAGAAGGCCGGAGGTTCCATGAGTGCAGCCGTTGCCGGGAAACTGATACCATATACAGTGCTCTTCACTTCGCTGGGCATAATATCCACGGTCATCATGTATGTATTCATGGGCTTCCCTTTTGCCGGTTCTCTCTGGCATATGTTTGCCGGCATCTTCGCGATGGTGCTTGCAAGCGAGGCTGTAGCGGTATTCATCATCGGCACACTGCCTGTCCTCCGTCTTGCCATAAGTATCTCTGCACTCTACAGCATGCTCGCCTTCTCGCTGACAGGATTTTCCCTCCCTGTAGAGGCGATGCCGTCATGCTTCCAGGGACTTGCCGCGGCCTTCCCGTTGAGACATTATTACCTGATGTATGCCAGCGAGGGCATTTTCGACGCCGGCTTCGGCGGATGGTACATGCATCTTGCGTCCATGCTGCTCTTCCTGTTTCTGCCCGCTACAGTGCTCAAACGGCTGCATGGGGCTTACATGAACCTTAATTTTCCAAGGAAATGAAAAGAATCGCCAGATATCTCGAACATTGGATTCATGACTGGTACCGCATATTCGTCAGGGAACTGAAGCACATATTCAGTGACAGCGGCGTGCTTGTGATATTCTTTCTCGCATGCCTCGTCTACCCCGTGCTGTACGGGCTTATCTACTCCAAAGGGACTCTCGACAATATGCCGGTAGCCGTAGTCGACATGTCCGGAAGCCATGCAAGCCGCAAGTTCGTCAGGGGGCTTGACGCCACAAGGGAACTTGAAATAAGATATTCATGCCGCGACATGTCCGAAGCCGGCAGACTGATGCGTGACCGCAAGGTGAACGGAATTGTCCTCATTCCGTCTGACTACGGGGAAGACCTGGCATCCTCCCGCCAGGCAGGCATCTCCCTGTATGCGGACATGAGCAGTTTCATATACTACAAGAACCTCACTACAGGAGTGAACATGGTCATGCTGGACGAAATGCACGACATCCAGAGGGAACGTCTCACAGCCTCAGGATACGACAGCAGACTGGCGGAACAGTTCATCTCCCCGATCAGGTACGAAGACAACATGCCCTACAACAGGGCGCTTTCCTACAGCGTGTTCTTCATGTCCGCCATACTCCTCATAATCATACAGCAGACCATGTTCTTCGGGATATCAATGCTTTCAGGTACGATGAGAGAAGAGCACCGCAGCTTCGCAGTGCTTCCGGACAGTTTGAAAGGAAGAGGCATATCGCGCACGGTACTCGGCAGAGGGGCGGCATACTGGCTTATATACGCCGCGATAAGCATATACGTGGCCATACTGGCGCCACGGATGACAGGCATGCCGCAGAACTGTCCGACAGGAGACATACTTGTGCTGCTTGCTTTCTTCGTATCGGCATGCGTGGTGTTCAGTTTCACTTTCAGCACGTTGATCCGCCACAGGGAGACCGTGTTCGTGATTTTCCTGCTTATGTCTGTAGTCTGTCTGTTCCTTACAGGATTTTCATGGCCGGAGCACAGCTTCCCGGCTTTCTGGAAATATTTCTCCTGGCTGTTTCCTTCCACCTTCGCCGTCAGGGCATTCATGAACATGAACACTGCAGGGGCCGGACTTGCCATGGCAGAACCTCAGCTTACGGCCCTTACTATCCAGATCATAGTGTACTATATCCTGTCATGCATAGCGGCGGCGGTAGAGAACAGAATACTGAAAAAGGACACCGACACTCAGTATTCCACCTTGTCAGGCTTTGCCGCCCATTCCCGGAATGCGGTATAGGCCTCATCCGCAAGAATGCGCTCCGACTTGAGGGACCTCGCCTCGGGTTTCAGGTCCAGTTCCTTGTAAATGAATGCGTCATCGAATCCGATACCCGCCGCATCCTTCTTGTCATTGCCGTAGTATAACTTGTCCAGATGCGCCCAGTAGATTGCCCCGAGGCACATCGGGCAAGGCTCGCAGGACGAATATATCTCGCATCCCGACAGATCGAATGTACCCAGCCTTGCCGCCGCCTTTCTTATGGCATTGACTTCCGCATGGGCAGTCGGGTCGCAGTCCGATGTGACCCGGTTGGTCCCTCCGGCTATGATCTCGCCGTCCCTGGCAATCACAGCCCCGAACGGGCCTCCCCCGTTCCTCACGTTTTCCTCCGACAGCCTTATGGCTTCTCTCATCAATTCATCTCTGGTCATACTCTCTATCGTTTATTGCCTCCCCTGCAAAAGTGGTTTTCAAAGTTACTGATTTTTCCGGAGATCAGTTCCGTCCTGTCGGTTCCCGACAGTGCAGTCGTCTTCCCGCACCCCGACCCCAGTCATTAAAGAGAAATGCAGTCTCGGCAGAAGGACTTGTATATCAGTGCCCGCATCATGGCAAAACCACCAGACAATGGTATCCGCCTCCGCTCCCGACAATTCATACCCGGCATCACGCAGCCGCTGGCTTTCTTTATTGAAAGACTTGGAAAACTTCACCAATTCAATCCCGTTCCTGTCAAAGACTCTGCCGTCCCTGACAACAAGAAGGTCACCGCACATGTATTTGGCCACAATACTCTGTTTTTTGATGAAATCGTTAAGCCAAACGTATCTCAGGGATACCTCCATCAAAACCTCCTTCGGAGGATTATACACACCGTCATCATATTTCCGACGCAATCCCTCAGCACCGTACTTGTCCAGAAAAGAAGTATTCAGATGGATATAAAGGTTCTCTTTCGCCCTTGTCATAGCCACATACAACACGCGGCGTTTTTCATCCTTGTCCGGACATTCGTTGTCCAGCATAAGGAATACATTGTCAAACTCTTTGCCCTTCACTTTGTGTATGGTGGACACGAAAATTGCGGATGTGTCATAATCAGCGAAATCATCCAGTCTGGATTCACTTACGAAGGTAAGGAAATCGGACTTGTATTTCTGATCCTTGTTCACGGATGCAAATGTATCGAGCAGTTTCAGACACAAGGTCAACTTTCCGCTCCGACTGTAACGGTCCTTCAACGCAGACCTTGCCTTCATCCATGTCTCCTCATCTATTACCGCACCTGTATCCTGGGACAAGACTTCGTTTATGAAAAATCTCATCTCCACGAGCCTGGCCAGGTTGAAGCCGTAATCTGACTGGATCAGGCAGGCCGGCAGACCGTTCTTCTGCAGAAGTCCGGCAACCGTCAATGCCTCATTGTTCGTCCGGGTCAGGACAGCCACAGTACCAGCAAGGCGTTTCTCCATTATGCTGCGCACAAGAGGCATTTCCAGATGCCCGCAGGAATATTTCACTATCTCCAGTTCACCGACAACATTACGCTTTGGTATCACCGTATGTTCTTTAAGCCTGTGGCTGAGACTGCCGGCGAACTTCTCCGTAAATTCAACAAGATTCTTGCAGCTTCTGTAATTCTCCGGCAGTTCATACTTGACGGCATCCGGCAGCCCGAGCAAATGTTCCATATATTCAGAGCTTGAGCCCCTGAACTCAAAAATATTCTGGTCATCGTCCCCGACAGCGATCACTCGCATATCCTCATTCCTGTCAATCAAGGCCTTCACCAGTGCATATTCTTTTTTATTCATGTCCTGAGCCTCGTCTATGACAAGAACAGTCCTGGTAATCCTGCTGATATCAACCTCATCCGCTCTGATCATCTCCAGGGCTTTCTCCTCGACTGTGTCCGACTGCTCCCTTGAGCCCTCCTGCCCGAGAAGGTCGAAACAATAGGAATGGAATGTCTTGATCTCCACGAAAGATGCAGCATTGCCTATCAGACCGCACAGCCGGCTTTTGAATTCCGTAGCGGCTGCTCTCGAGAATGTAAGCATAAGAAGCTGCTCATGCTTCACTTCTTCCATCATGAGTAGGGATGCCAGCTTGTGCACAAGTATCCTGGTCTTGCCACTGCCCGGTCCGGCCGCCACCACAATATATCTGGAAGACTTGTCATTGATTATCTTCAGCTGCGAAGGGGATAGCTCGCCGAAAATCTTCATGAATTTGGCAGGTGTGATATTCATGGATATCTCCTTACGTCTGTCATGGAAATACTTGTTCAGGAAGAACGGATAGGACATGTGGAAATAGTCCTCAACGAACTGCAGGGCTTCCTTGTAGTCATCTATCATCTTCCTGGCATACTCCCCCACTATGTGTATCTGCTGAATCTTGTTCTCGTAAAACTCCCCGAGAGCCTTGTAATCCTCAAGTCTGTATTTCCTCTTGTTGTCGCGCTCAAGCCTCTCTATTGTCATGGCATTGTAGATGACAAGGAAGCCGCCTTCTATCCTGAGGGACCCGATTCTGGACAGATAGAAAAGGGCATCCTCCACATCCTCTGAAACGACATCGGGAGAGCTGTCCGTCACGGATCTCATGTAGGCGTCCCGTATTTCCACCAGGGAAAATTCCACTACCCCGCTTGTCTGTGCCGTCGGGTCTCCGGCGAAAATGCCCTGAAGATACTCCAGAATGAATACCGCCAGCTTCTGTCTCCTGGCTATACCGGCCCTTATATTGTCTGCCGGCGCCATTGCCTTGACCCACACGACATTCTTGTTGTTTGGTATTCCGTCTTTCTTGACCAGGCCTTCAATAGACCACAGATTCAATATGGTCCTCATGTTCCTGGAGTTGAAATTCTTCACACCTTCAGTCTCAGCTCCTGCATTTAACTTCCTGACATCCAGCCGGCTTCCGTTTTCGCATAGAAAGCCGGACAGGAAATTTTCTATCGGGATGAACTGTCTCAGTATCTGCATCGGCCTGGTCCTGCTTTCATCCTTGCTGAAATAAGCCGAAATATCTTTGGTATCCGCTAAAATTTTCTCTTCCCGGAACACATTTATGATATGAACAACCTCCTCTCGCTTGATACCGAGTCTGTCGCTGATATAATCTACCCTGGATTCCGCCTCATCCGACATGGACGCCTTGCGGCTCCGTTCGGCTATCAAACTTCTTATGATCCTTATGGCATTTGTCTTCTGTTCTCCGCGAAACCTGTCGGAAATATTGATTCTGTCGATGACTTCCTGTGCATTGCGTGCCAGTATGCCTGTCGCATATATTCTCGGCATGTTCTGGCCTCTTTTCAGATAACCTGCCTGCTCCAACCAGGCAATCGCGGTCCTCACCCTCGTCTCAATATCAGAGACACTATCGTCCCAACCTGCCTGACGGGCTATCTCAAGTGCTGAATTTGAGATTCTCGACCTGAAACGGGAAAGATCCTTGACAGCCTTCCAGATCTGCTGTATCTCTTTGATGGTCATCTTGGTCTGATTCAACAGGATGAAATGCCTGGACAGATCCTCGTCATTGAAAAGGATGTAGCAGTCCGCATCCATATCCGCATTTCTCCCTGCCCTGCCGGCTTCCTGGACATAATTCTCCAGAGAATCCGACACCTCGAAATGCACGACCAGTCCGACATCACTCTTGTCAACCCCCATCCCGAATGCAGAAGTAGCGACAATTATCCGAACTTCACCTGACATGAAAGCATTCTGGTTTTCAATCTTCTCATCCGGTGTCATCCTGCCGTGGAAGGCTTTAGCCCCAAACCCGTCCCTGTTCAGTCTGGAGGCAATGTCCTTAGCCTTCCTTGTTCTGGACACATATACTATTGTCGGACAGTCTTTTTCTTCCAGCAAACGTCTCAAAGCCGCATATTTCTCCTCATCATTGGCTTCCGGCAACACTGTATAATGGAGATTCGGTCTAGACACGGCAGTCGTGAACAACTGAAGGTCAAGTCCCAGCATAGTCTTGAAATAATTCCTAATGTCTTCGATGACCTTTGGTTTCGCCGTGGCAGTAAAGCATGAAACAGGGATGCTTTCCTGAAGGTTTTTCTTCTTCTGGACAGACCCGATGAATTCTGCGATATAAAGGTAGTCCACCCTGAAATCCTGTCCCCACGAAGAGAAGCAGTGTGCCTCATCTATGACAAATCTGGCAATCTTGCGTTTGAGAATCATCCTCTCGACTGACGGAGACCTCAAAGATTCCGGAGAAATATACAGAATGGAAGCCGAACCATTCTCGACGCGTTCAAAGGATTTGGCCCGCTCTATGGGATCAAGCATTCCGTTTATCGTCACTGCCTCAGTAATGCCTTTGGCTTCAAGATTGTCCACCTGGTCTTTCATAAGCGACTGCAATGGCGAGATAACAACCGTAAGCGCAGACATGTTTTCTGCTGCCATCAGGGCCGGAAGTTGGAAAGTGAGGGACTTTCCTCCACCTGTCGGAAATACGGCCAGCAAGGATTTGTTCTCCACCGCAGCTCTTACGGCCTTCTCCTGCAAAGGATCACCATTGTAAGAGCGGAAAGACCCGAAGCCGAACCAGCGCTTCAAGCCGACATGCACATCCATAAATCTGTCACAATACGGGCAACCCTGCATACAAGGGGCAGACCTGAGCCTGAACATTATCCTCTCCACCTCCGGATAATTCCGCAGCACCCATGGAGGGGTGATGGACCTTTCAGCCAGATGATCATCCATCACATTTATCAAGGCTATGGCGTATGCCAGAGCTACTGGGTTCGAAGAGGCCATCCCGGAGATATCCGCGTGGGAACATATCTTGCCGTCCAACCTCGTATGGACAAGCCTGGATATTTCCCTTGCCGGCATATCCGACTGGAAAAGTCTGGATACAAGACCCAATGAAGAAGTTCTTCGCAGGCCGGGATACCTGACAAAACTGAAAAAAGCCACGAATTCCTTCCTGTCGCCCAGAAGCCGGTAATATATTTCCTGCAAGTCTTCATCCATTCCCAGGAATGCGGACACCTCATCATTGAAAAGGTTCATCGCCTTCCTTGAATCGTTAAGAGGATTGTTAAGGTCATCTGTCTGGAGCTTGTCATCCTTCAAGAGGGCATGATACGGCTTTTTCGGGAACAGCAGAGGAGACAGATACAGCGTATCTATGGCCCGTCCCGTGAAACGTCCCGAAAGATCTTCCAGTCTGTCCAGATACCTCAAGTCATGCCGCAAGATATTGTGGCCGCAGATATAGTCCGCACCGTCAAGGAAAGCGGAAAAGTCCGACATGGAACAGCCATGGTAAGCCCTGCCATCGGACCGCACCGCGCCGATATCAAGCACCTTCCCGTTCTCCGGTCCGACTTCGGTATCTATAAACGCGACAATACTCATCCCTGCCCCGATTTCGTGAAGAATACAGAGAAAGGGTCACCCGAGTATCTGGGCTGCGTGATTCTTGGTGTCCACCTTGTCTATGACACGTTCGACCGTGCCGTCCGGAGCTATGATGAATGTCTTGCGTATGGTCCCGACAGTCACCTTGCCGTACATCTTCTTCTCTCCCCATGCGCCGAAAGCCTGAAGCATCTCAGTAGACGGATCCGAGAGAAGCGTAAAAGGAAGAGAATATTTATCCTTGAATTTCTGATGGGATGCCTGGCTGTCCTTGCTCACTCCGAAAATCTCATAGCCTGCATCCTTCAGGGCAGTAAAATTGTCCCTGAGGCTGCATGCCTCCGCGGTGCATCCGGGGGTATTGTCCTTGGGATAGAAATAAATCACGGCTTTCCGGCCTTCGATATCTTTCCATGTTACCGTACGTCCATCCTGGTCCACGACCTGGAAATCCGGGACCTTGTCACCTGCTTTCAACATATTTCTGATGATTTTGATACATTTTTCAAATTTACAAAAATTTTATCATTAATTTTGGGTCTCAAGACAACAAACACAACAACAAACACAACAACAAACACAACAACAAACACCACATTCCGATGAAGCACTTTATAACTGTAGCCTTGCTGACGGCATGCCTGTCTGCAGCTGCGCAGACGGGAGGCAACGGGGACTTCTCCTTTACCGAAGCTTCCGAACTCAACCTGACAGGCAAGATATTGCCGGACACTCCGAATCCGTACCACCGGGTAGATACATGCGTGTACAAAGGCTTCACCTCAGGAGAGAACGAGCAAGTGAGATGCTCCGCCGGACTCGCCGTGCTTTTCAGGACCGATTCGCCGGTGATATCCGTGAAGGCCGAATACGGGTACTACAACACGGCTCCGAACACCATGGGTATCGCCCTCCGGGGCTTCGACCTGTATATCAGGAAAGACGGAGTGTGGACATATGCCGCATCCAAAGTAGGGAATCCGACCAGGCCGGACGATAACATCGTGCTTATAAACGGCATGGACGACAGCGTCAAGGAATGCATGCTGTACCTTCCGATATACAGCGAGATGTATTCTGTGAAAATCGGGGTGACAAGCGGCTCCATGATCGAGAGTCTTGCATCCCCGTTCAGGCACAGGATAGCCATATTCGGCTCCAGCTTTACCCAGGGTATAAGCATCAGCCGTCCCGGCATGTCTTACCCAATGCAGTTCATGAGGGACACAGGGCTTCAGATACTCAGCCTGGGATGCAGCGGGAACTGCAAGATGCAGCCATATTTCGCAGATGTGCTTGCGGATGTGCAGGCTGACGCCTTCCTGTTCGACGCCTTTTCGAATCCCGATGCTACAATGATACAGGAACGGCTTTTCCCTTTCATAGAAAGGATGCGTGAGGCACACCCAGGCATTCCGCTCATATTCATGCAGACGATATACCGCGAAAGCAGGAACTTCAGCCTGACGAACGACATGAAGGAACAGGCCAAGATGGACATGGCGGCAAAACTGATGGCAGAAGCCGTCCGGAAATACGATGACGTCTATTTCATCATACCTGACACCGGAGACGATGCACGGGAAAGTTCCGTGGACGGCACTCATCCTTCCGATATGGGGTACATGGCCTGGGCTCGGTCTATCGAAAAGCCGGTATTGAAAATCCTGAAAAAATACGGAATCAGATAATCATTTCTTCATTCGGGCCTTGCGTTTTTTTGAGGCCTTGATATCATTGCGGATCTTTTCCTTACGCGCTGCCTTACGGGCGGCGCGCTCCGTTTTCACGGCATCCATATCCTGATCGTCAAGCTTCTCCTCAAGCCCCGTCTCTACAAGTTCGTAGTCAAGCAGCTTCTGTTCGAGATTCGCCTTCTTCACACGGATCTTCACCGGGTCGCCGAGATTGTAAACGGTCTTTGAGCTGCGGCCCACGATCCGGTACCGTTCCTCGTCGAATTCATAGAAATCTGACCTGATATCTCTCAGAGCCACCATGCCCTCGATCTTCGTCGGCTCGATCTCGACATACATACCCCAGTCGGTCAGTCCGGATATGTGCCCCTCGAACTCATATCCCACCTTGTCCTGCATGAATTCCACAAGCTTGTACTTCACGCTCGAGCGCTCCGCTTCGGCTGCGACGACTTCCCTTTCGGACGCATACTTGCAGAGACCCTCGTAATAGTCCTTTTTCTGCGACGGTGCCCCGTCAAGATACATGGCGAGAAGCCTGTGCACCATCATGTCCGGATACCGTCTGATCGGAGAGGTGAAATGAGTGTAATACTTGAATGCCAGCCCGTAATGTCCGATATTGTCCGTACTGTAACGGGCCTTGGCCATTGTCCTCAGCGACAGTAGTTCGATAGCGTTGAACTCAGGCTTGTCCTTGGCCTCGGAGAAAAGATGATTCAACTCCTTGGATATCTCCTTGCCATTGTTCATCTGGCCGAGGGTATAGCCGAAATTCCCGACAAAACCGCGAAGATTCTCCAGCTTGTCCTGGTTCGGCTCGTCATGTATCCTGTATACAAATGTCTTGGCGGCGGATTTCCGGCCCTTGCCGCAAGCCTCCTTGCAGTTTGTGGCGACGAACTCTGCCACGCAGCGGTTTGCAAGCAGCATGAATTCTTCTATGAGCCAGTTGGCTTCCCTGGTCACCTTCTGGTATACATTTATCGGGCGCCCTTTCTCATCCACTTCCACCTTCATCTCAGGACGCTCGAAGCTGATCGCTCCGGATGCAAAACGTCTCTTCCTGAATTTGGATGCAAGCGAATGGAGGGTGAGAAGCGCTTCCTTGATGCTGTCCGGGACCGGTTTTTCCTGGCCTTCCAGGCCGAATGCATAGGAGTTCTTCATTGCAGTCTTGCCGTCATCAAGTATTTCCTGGGCATTCTCATACGCAAACCTGTAATCCGACTTGATGACTGTCCTGCCGAACCACCGTGCGTCCACCCTTGCAAGCGGAGTGATCTCGAAAACGGCGGAAAAGCAGAGCTTCTCCTCATCAGGACGCAGAGAGCACAGCTTGTTGGACAACTTCTCCGGAAGCATCGGCACTGTCCTGTCCACAAGGTAGACGGAAGTACCTCTGTTCCTGGCCTCCTCATCCACGACAGTTCCCGGTTTCACATAATATGTGACATCTGCTATGTGTACGCCGACCTCGTAATTGCCGTTGTCCAGTTTCCTGAAAGACAGTGCATCGTCAAAATCCTTGGCATCTGCAGGGTCAATGGTGAATGTCGTGACTCCTCTGAAATCACGCCTGCCCTTGAGGTCTTTCTCTGTTATCTTGTCCGATATGGCATCTGCAGCATTCTCCACTTCCGGCTCGAAGCGGTAAGGAAGGGAGTATTCTGCAAGTATGGCATGCATCTCGGTGTCATTCTCTCCCGGCTCGCCAAGGACATCCACCAGGTGGCCAACAGGTGCAGGTTCGTTCTTCTCCCAATGGTCCACAAGGGCGGCGACTTTCATACCGGCCTTCGCGGAAAGCTCTTTTCTGGCATTGTCCACAGTCTCGTAGACTCCCACGACAGAATAGCTTCCGTCTCCCATTTTCTTCAGGGAGCCTGTCCTGTCCGGCATTTCTTCCGGATTCCCGGTGCATCCGATGCGCTGCTTCCTGTTCTTGAATCCTACAGGAGCCGCCCCGATGACAGGAATGACAATATCGTAAGGCATCACCCGGCTTTCCATGAGCACCCAGGCCTGGTCACCGACAATATGCAGGATACCGACAAATGGCTTGCGGGAACGTTCCACGATTTCGACTACCACGCCTTCGCGTCTCTGCCGGTCTGTCTTCTCCCGGGTCACAGAGACCTTGACGATATCCCCGTTGAGTGCGCCGTGTGTCTTGGAGGCCTTGACGAAGACGTCGTCGTCCTCTCCGTCCACTATCACGAAAATATAGCCTTCCCTTGTCATCTGCACCTTTCCCGTAAGGACCGGTGCCGGCTTTTTCTCTTTCTTTTCCTTCTTTTCTCCCCTGTTTCTTCTACGGTTCCTGTCAGCCATAATCTGATATTTTAATTCTGCTATCCTTTATTCGTCGTCTTCCGGGAAGTGGCCCGGTCGCGGTGGCGCCTCCTTTGGCAAGCTCTCGGCTTCTGCGATATTTGGCTTCGCCACATATACTGTTGCGCTTCGGCAATTGCAAGCAAGCTTGCATTGCACTCAGCTTCTGCGATATTTGGCCTGCGGCCACATATCCGGTGGCGCCTCCTTTGGCAAGCTCTCGGCTTCTGTGATATTTGGCCTGCGGCCACATATCCGGTGGCGCCTCCTTTGGCAAGCTCTCGGCTTCTGCGATATTTGGCCTGCGGCCACATATCCTGTTGCGCCTCGGCAATGCAAATCAAACAAGTTTGTTTGCATTGCTCTCGGCTTCTGCGATATTTGGCCTGCGGCCACATATCCTGTTGCGCCTCGGCAATTGCAAATTGAACAAGTTCATTTGCATTGCTCTCGGCTTCTGTGTATATTTAACCTTCGGCTACATATACTGTATCGCCTCGGCAGAGCAAATAAATTTGCTCTGCTCTCGGCTTCTGCGTATATTTGCAGATTGCATGCAAATTTAGCAATTATTGCTTATTTGCAAGCGCATGTCGGATAAAGATTATAGTCAATTAATACATTGTAACATGGACAGAAAAGTTCTTCTGATGATCCTCGACGGATGGGGCGAGGGCAGACACGACTGGACGAACGCCATTTATACCCAGGGCGCTCCTTATATCGATTCTCTGAGGGAAAAATACCCTTACGGACATCTCCAGGCCTGCGGAGAGTATGTCGGGCTTCCTGACGGACAGATGGGCAACTCCGAAGTGGGTCACCTGAATCTCGGGGCCGGACGCGTGGTATATCAGGACCTGGTGAAAATCAACATGGCATGCAGGGAGCACAAGCTGCTTGACAACCCTGAGATCAAGGCGGCATACGACTATGTGGCCAAGACAGGGAAACAGCTCCACTTCATGGGACTTGCCTCAATGGGCGGTGTCCACAGCTCGCTTGCCCATGTATATGAGTTCCTTTCCGTAGCCAGACAGTACGGTCTTGACAAGGTATTCGTACACTGCTTCATGGACGGCAGGGACACTGACCCGAGAAGCGGCAAGGGCTTCGTGGAAGAACTTGAGAAGAAAATGGCCGAAACGACAGGCAAGGTCGCTTCAGTATGCGGACGCTACTATGCGATGGACAGGGACAAGAGATGGGAGAGAGTCAAACTTGCATACGACCTGCTCGTCAAGGGAGAAGGCGCCAGGTTCTCTTCTGCTGCAGAAGGCATCGAGGCATCATACAACGAAGGTGTAACTGACGAATTCATCAAGCCTATAAGCATAACAGGGGCCGACGGGAAGCCTGTAGGGACAATCCAGGAAGGCGATGCAGTGATATTCTTCAACTTCCGCAATGACAGGGCGCGCGAGATCACTGCTGTCCTGACACAGGAAGACATGCCGGACTACGGAATGAAGACACTGCCTCTGTACTTCTGCTGCTTCACCCCTTATGACGACAAGTTCCAGGGCGTCCATATCCTCTTCAACAAGGAAAATGTCCAGGACACCCTCGGCGAGACCGTAGCCAAGGCCGGCAAACGACAGCTGAGGATTGCCGAGACTGAGAAATACGCCCATGTCACATTCTTCTTCAACGGAGGACGTGAAGACCAGTTCGAAAACGAGGACAGGATACTGGTCAAGTCACCGAAGGTCCCTACCTATGACCTCCTTCCGGAAATGAGTGCACAGGAAGTCACCGAGAAGCTTACGGAAGTCCTCAAGACAGGCAAGGAAGACATGGTGATACTGAATTTCGCCAACGGCGACATGGTCGGACATACAGGAGTGTTCTCCGCCATCTGCCGTGCCGTAGCCAAGATAGACAAATGCGTGAAGGAAGTGGTCGAGACCGCCATTGCCAATGATTATGTCGTGCTTCTGACCGCTGACCACGGCAATGCAGACCATGCATACAACGATGACGGCACCCCGAACACGGCACATTCGCTCAATACCGTGCAGTTCATCGTCATCAATGCAGGTGTAGAACATGTGAAGGACGGCAAGCTCGCCGACGTGGCCCCTACCATCCTCAAACTCATGGGAATACCTCAGCCGGCTGCCATGACAGGAGAGCCGCTGATCTGACGCACTGACAGCTAGACAGCCAGTATTTATCCGGGATGACGGCAATCGTCTCCCGGCAACAACAATAGCACAACAGACTATGACTGATTTCAAGAATGACAAAAGGATAGTGCTGACTCTCGATGCAGGGGGCACCAACATGGTATTCTGCGCAATGAAGGGCGGGGATTTCATCACCAGCCCCCTGACATTGCCGGCACATTCCGACACCCTGGATCTCTGCCTCGGCAGCATGGTGACCGGATTCAAGTCCATAATCGAGACCGTCGGAGAGAAGCCTTCGGCAATAAGCTTCGCGTTCCCGGGACCTGCCGACTATCCGCACGGTATCATCGGCGGATATCTTCCGAATTTCCCGTCTTTCAGGGACGGGGTGGCCCTCGGACCATTCCTCGAAAAGACATTCGGGGTGCCGGTCTTCATCAACAATGACGGAGACCTCTTCGCCTACGGGGAAGCACTGGGAGGCATCCTTCCCGAGATCAATGCCAGGCTTGAAGCCGCCGGCAGCGAAAAACGCTACCACAACCTGATCGGCTACACTTTCGGCACCGGCTTCGGGATAGGCATCGTGGTCAACGGAGAGCTGAACAGAGGGGACAATTCCTGTGTTGAGACATTCTGCCTTCCGCACAAGGATAACAGGGACATGATCGTGGAAGACGGGATCGCCATCAAGGCCATCAAGAGGATATACGGAGAGTTGTCAGGCGACACGGGCCACAGGCTTGAGCCAAAGGACATCTTCGACATAGCGGAAGGTACAGTTCCCGGAGACAGGGATGCAGCAGTGAAGACATTCGCCGAAATAGGTGCGGCCGCCGGAGATGCCATGGCCACGGCTGCCACACTTATTGACGGGCTCATAGTCATAGGAGGAGGGATCACCGCATCCCACAAGTACTTCATGCCTGCCCTGCTGGCTGCGTTGCGAGGCAAGATCCACACATTCAAGGGAGAAGAGACCGGCAGGGTACAGTCCAGGATATATGACCTGGACAGCCCGGAAGAATTCGCTGCCTTCGCCAAGGGAGACCAGCAGAAGCTGAAAATATACGGGTCGGATGAAGAAGTAGTCTATGATCCTCAGAAACGCATAGGAATAGCCATTTCCAAAATGGGAGCCAGCAAGGCCATTTCTACGGGAGCATACACTTTCGCCCTCAGCCAGCTGGACAAGTTGAAATAACTGATATGTCGAATATGTATCCATTGAAATTCAAGCCAATCCTCAAGACTCTCGTCTGGGGAGGAGAAAAAATAGCACCGTTCAAGAATATAACGACGGACCAGCACAACATAGGTGAGAGCTGGGAGCTTTCCGGAGTCAGGAACAATGAATCCGTGGTAGCCAACGGACCTCTTGCCGGCAGGACCATCACGGAGCTTATCCGTGAATACAAGGGCGGGCTGGTAGGCAAGGCCAACTACGAGAAGACAGGAGAGGAATTCCCACTGCTCATCAAGTTCATTGATGCACGTCAGGATCTTTCGATCCAGGTACACCCTGACGACGAGCTTGCAGCCAAAAGGCACAACGGGTCCAAGGGAAAGACCGAGATGTGGTATGTGATAAGCGCAGACAAGGACGCGCATCTGATGTCCGGCCTGTCCCGCAAGATCACTCCTGAAGAATATGTGGAAAGAGTGGACAACCATACCATCACCGAAGTGCTCCACGACTACAAGGTCAGCGCAGGCGACGTGTTCTTCCTGCCTGCCGGACGCATCCACAGCATCGGGGCAGGTTCTTTCATAGCCGAAATACAGCAGACATCCGACATCACATACCGGATCTACGATTTCGGCAGGCTCGGCCTTGACGGGAAGCCGAGGGAGCTTCATACGGAACTGGCGAAAGATGCCATAGACTACAGCGTGTGCGATGATTACAGGACGCACTACACGTCAAGGAAAAACGAGGAAGCGGAGCTGGTCAGCTGCAGGTACTTCACTACTTCGCTGCTGGACATCGACAAGCCGTACGCCAAGGACCTGACAGGACTCGATTCTTTCCTTATAATAATCTGTACGGAAGGAAAAGGGGAGATCGTGGATGACCAGGGCAACCGTGAATCAATGCATCAGGGAGAAACCATCCTGATCCCGGCTTCCGCGGCATCCGTGGAATTCATACCTGACGGAAACATGAAAGTCCTGACATCCTTCGTATAGAAGGTGCGGCGCATTAGCAAAATGAGGGTGACTCAAAAGTGACTTTTGGTCACCCTCAAACGTCTTTCTTCGAAAGACTGGACCCATCCTAACCCCCTGTACCCCCTATTAGGGGGATATCGCTTCCTCCGGTCGCGGTCCCTTCGGGACTTTTGACTCGCCCCCATTTTGTATTTATGTCCATCCGCAAGGATTACCACTCTGGACTACTCAAGACCTCTTGCCCTCAACAGCGCATCCGGATCCGGGTCGGTTCCGCGGAATTTACGGTAGAGAGCCATAGGGTCACAACTCCCGCCCTTCTCCAGAATATTGCGGCGGTATGACATAGCTGTCCGCCTGTCAAAAATACCTTTCTTCATGAACAGCTCGAAAGCGTCCTTGTCGAGCACCTCCGCCCAAAGATAGCTGTAGTATCCGGCATTGTATCCGCTCTTGAATATATGGTTGAAATAAGTGGTCCTGTAACGCGGTATTATCTCGTCTATAAGACCTGCTTCCTGCATCATGCATGCCTCGAACGCAACAGGATCAATCACCCTCAGCTCCGGCGATGACCCTACAGGCTCCAGCTTGCCGTTGACCTTGAGAAAGGCCGGCTCCGCACCCTCAGGCGCAGGAGTGCCGGAAGCGAACGGACAGTCTACAGGCACATACACCGACGTAAGCTCATGCCACCTCATGTCAAGGATAGAGGCAGCGGCCAGCTCAGTCGTCATGAATCCCTGGTTGAACTTGCCCGACTGCCTGATCTTGGTCACAAGAGAATCCGGAATGGCCTCTCCTGTCTCATAATGCCTTGCATACATGGACAGCACCTCGGGCTGGAATGCCCAGTTCTCGTTCAGCTGCGAAGGAAGCTCCACGAAATCCCTGGCAACGCTCGTCCCGCTCACATCCTTGTATGTGCACTTGGTCAGAAGCCCGTGCAGGGCGTGCCCGAACTCATGGAACATGGTAGCCGCCTCGTCAAGTGTCAGCAATGACGGCTTGCCGGCAGCCGGCTTAGTGAAATTACCCACATTGACAATGATCGGACGGATGTCCTCACCATCCTCGGAGATTTCCTGGTTGCGGAAATTGCTCATCCATGCCCCACCTCTCTTGGTGCTCCTCGGATAATAGTCGGTCAGGAGGATACCCAGGAGGGAACTGTCGGCATCCATAACCTTGAAGCCCTCCACATCCGGATGATATACAGGGATACTGTCAAGCTTCTCGAAGTTTATCCCGTACAGCCTGTGCGCAACTTCGAATACACCGTCGCGGACATTCTCCATCCTGAAATAAGGCTTGACCGCAGCCTCGTCCATGGCATATTTGGCAAGCCTTGTACGCTCGGTGTAATACGCCCAGTCCCAAGGCCTTATCACTGACGTGCTGTCATCCGGCAAGAGTCCGGCGGCCACATCTTCCGCCATAAGCTTCTGCAGCTCGGCAGTCTCTTCCTCCGCCTTGGCGACACCGGCCTTGAAAATCCTGTCCAGGAAGGCGTCCACAGCGTCAGGAGTCTTCGCCATCTTGTCTGACAATATGAAATCCGCAGGAGTGTCATACCCGAGAAGACGGGCTTTCTCTATCCTGAGGGCCATTATCCTCACTACAATATCCTTGTTGTCCCTGTCGTTGCCGTTGTTGCCTCTTGAAGAATAGGCCGTGAACATCTTTTCGCGCAGCTCACGGTTGGAACTGTACGTCATGAACGGCACATAGCTCGCATTGTGAAGGGAAAACACCCACGGTCCCCCGGCAGCGACATCTTCTTCGCTTATCCCCTTGAGTCTGGCTGCGTCCCTGACGGAAATGCCGGCAGACTGAGCCTCTGCCGCTGCGGCATGAAGGACAGATTCAGGAAGGCCTGCCGTCTCGGAAGAATCGGTAAGGAGCAGCGAGAATGAATTGGTCTCGGACAGAAGATTATTGCCGAATGTCTGTTCAAGGGCGGCGAGCTCACCGTTTATCTCGCGCATCCTTGCCTGTCCGGCATCATCAAGAGACACTCCGTTCGACAGGAACTGGTTATAAAGCTTCTCTGTGACCTTTATCTGCTCTTCGTCCAGTCCGGAATCATAGCGGCTGTCGTAGACTTTTCTGACTCTTTCGAAAAAATAAGGATTCATGAAAATATTGTCCGTATGCTCGGTCAGAAGAGGTATCACCCTCTCCACAGCCTTCTGCAATGAAGGAGTCGCATCGCTTTCCGAAAGGTTGAAAAGGACGCCGCATACCTTGTCGAGCATCTTGCCGGAATGTTCGTAGGCGGCGATGGTGTTCTCGAACGTCGGCTCGGCATCGCGGGCGATGATCGCATCCACCTCGGCAGACTGCTGATGTATGCCGAATTTCACGGCACGGACATAATCCTTATCTGAAATCTCTTCAAACGGAGGGATACCGTACGGAGTATCCCATTCCCCGAAAAACGGGTTGATATTGCTGCATGACATCATAAGCAAGGCAATGCCTGAAATCAATATATTTCTTGTCATTCCGGTAGGTTTATAGTACACAAAAATTGCATAACCATGCAAACTTAAGCATAATTATGCAATTTTACGGAAATTATTTCAGCAAAAGGCACTATTCGTTCACCACAATGCCGGTCTGGTCGAGAAGCACGAACTGGATGCTCCCCTGATACATCGTCAGGATACCGGTCGCGTCAATAGTCGCATTTCCGGCCAGCACCTCAGGATCGATCTCAAGATCCGCGAACCTGCAATAGCCGCTGGTCCTGATCTGTATGTCGCGGTCGCCCATATAGAAATACTGGCTTACATTGGCCGGAGCGGCATATTTCAGAAGAGTCGCCTTGTTCTCCGGATCCCCGACAGTACCGTAATTGTAGTCATTGGCGTTACCTATGTTGATGTCATCCCAGTCACCGTTTTCAAGATGCTCCTTGACCTTCTGCTCGCTCATTGCCCATGTCGTGACATTGTGAGTCACATCCGAAAGGAACACTCTGTTCGATGACAATTTATGTTCAAGATTTGAATTGACGTACAAAAGGGTAAATATCTCGTTGCCGTATGTCAGGCCGCGGAGTGTGACAAGGGTGCCCACGTATTTGTTGTCAGCCTGGGTATCCCACTGCCCCGGAAGATCATTTTCCGTGATCTCCACCGGCTCCAGAGGATCACCTTCAGCCCCTCTGAAGACATGGGCGTCTATAAGTGTCTGCACTTCGATATATGAAGTCTCATATTCCCCTGTAGGATCCTCATAGCCGAGCTGCACCATTCCGCTTCCGCCGTACCTGTCATCGTCGTCATAGCCGTACATTCCGAGCCAAAGTCCCTTGCACTTCACATATACGATCTGTCCCGGCTTGTACTCGTTGTAAAGTCCGGTCTTACCCATCTTGATCTCGATACCGCCTGTCTCGTCCTGGATATAAAGGCTGCGGTAGAAATTGCCTGCCTGGTCCGAAGTGGACACCCTGCCGGCTATCACTATGTCATCTTCAATCTCAAACGGCTGCCCCGGCTTATACATTGCCGCAAGCTCCTGTATCGTATGGGTGGCCTCCATTACCACTGGCTCCCAGTTTTCCGGCTCGGGATATTTTCCGGTAAATACCGGAGTGAACTCCTCGCAGGAATTGAGCAGAGCAGATGACGGCAGGATAACGGCTGCAGCCAGCAATATGTTATATATTCTTTTCATGGAAATATCCTAAATTTAAACAATTCAACAATCCAGGAAAGGTCAGAACCTGAAATACAAATTAAGCATATAATTGACACCGCTCATATAGAAGTACTTCGGATCGAACCTGTAATATCTGGTCTTGCTTTCGCTGTCGATAAGACGGGTCTGCTCGTATCCTCCGGTCTTCACGCCCCTGTTGTTCAGGATGTTCTTGACTTCAAGAGAGAAACCGAAATTGTACTTCCTGTCAATATACCAGGACTTGCCCACACTCGCATTGAGAAGGAACACCGGGTCGAATTTCTCCTGAGCCGCCATATACTCGATCTCCTGCGGGGAAAGGCCCATGTCATCCTGCATCGTACCGTTCAGGAACCAGTTCCTGCTGTGCTCGGCAAGAGCGGCATCCGTCATGGCATTGTCCGGGCCTGCAACTGCCGTCATTGTCCTGTACAGAGGGTTCATGTCCAGATATGAGTTTGCGAAGAACTGTCCGTTCAGCTCTACGAACCAGTATGAATTGCTTCTGTAGCGTATGCCGAGGTCGGCAGCAAGCTGTGGAGTGCTCGGGACGTAATGCTTCTGCTCCTTGTCAAGGATATAGTTGCCGCTGGCATCCCTGTCGTATGTCGTCACACCGTCCACGGTGGTCTTCCTGTAGATCGGATGGCTCTTCCAGTAAGTCACAGGCTGGTTGTCTATGATGACTTCGGCACTGTTGTCTATGGTCTGGGTCATGTAAGGAGTGGAAGTGTAGATATACTCGCCCCAGCTCAGCACACCCTGGAGGAACACATTCTGGAGATAGAGCGGGATTTCGAAACCGAGCTCTATACCCATGTGCCTCTGGTCTATGCCTGTCATGGCGAAATTCGTGAACGAGTTCTGGGAGTCGTCATAGAAACTCATCATGTCTGTCTGGTCCATGATCTTCGTCCAGAAACCGGTGACACGGACATCATACCCGTTGTTGCTGTAGGTATAATTGATGTCTGCCGAAACAGTCTTGGTCGTAGTGAGGTTCGGCACCAGGGTGTTTCTCGTCCTCGGAGAGATGAAAGACTGGTTGAATGTCGGGGCATCGTTGATATATGCGGCATTGGCATAGACCCTGTGGCCTCCGGTGAAGAACCAGCTTGCACCTATCTTGGCAGAATAGGTGAAGAAGTCCGCCACATCCGAACGGCCCTTGGAAGTGATCACATTCCCGTCCTTGTCATAGGACGTGAGGATATTCCCTGTAACGGGACTCTTGATCTCCTGACCGTTCTCGTCAAGGCCGGCAAACAGGCCCTTCCTGTAGACACCGTCTCTCCAGAACTTGGAATATCCGCCCTCGATGGCTGCATACCCGCGGAAATGGCCCTTCTCGAAAGCTGCGTTGGCCCATATCTCCGCATCGCGCACATTGGCGAAATAGTCATATCCGTATTTGTCTCCTGCCGACAGCCTTTGTGCGGAGCCGTTGGCGAGATAATAGTCAAGGTCGTTCTGGATCATCGCAGGGTCAGACGCGAAGTCACGCTCGGCGAACTGGTCAATATTTATATAATAGTCTCCGCCGAGAAGATCATCCGCTATCTTGTAGTATTCTGTCTTGTTCCATCTCCAGTTCAGACCACCGGTGAGAGTGAACCAGTCATTGGCCCTCCACTTGACGCTACCGTTGAGATTGAGGTCATTCTGGTCGGTACGGCGTTCCTCGATGATATACTTTGACCGTCCGAAGCCGTCTGAATCAAGATTGTTCCTGTTCACATTGTAAAGTCGGTCCCAGTTGATATGCCTGGTACTGTTGTAGTTTGTCAGCCATGCTTCCTGAGCCCAGGCATATTTGTCATAGCTTGTACGTCCGTAGTCAGGGTCGTCCATCCAGAAATAGCTCGGCAGGTTCCTGTAGTAGTCCGGCCTCGGGTCGTATGTGTCATACCAGTCAAGGGCAGTATAGCCGTTCTTTCCCGTACGGTATGTCACGGTAGCCGAAGCCTCGAGGTTGTCAAGCGGGGTAGCCGTGTATTTCAGGATGAAGACCGGCTCATGAGTCTTGCGGACACGCGCGTTGCGCAACTTGCCGTCCTGATAGCCCCAGTTGGAGTTGTACATATTGTCTCCGACAAGGTCATATACTTCCTGTGTCGAGGCATTCTGCGCTCCTCTGTTGGTAGGAGAAGCGAAAGCCACCAGGCTGAGCCTGTGCATGTCACCGAATTTCTTCTCGACACCGGCATAGTATGCGAAAGACCTGTAATAGACACCTTTCACCCAGTCATTGCCTCCCAGACGGGCAGATACGTTGAATGCGTATGACCAGCCGTTGTCCAGCTCGCCGGAAGCATAGGATGCCATGAAGCGGAGACGGTACAGCGCGCTGTTGGTCAACAGGCTGAACCTCCATCCCTTGCGGACATTAGACGGGGTGGCCAGGATATTGGTGACACCGTTGTATCCGCCGAAGCCATAGTCATAGGTCTCTGTTCCCATGGAAGTCTCCTTGCTTCTCATGGCCTCGTTCAGACCGCTCCAGAGAGACCACGGGGTATAGCCTGTGATGGCATCGTTCATCCGGACACCGCTCAGGTAGACATCCTGTGATTCACTTGAATATCCCCTGTTCTTGAAACGTATCGCGCTGAAGCCGTAGCCTGCGATATTGGAATATACGTCATTTCCATAGAGAAGCGACGGAGAGTCGGAATATCCGGAATCATCCATATCGAATTCCACGAAGCTCGACTCGTCGAAATTGGTGTTGACGATGTCAGAGGAGAGAAGCGACACGAATATAAGGTCCTTTATGAAGCCTTCCACCTTGACATTCACTTCGGAAGCCGAAAAGCCGGGTGCGGACACG
The DNA here is from genome assembly GCA_944326315.1 of uncultured Bacteroidales bacterium. GTDB lineage: Bacteria > Bacteroidota > Bacteroidia > Bacteroidales > UBA932 > Cryptobacteroides. The sequence continues at coordinate 47,771 of CALVDP010000012.1, forward strand.
ACAAGGCGGTAGTCGCCGTTGTCTATTTCGGAGAAGAGGAAGTATCCGTTCTCATCGGAAGTCCCCTTGGCCACCAGCTTGTCGCCAAGGAAGAGCTCCAGCACGGCATCCGGGATAGGCACCCTTCCGTTCCTGTTCACGACAGAGCCTTCCACCCCGCCCCGGTCCCCGGTCACGGGATTGACATAATACTCTATCCTGCCGCCATACGTCTTCTGCCGGTCCTGAGACTGCGCACCGGCGATGGAAGACAGGGCAAAAATTGCAATCAGAATGATTGACAATAACTTTCTGTTCATATTATCTTATACGTTGTTAGTTGTTCTCTTGCTTTTCCAGTACGATGTAGGTAGGGAGGTGGTCACTGTAGCCTCCGATGAACGCTCCGTTGGAGAATGTTCTGAAAGGGGTGCCCTTGTACTGGCCGCGCTGGGTTATCATGAAGTTCTTCTTGTAGACTACGCCGTAGAAGCCTTTCTTCCCGACAGGCCTGATCCTGAAGCCTCCGTCCGGGGCATTGAGCAAGGTCTCGTTGACGAGGATCACATCATAGATATTCCATGTTCCCTGATATGCCAGAGAGCCGTATCCGGCCTTAAGCATCGAGATGAACGGAGAGAAGAAATCTTCCTTGCCGACCTCTTCCGGATTTTCCTTCCCGTGCAGGAACTCTGTCATGCTCACGTCTGTAGGATTGTCATTCATATCTCCCATGACGACTATCTTGATGCCGGGATACTTCTCCATCATCTTCCGGGCATGGTCATATATGATTTCCGCCCCGCGGCTCCTGAGATCCCAGCCCTTGCCGCCGATACGGGATGGCAGGTGCGCCACATAAAAGGCAAACTCCTCACCGTCAAGAAGCCCGTGTGCCATAAGTATATCCCTGGTCTTGAACTTGACACGGTCCTCGCCATCCATGGTGAACTGTATCTTTCCGCTGCCGAAATCAAACGGTATCGATTCGCTGTCAATCAGCTTGAACTGGTCCGGCCTGTAAAGCAGACCGACATCCACGCCCCTGACATCCGGACTGTCATAGTGGACTATCTGATAGTTCGCGGCCGCTATCTCCGGCTGGCTGACGAGGTCTTCCAGGACAAGCCTGTTCTCAATCTCGCTCACTCCGAGGATGGAGTGGAAACGCCCGTTGGTCTCGGCCATCGACTTGATGACTGTCGCCATGTTGTGAAGCTTCTTCCGATACTTCACATCTGTCCACTGGTTCTTGCCCTCTGGCAGGAATTCCGCATCGTTCTTGGCTGGATCGTCATAAGTGTCGAAAAGATTTTCAAGGTTGTAGAAACCTACCACATAATTTTTCGTCCTTCCGTCCTGGCCGGAAGCCATAGAGACAGATATAAGAAGGACAGATAAGATGAGTGCAAATTTTTTCATATACTAATTAAGGTATATCCTTGTTGTTCCGATAGATCAAGGTTTCATTTCCAACATGCGGGTCAGCGGGATCAATTCCAGATGCTGACACCTGACGGGTCAGCAGACTCTATCACATCCGCCTGTGACTGCCCTACCCTTGCCGGAAGATTGACGAAGAAATCAATGCCGGTAATTTCCTCCAGATCATCTATTGACATGATAAATTCGGACGGGCTGAAACTGTTGCCGGAATAATTCCTGTGATCGAAATAAAAGCCGGCAGCCGAATATTGCCCGAAACTGTAAGTTGAAGCATGATTGTACCAAAGCAATGCCTTGAAATATCCTCCCGGGACGGTGACTTCCTTGCCGAGATTGTCGTAGGCGACACCCAGGCTGCCTTCAAGCACACATCCGGTCACCACATACAATGTGTCCGACGACCGGGACCAGTCACGCACCCGGGTCTCGAAACTTGCCCAAATCCCCTGGTTGAAATTGCGGCCCAACTGAGGTGTCATGTTCGTGAAGTAGAATGTGGATGTATTGGCGGACAGTCTGTCTGCGGACGGTAGCTGATGTCCCCTGTCATACCTGCCGTCGTACCCGCTGTACAGCTCAGGCTGCTCATCCCGGGGTACCAGAGGGTCATATCCCCAGTTGTCCGTACGACTTCCTGTCCCTATGAGGCCAGTGTTCAACGGATAGGCGACCCAATGTGCCACAAGGTTCTCCCTGTCCCACAGGAAAGAATAGTTCCTGACAGTCTTCCCGCCGGAAGTCATGTCATGCCAGTAGAAATGACAGTCCTCCGTCTCGGCCAATGCAGGAAGCTCCAGCCATCCGGGATTCTCTGAAAAGCCGGGATCCGGATCAGGATCAGGGTCATCACCTCCGGAAGATTCCTGGCCGGACTGGGTGAAAGTGGCAGCCACGTCCTGCCCTGAAGCCGTAAGTATGACCTGAAGCGAACGGCTTTCCGCCGATGTATTTTCTTCGTATCTGAGGATTACCCCGTCCTTGCTTCCGCTACCCTCTGTCGAAGTAAGGTCTGCCCAGACATCATCCGATTCCCCGAAATGAATAGACAATGTCCATTGTCCTGTAGCGGTCACGTCCACGAAAACATAACCGGCCTCACCTGACACTGCACTTTCCGAAATGGAAATCTCCGGAGAGATATTCACATCGGATTCGCAAGAAACGGCCAGAGACATCACTGCCACCAGCAGCATGACGGGGAACGTCCTGTTTATTCTTTGGAAATCAAACATCTACTTTATTGAGAATCAAAGGGATGCCCTGGAGAAGGCTATCCCTTTGAATATAAAAGATTATGATAATTATTCAGCGAACTCGAAATCCCAGAGAATATTCCTTTTTGAGGATTCGACTTTTATCTGCGTTTCGGCAGAAAGCGCGGAAGCGAATGTCACAGTATACTGATCCGTATCAGTCACTGTAATAGTATAAGGAGAATTAAATGTCGCCCCGTCATTGGCTGCCGGAGACACGGTCGCCGGATTAATACCGTCAACTCCTGAGAAAGTCAGGTCCGAAGGTTTATCCTTCCAGGAAACAGCATAGAAAGTCATGCTTTTTGTCCCGGACGGAACAGTAATGGTAGCATCTCCGCTTTTACTACTTGTCCCCAGCTTCAGCACATCCTTCTCTGTCCCGTTCACGACAGCAGTCTCGGTATATGCGCTGGTTCCCAGTGTCCATACGTATGTAGGCAACTCTGAAGCAAACCTTTCACCTGTCATCTCATCCGTATCGGTAAGCTTGGCAAGGACTATCTGGATATCAGACCCGTATACGGATGCAATACCTTTCAGAGTGCCGGAGCCCTGAGGGACATCCTTGGCGCAAAGGTCAGCATTGGTGGATTTGGCATGGGAGATAAGGAATGTGTCACCATCCCTGCCTTCCAGAGTGATGCTTGTCCTGCTTGTGGCAGAGGCAAGTTTTTTCCTAAGATCGCCATCGACTACCTGGACATCCTTTATAGCCACATACTGGCTTTCATAAGCACCTGTAAGCAACTCTTCTACAGTAACTTCGACCGGTGTTACCTCAACACCCTCGGACAATACCGTAGTCTTGGCAGCATCTGCCTGCACCTGGAGAAGATTGTTGAAATACTCATAATGGGCACCGGTAAGGTCTATGACAAGTTCGTCACCTATAGAGTAAGTGTTCTGGCTGTCGAAATCAAGCTGCACGCCGGCTGTCTCATCCTGTACCATAGCCATGGACTGGGTCAGAGCATAATTGGCAAGATCCGTATCGGAGACTACAACAACATTTATGACAAGGTTTTCTCCTTCAAGGAGCCCACCTGTCTCGGTCTTCTCCGTAGCCAGTTCCCTGATTTGCGCTACTGTGGTATAAGTCACTTTAGATGACCCCGCCTGGGATATCTCCACCTCGTCGCTTACCAGCCCTGCATTGAACTCAACGCTTCCTGTCCTTGCTGCAATAGTATTGGTTTCAACATAAATCGTCACGGTGACAGGCTCATCCGAAGCCGAGCCGCTTGACGGATTTACCTTGATCCAGTCTGCACTCGGAGTAGCAATCCAGTCCCTGTTGGAAGTGACTGTCACTGTCTGAGTCTCCGCCTCTCCTGCCTCTGCAGAAAATTCTTCCAGAGCGTCCGGAGTAACGGTTATCGACGGATTACCTTCTACCGTATTGTCCGTCTCATCGCAAGCCGCAAACAACGCCGCAGCCGCAAAACCGATAAAAAACAAATTTCTTAATTTCATAACTTCAAGTTATTAAAACAATATTCTACCTTAATACCTTATAATATTATCAACACCTTGCCTTAAGACTGACAAAGATATATATTTTAACACCACAAAACAAAAAGAAAATAAATTAAATTTCAGTTAAATTTCCGATTCATTACTCATTTGCCGTCTTTTCATGATAATTATTAACTTTAACGTGAATTCGATAAAATGAATGGAATGAATTTCATCGAATTACCTCTATGGAGGACGAAGTCCGATGTAAGTTCTCCCCTACGCAGGGGAGAATTTAAGAGGGGTGACACGAAAAAGGAAAGGGATTTCGAAGAAATCGTAACGTCAGTTCGACGGAATCTTTGATACTGAACCACTACTGTCCCGTTTAAACTAACTCATACTAAATAAGTTAGGATATTCATCAGTTGAAACGGAATTTTGATTTT
>CALVDP010000013.1 GCA_944326315.1 uncultured Bacteroidales bacterium
CAGAAACGATTTTCCGATTGTTTTCATAGGTCTGACCTGTCAGTGTTATGGACTTCAAAGATAAACAGAAGTACGAAGCGGAGCAAATAAACTTGTCTTGTCCGCATTTTTTATTCGGCGTGTATTTAATGTCATGAAATTCGTGATTTTGTATAATTTCGCCTGCAGTTTTCCGGAAGACGTCTGGCTAATATCGAAACTTGTGTCATTGTCCTGAAAAGCTTCAAACATGTCAAAATGTCAGATTCTGGTGGGACTTGTGTCAGTCTATCAATATTTTCAAAAAGGGACAGATTATTCTATGTAAGGCAGTCTGACTGCGAATTCATCATGTCGGCGGAGTATTTCCATGCTCTTGCCGTAAATGGCATATTGCTGACCCAGATTTCCCAACCCGATGCCGTAGCCCGGGACATTTGCACGGAGTCGGATACTGTTCGATACTAGAATGCCGTCATTGCCTATGTGGTTGGAAAATCCGGCAGTCTGCAAGCCTGTCGCGTCGCCCTTAATCACGCTGCTGATACCTGACAACGTGAAAAAACGTTCGTTTTCTGACAAACCTCCTATGAGGTTTACTGATATGGCATTGGAATATTTCCCTGCATGTATTCCGTTTGTCCCCAACGGCGGAACCAAGGTGAATTGGAATGCAGCCTTGTTTTCCGTGCCGCCTGCATTGCCGTTCCGATGGTTGTTCCCGATGGCAAATGTTGATTCCGCATACAATAAGATAAGAACCGCAATGGTTCCTTTGATGATTTTCTTCATGTTTTTCTTTTTTTGCAAAAATACATTCACCGGAAATTTGCCGGAACTGTTTTCCGACGGAGTGCCGGATAAGAGGGACGGGATGCCGGATAAGAGGTATGAAGTGTTGGTTGTAAGCAAACTTTGCCTATCTTTACAACTTTATCATGAAAATGTCAGGATGGAGAACGGTACACCTTTCAAACCTTACAGACGGCTGACTCCGGAAGAGTATGCCGATGCGGAGCAGCGTATCCTTTACGAAGACAACCACCTTCTTGTCGTCAACAAGAGGGCAGGGGAGATCGTACAGGCGGACAAGACGAACGACGAGACACTGACTGAATTGTACAAGTCATATATTGCCATGCGGGATTCCCGTCCGGGGAGTGTGTTTATAGGTGTTCCGCATCGTCTTGACAGGCCTGTAAGCGGGATAACTGTGCTTGCAAGGACATCCAAGGCTCTTGTCAGACTGAACGAGATGTTCCGGACAGGGAATATACATAAATATTACTGGGCGCTTGTCTACGAGGCGCCTGCTGAACCGCAGGGACATCTGTCCGGCTACATATACAGGAATGAGGCGCAGAACAAGTCGTACATGTGCGCTCCGGGACGGTTGAGGAAAGAGGCAAGACCGGCAGAACTTGAGTACAGGACATTGTGCAGGACAGAACGTTACTGGCTTCTGGAAATAAGGCTTCTGACAGGACGGCATCATCAGATCCGCTGCCAGCTTTCGGACATGGGATGCATAATCAAGGGTGACCTCAAGTACGGGGCGCCGAGGTCAAATCCGGACGGGAGTATAAGCCTGCATTCCCGCAGGGTGAATTTCATTCATCCCGTCAGGAAGACTGAAATGACCATAGAAGCCCCTCTTCCCCCTTCATGGAAAGGGATACCGGCATCCGTGCTGCACGGGGTGGGGGAGAGCTATTCTGACGGCCAGCCTGAATACGGGGCTGAGACCAGCATGGAATTGTAGTATCTGCGGTCACCGGTGACTTCTTTTCCGAGCCATGCCGGACGAGAGAACGCCTCGTCTTCGGATGCCAGTTCGATCTCAGCCATGACGAGCCCTGAGTTCTCCCCATGGAATTCGTCCACTTCGAAGACTTTTCCATCGTACGGGACAATATGCCTTGTCTTGTCGATGATGCCGCATTGGCATAGAAGGAAGAGGTCACGGGCATCGTCTGCCGATATTTCCTTTTCCCATTCATAGCGGCTCATGCCGCTTGCGCTTCCGGCTCCCTTTATCGTGAGATAGGCCTTGTCGTCACACAGCCTGACCCTCACGGTCCTGCCCTTGTCCCGGCAGATATACCCCTGTGTGATGCGGTGGCTGCATGTGGCTCCGGCCTTGTAGGAATCGTCTTTGACGAGGAATTTTCTTTCGGTCTCTATGTGCATCTTTTTATATGTCAATTTAACTATAATGTTATATATGTTAATTTAACGTGAGTTCGATGAATTTTAATTATTGAAAATCATCGAACTACCGCTGAGGAGCAGGACGCAAGTCCTGCGACGGGCCCCCGGCGAGGGGGCGGTAGGGGGTGGCGCCCCTTGGAAAGGGGCTGTCGCCACAGCGACTGGGGTTTAAGAAAATTGGATTTCGCAGAAATCCTTAACGACTGTTCGACGAATTCCTTGGTCCTGAGCAACCTAAATTCGTCGAACTGACGTTAATTTAACTATATGTCAATTGTTTAGGTGACACTTCGTCACATCAGGTATGCGGACATGTCATCGCCTTTCCCAAGTCCTTCACGTATTTCCGTCGAAGAAATATTCACTTCAGGTGCATCTGCAACCGTGATCCTGCATTCGAGCCCGTCCCTGTGCAGCTCTTCTTCAAGTCTTGCCTTCAGTGCATTGCAGTCGAAGCCTTTCCGCGGGAAGACGACAAGTCCGTATTCCGAAATAATCCTTTCATAGTCCTTCCACCTGTGTATGCCGGCAAGGTTGTCCGCCCCGACCACGAGCGAGAAATCATTTTCAGGTTCGCGTCTTTTCAGCGCGTCCAATGTCCTGACGGTGTACTGCGGGGCCGGCATCCTGAGCTCTATGTCATCTGCCCTGGCATTGAGCCCGTTGCGGCGGATAGCCTCGCATGCAGCTGCATACCTTTCTGCCGCACTGTCTGCGCTTATATTGTCTTTCAGCGGATTTTTCGGGGATACGATCAGGTACACCGTGCTGAAATCCATTTTTTCAGTCAGATATGCGATGATGGCCCTGTGTCCGATGTGAAGCGGATTGAAGGACCCGGAATATACTGCTATCTTCATTTCTGCCCTGGTCTGATGCCCCTGCGTATGAAGTCTCCAACGACTTTGTCCGCTTCTGCGAATGTCTTCCGCAGATCATCGTTGACAAGGACATAGTCGAACTGGCCGGCGTATGTCATTTCTTCTGCCGCCTTGGCTACTCTTTTGCCGATGGCTTCGGGGCTGTCGGTAGCTCTTTTTTCAAGCCGTTCTTTCAGGACTTCGACAGACGGGGCGCTGATGAAGATGGACAGGGCATGTTCACCGAATATCCTCTTGAGGTTCACTCCGCCTTTCACATCGACATCGAAGATTATGACATGTCCCTTTGACCAGATTCTTTCGACTTCGGACTTGAGCGTGCCGTAGAATGATCCGGGGTACACTTCTTCGTATTCCACGAACTTGTCTCCGGCTATCAGTTCCCTGAAATGTCCTTCGGAAAAGAAATAGTATTCACGGCCGTCCTGTTCCTGACCTCTCGGGGCACGGGATGTGGCCGATATCGAGAATTCAAGCTCCGGATAGAGTCCGAGGATATGGTTGACGACCGTACTTTTGCCTGACCCTGAGGGTGCCGAAAAAATTATTACCTTGTTCTCCATACTGACAATGTTGTTCCGCATAATGCTGCGGCGTGTTCCGATATGTTCTTTTATTTTTAATATTCTGCAAAAATAATTATTTTTGCGTGGTTTTGGGAATGACAGCAGGAAAAGCATGGATCTTTGCGGCTGTCAGCCCTGCCGGACGATACGGATAGAATACTTTTAAATATTAAGGTTATGGTATCTTATAAGAATCTGGGTCTTGTGAACACCAGGGAAATGTTCAAGAAGGCCATCAACGGGGGATATGCCATCCCTGCATTCAATTTCAACAACATGGAGCAGCTCCAGGCTATCATCCAGGCTGCCGCTGCCACGAAGTCTCCGGTAATCCTCCAGGTTTCCAAGGGAGCGCGCAACTATGCAAACCAGACACTTCTCCGCTACATGGCAGAAGGTGCAGTAGAATATGCCAAGGAGCTCGGCTGGGAGCATCCTCAGATTGTCCTCCACCTCGATCACGGTGATTCATTCGAGCTCTGCAAGAGCTGTGTGGACATGGGCTTCTCTTCAGTCATGATTGACGGCTCTCATCTTCCTTATGACGAGAATGTCGCCCTTACCAGGAAGGTGGTAGAGTACGCACACCAGTTCGATGTCACCGTAGAAGGTGAGCTTGGCGTGCTTGCAGGCGTAGAGGATGAGGTTCAGGCAGAACATCATACCTATACAAGGCCGGAAGAGGTAGTGGATTTCACTTCCAAGACAGGATGCGATTCCCTGGCTATCTCCATCGGTACATCTCACGGTGCATACAAGTTCAAGCCGGAGCAGTGCACCCTTGACCCGAAGACAGGACGTCTCGTACCTCCGCCACTCGCATTCGATGTGCTTGACGGTGTGATGAAGGAGCTTCCTGGCTTCCCTATCGTACTCCACGGCTCTTCTTCCGTTCCTCAGGAGTATGTGGACATGATCAACCAGTACGGCGGCAAGCTCGATGCTGCCATCGGTATACCTGAGGAGGAGCTCCGCAAGGCTGCGAAGTCAGCTGTCTGCAAGATCAACATCGATTCAGACTCACGTCTCGCAATGACGGCTGCTATCCGCAAGGTGTTCGCAGAGAAGCCGGCTGAGTTCGACCCTCGCAAGTACCTCGGACCTGCACGTGACGAGATGAAGAAGCTTTATGAGCACAAGATCATCAATGTGCTCGGATCTGACGGGAAGGCTGAATAACAATAGCACCCGGACAGGAATATGATGAGGATGGGTCAAAGTCTGGCTCATCCTCTTTTTGTCCTCCATGGAGCCTTGTTCCAAATAATCAATTCTCACGAAGGGAAAATCCTTCCGGACGCCTCCAACGCATGCGGATGCAGTCACTTTCCCTTCATGTGCAAGACAAATCCAATTGTTGGAAAATGGAAGAAAGATACCCGAATGAAAATGTCCTTCAGCTTGCGGAGCGTGTAATATCCACAGGAAAAGGCATCACGGAAAGCGAGGCGGCGGCCCTGCAGTCCGCTCCGCTTGACATATTGTGCGAGGCTGCATCCAGGATAACGGCTGCATGTGCGTCTCATAAGTTCGATACATGCTCCATCATCAACGGCAAGTCCGGCAAATGCCCCGAAGACTGCAAATGGTGCGCGCAGTCAGCCCACTGGCATTCTGATGTCAGTGAATATCCTCTTGCCGATACTGAGAGACTGCTTGATGCCGCGCTATGCAGCAGAAGCAGGGGGATAGGACGCTTCTCCATAGTCACGAGCGGAAGAAAGCTCACCCATGCGGAAGTGAGACAGCTGTGCGATTCCGTGAGGGTCCTATCTGAGAAGGCTGGCATATCACTATGCCTGTCTGCCGGCCTGCTTCCGGACGACGATATGAAGGCTCTTGCGGAGGCCGGGATATCAAGATACCATTGCAACCTGGAGACCGCCCCGTCGTATTTCGGGAGACTGTGCACCACCCATACCCAGGCCGAAAAGACAGCTACTCTCAAGGCGGCATCCAGGGCCGGCATGGAAATCTGCAGCGGAGGGATCATCGGCATGGGGGAGAGCATGGCGCAGAGAATAGAGCTCGCCCTTGTCCTTAGGGATCTCGGTGTCCGGTCAGTGCCTGTCAATATTCTTTCTCCCATCCACGGGACGCCCCTCGAGAACGAGCCGCTTATTCCGGAAGACGAGATATTGAGGACAATAGCCATTCTTCGGTTTATTCTTCCCGATGCGGCCCTGAGGTTTGCCGGAGGCCGGGCAAGGCTTTCGCCGCAGGCTGTGCTCCAGGCCTACCGGACAGGTATAAATGCGGCGATAATGGGAGACATGCTTACGACTGCCGGGGCGGATATCGATATGGACATGGCCCGTGTCCGTGAAGCCGGATATGAGCTCTGATATCCAGCGGTTCCACGGCATGATGTCCGGATGTCCGGAAGTCACATCGGTGTCACCTTATTATAACGTGAATTCGATGAAATGAATGAAATGAATTTCAGAGAATTACCTCTATAGAGGACGAAGTCCGGCGTAAGTTCTCCCCTACGCAGGGGAGAATTTAAGAGGGGTGACACGAAAAAGGAAAGGGATTTCGAAGAAATCGTAACGTCAGTTCGACGGAATCTCTGATATTGAACAGAATAATTCGTCGAACTGACGTTATTATAACGTGAATTCGATGAAATGAATGAAATGAATTCAAGAGGGGTGACACGAAAAAGGAAAGGTATTTTGAAGAAATCGTTATTATATATGGAACCGGATTATATGCGGAACGGGGCAGGGGAGTTGAATTCCATGATTTCCCCTGTATGAGGGTGCCTGAATACCAGACGTGACGCATGCAGGGCAAGTCTGCCGAACGGATCAGAGCCGGCCCCGTATTTCCTGTCTCCTGCTATTGGATGCCCAATGGATGCAAACTGAGCCCTTATCTGGTTTTTCCTTCCCGTCTCCAGTTCTATTTCCACCATTGAGTAATTCTTTTTCTCGGCGGTGACATGGTAGTGCGTTATAGCTTTCTTGCCTCCGTTGTCATACGGGGAGGAATGGACTTTCAGTGATTTGGGATTCTCTGTCAGCCATGAGACAATGCTTCCGTCCTTCTCGCTGAAGCAGCCTTCTGCCGCTCCGGTGTATCTTCTTTCCATGACAATCCGACTCCAGTTCTCCTGGAGAAGTCTCTTGGTCTCCTCGTCCTTGGCGAATACCAATATTCCGGAAGTCTCCCTGTCAAGCCTGTGCACGATGAAAATGCGTCCGGTCCTGGATACTTCCTTCATGTATTTGTAGAGCAGGGAATAGGCCGTGACCTCGTTTTCCTTTCCCGTTGAAATTGCGGGCAGTCCGTGACACTTGTCCACGACAATGAGCCACCGGTCTTCGAATATGACCCTGAGTCTCTTGTCCACGGAGATCTTCCTTGTCTGCCTGGATATGCAGATGCGGTCACCTGCCTTGAGCACGTGGTCATAAGCTGTTGTCACCTGCCCGTTTACCGAAATTCGCGAACTCGTAAGCAGAGCCTTGATACTTGTCCTGCTCTGCGGGGCAAGGGCTGTGTAGAGATATTCAAGCAGGGGCGAATCGTATTGTACTGTTTTTTCCATTCGGCAAATTTACAACTAATTTGCCGAATGACCTTTATATTTTTGCATCGGAAAAAGGATAGTAAAAAGGATTAGAGTCATGGATAAGGCATCTTTTCATGGTCATGATGTGCATCATCACCATCACGCAATCCCGGCATCTGTCAGCGGGGTGTTCATCTTGTGCATAGTATTGAACCTGCTGTTCGTCCTTATAGAGGCGGCTGTAGGGTTCATTTCCAATTCCGTGGGGCTGCTCTCCGATGCCGGGCACAATCTCAGCGACGTGTTCAGCCTGCTGATAGCACTGCTTGCCATAAGGATGGCCGCTATGAAGGCCAGCCGCAAGTTCACCTACGGATACAAGAAGCTGACCGTACTTGCCTCGCTTGCCAATGCCGTCATATTGCTTGTGGCTGTCGGGGCCATAATCATAGAGGGCATCGCAAGGATCACCCATCCTCAGGAGGTATCGGGTCAGGCCATATCCTGGACGGCTGGAGCGGGAATACTCATCAACGGCTTCACGGCATGGCTCCTGATGCGTGACCAGGACAAGGACCTGAATATCAAGGGAGCTTTCCTTCATATGGCAATGGACACCCTCGTGTCGGCAGGAGTGGTGGTCTCGGGCCTGGTAATAAGCTGGACAGGGGTGTTGTGGATAGATCCTGCCGTCAGTCTCGTGATCGCGGCTGTGATTCTGCTGTCTACGTTCAATATGCTGAAAGAGAGTCTGTTCATGTCCATTGATGCTGTCCCTGACAGTGCGGACATGGACAGGATCGAGGCCGGCCTTTCCGGAATAAGTGGTGTGCGCAGCTGGCACCACCTGCATGTATGGCCGATGAGCACTACCGAAAATGCCGCGACAGTGCATCTTGTGCTTGACGACATATCTGCAATGGTGTCTGTCATGGATCAGGCGAGGCGCGTGTTCGACGCTGCCGGAGTATCCCATACCACCATCGAGTGCGAGCCTGAAGGATGCAGCTGCCCGGACCATGACTGCCGTTAGCCCACATGTAGTCCGCACGCAGACCGTATGTAGTCTGCACACAGACCGTATGTAGTCCGCACACGTATGCCAACACGTATGCCGCACGCATGTCTGTCATTTTATTTTGAAAAAAAACAAGGATGCATTATCTTCGCAAAATGTATTGAAACCGATAAACCCTACTAATGCCTAGACCAATGCCAGTTTCAGTGAAGAAAGTGTCATCCTCAAGGGAGATGCGCACTTTTGTCAAATTTGCCTGTCGGCTTTACCGGAATCATCCTTGCTATGTCCCGAATTTGCTTTCTGATGACGCTGCTACTCTGGACAGGAGGAAGAATCATGCTTTCGAATTCTGCGAGGCAGACTATTTCCTGGCATATAAGGACGGGAAGGTGGCTGGAAGGGTCGCCGCCATCATCAACCATAAGGCGAATCAGGCATGGAATGTCAGGCAGGTGCGTTTCGGCTGGATAGATTTCATTGAAGACATAGAGGTCCTTGAAGCTCTTCTGGGAGCGGTGTCAGACTGGGGCAGAGAGCGTGGAATGACTGATATCGCCGGCCCTCTCGGCTTCACGGATTTTGATCCGGAAGGCATGCTTGTGGAAGGTTTTGACAAGATGGGAACGATGATTACCATCTATAATTACGAATATTATCCGGCATTTTTCGAGAAGCTCGGCTATCACAAGGAGGTGGATTGGGTGGAGTACCTGATCCGGCTTCCGGAGGCACTCCCCGAGCGCTTCGAGAAAATGGCCCGCCTTGTCATGGAGAAGAATCATCTCAGGATACGGAAGCTCACCATGTCAGATGTCCGGAAGGAGAAATACGGACACAAGATGTTCAACCTCATAAACGAATGTTACAAGGATCTCTACGGATATTCGCTGCTTACGGAAAAGCAGATGGACCAGTATGTCCGTCAGTATCTTACATTCATAGACCTGAGGATGGTGACATTCATAGAGAATGAGGAAGGAGAACTGGTGGCATGCGGAATCACCCTTCCTTCGCTTGCCGAAGCACTGCGCAAGGCACACGGAAAGCTTTTCCCGTTCGGCTGGTACCATCTGCTCAAGGCACTGTATTTCAAGCGTTCGGACATACTCGACCTCCTTCTTGTCGCTGCCAAGCCGGAGTACAGGAGCAAGGGCCTGAATTCGGTGATGTTCTATGATCTCATACCGTCCCTTATCGGCTTGGGCTTCAAGTATGCGGAAAGCAATCCCGAGCTGGAGACCAACCTGAAGGTGCAGACACTGTGGAGCACCTTCGACAGCAAGATACACAAACGTCGCAGGGTCTATGCCAAGTCGCTGGAGACAGACCCTGCATAAGAAATATCATCTCAGATGCCTGCCCGCCCGATGATTTCCAGGCACATGCGGCTGTTGTGGTATGGACACTTCCAGAATCCTGCCTTGTCATCGACGGTATTTGCTGACCCGTCTGCGCGCAGACTCCAGAACCATTCACCGTTTTCACGGTCTATGATATGCCTTCGGATGAAATCCCAGCATTCAGAGGCTTTCTCCAATGCGTCTTCCCTTCCGGTAATCTGCCATAGATTGAAATACCCCACGACAGTTTCCGCCTGCACCCACCAGTGTCTGTCCGCATCTATGGCTCCGGTATCCCCGTGGAATTCATATATCATCCCTCCTCCGGGAATATAGCCTTCAGATGCGGCATCCGCAACTGCGATTACGGCAGGCGTGACCCTTGCCGTGACTTCCGGATCTTCCAGCACCTCAGCAGCTTCGTACAGCAGCCAGGAGGCTTCGATGTCATGGCCGTACGAAACTATGTCATGACGGCTGTTCCAGTCTTCATCGAAGAAAAGGCGCAGATGTCCCGTCCTGCCGTCAAGGATCCTGTCCGTGAACAGGAATATGAGATTTCTGAGCTGTCTTTCCAGTTCTTCATCCTTCCATACCCGGTAAAGGGCGGTGTACGGCTCCAGGATATGCAGGTGTGTGTTCATTGTCTTGCATTCGTTGATATCCTTTTCGCTCAGCCTCATGTCCTGTATCATGCCCCAGTCTTCCGTGAACGCTTCGAGATAGCCGTTCTTGTCCCTGTCGAAGCTGTGTGCCTCGATGTCATGGAAAAGCCTTACGGCATATTCCAGAGCCTCGGTATCTCCAGTGGCCCTGCAGTATTCGCTGAGCCCGTATATTGCGAAACCGAGAGCGTATATCTGCTTTTTCCTGTCCAACGGCTGTCCTTCCGGCGTCAGGCTCCAGTAGACTCCGCCGAATTTCCTGTCGTAGAACTTGTCTGTTATTTCCCTTTTGGCACGTGTGGCCGCAGCGAGGTATTCCGGCTTTCCGGTGATCCTGTATGCCGCTGAAAACGCCCATAAAATCCTGGCGTTCAGTATCGCGCCCTTGTCTGCCGAACTGCAGGCCGTCCCGTCACCCGATATCCTTCCGATGAAGCCGCCGTTCACCTTGTCTGTCATACGTTCTGCCCAGAAAGGAAGAATGTTCTCTTCCAGTTCCCGGAGCATCCCGTCTTTCATTTTCGTTATAATGTCTGTTGTCATAGTTGTTTTATGTTTTGTCTGTATTTTTTTCGGTTTCCGGGAGAATTGTCCCTTGCGTCAGTCCGCCTGAGCGAAACCATAACGGCGGCGCATCCTGGTGCGTATTCCGGATAATCGGATATTCCATCCTGACGAAAGCAAAAGTAACGAATTTCCATGACGGACAATAATTGTCAGGAAAAATTATTGTGCCGCTATTGTTATAGTGCAAAAATCTGCTAAAAAAGTATCGTTTGTGATAAGATTTTTGTATTTTTGGCTTGAAGATAAACCACATGACCGGAACACTATGAGCGACGTACTTGAAGAAATCACCCCTCTGTCAGAAAAAGACTGTTTTTACATTGTGGACCGTCACAAGACGGAATTTACCTATCCTCTGCATCAGCACCGGGAATATGAACTGAATTTCGTGGAAAACGCTTCCGGTGTCTCCAGAATCGTGGGAGACAGCGTTGAGACCGTAGCCGATTATGATCTGGTGCTGATATGCTCCGAAAATCTGGAGCACGCCTGGGACAACGGCAGCTGCACGTCTTCTGATATCCGTGAAATTACGGTGCAGTTCTCCCCGGACTTGCTTTCCGGGACCATTATGGCCAAGAACCAGTTCGCTTCCATCATGAAGATGTTCCGTGATGCGGATCACGGCGTGGCTTTCTCCATGCATGCGATAATGAAGGTCTACGCGGAGCTTGACCGGCTTGCATACGTGCAGGAAGACTTCGAGAGATTCCTGAAATTTCTGAAGATACTGCATGTGCTTTCGAAGAGTGAGTACAGGATACTTGCCAGCAGTTCCTTTTCCCATGCCGAACGCAATCCTGAAAGCCGGCGGGTCCAGAAAGTCAAGCAGTACATCAACGACCATTACACGGAGCCTCTCCGGCTTGAGGACCTGTCCGGACTTGTCGGCATGACCCCGACATCTTTCAGCCGCTTCTTCAAGCTCAGGACCGGCAAGACGCTTTCAGACTACATACTCGATATCAGGCTCGGGTTTGCAGCGCGCCAGCTTGTGGACACTGCCCGGAATATTTCGGAAATATGCTTCGAATGTGGATTCAACAATTTGTCCAATTTTAACCGTATCTTCAAGTCCCGCAGAGGGGTGACCCCGAAGGAATTCAGAGCGATGTACAAGAAGAACAAGGTTGTAGTATAGTATCATTATCGGATAATTAAGTATTTGTTTGCGCGTGCTGCTGTTGATACCTTTGCATCATCAACCGCATAATTGATGATGTATAGATGAAACTGAAACTGATATCCTTTGCATTATTGTCCGGCTTCGCTCTGTCGTCATGCTCTGACGGGCAGAAGGACCTGGGTTTTTTCCGCGTCTCTGACGGATGCTTTGTCACGGCCGGAGGCTGCGGTGACGGCGGCGCCCCTTATTATTATATAGGTGCGAATTTCTGGTACGGTGCACTTCTCGGATCCGATACGGAGTATGGGGACATGCAAAGACTTTCTGCCGAACTGGATTCTCTTCAGGCTCTCGGGATAGACAATCTCCGTGTGCTTGCCGGCGGGGACGGACCTGCCGGAATACCTTCCCAGATAGAACCTTCCCTTCAGACAGAGGCCGGGGTATATGATGAAAATGTGTTCCGTGGCCTTGACGTCCTTCTGGCGGAACTGGGAAAACGCAAGATGTCTGCGGTGCTCTATCTGAACAATGCATGGGAATGGTCAGGCGGTTTCGGCCGTTATCTTGAATGGGCCGGAGCCGGGAAACAGGTACTTCCGTCAGAGGACGGATACCCTGCCTATATGGAATATGCCTCCCGGTTCGTGACAGATGAACGGGCCAAAGAACTTTTCGCCGACCATGTCCGTACGGTGGTATCACGTGTGAATACAGTGACAGGCATTCCGTACAGGGATGATCCGGCCATATTTTCGTGGCAGATAGCCAATGAGCCGAGATGTTTTTCGGCAGCAGACAGCGTCAAGTCGGCATTTGCTGAATGGATAGCGGAATCGGCGGCTCTTGTCAAGTCCATTGATCCCAACCACATGGTCTCGACAGGAAGCGAAGGCTCCTGGGGCTGCGAAAACGATATGGAACTTTATGAGAAAATTCATTCTTGTCCGGACATTGATTATATGACAGTCCATATATGGCCGTACAACTGGAGCTGGGTCAGTCCACAGTCACTGGAAGGAGACCTGGCGGAGGCTATTGCGAATACCGACAGCTATATCGACGCACATGTCGCGATAGCGGAGAAATACGGGAAACCGCTTGTCATAGAGGAATTCGGCTTCCCGCGGGACGGTCTTGCCTTTGCCAAGGGCACCCCGACAGGATGCAGGGACAGATATTATGCCCATATTTTCGACAGGGTGATTGCCTCGAAGAAGGAATGCGGAGTCATTGCCGGCGTCAATTTCTGGGGTTGGGGAGGTATGGCTGAACAGTCCGGCGACACTTTCTGGAAGCCGGGCGATGACTATTGCGGTGATCCGGCGCAGGAGCAGCAGGGCCTCAATTCGGTATATCTTTCCGACAGCAGTACGATAAAGACTATAAGAGATTGTGTCTCAGAGCTGGAAAGTACGCCTGGAATACATGCTGAGGCTGTCCTGGAAAACGACTGGATGTATGTTTCCGACCGAAAGGCCAGGCTTCGTGCCGCCGTGACGTCAGCTGCGGGGGAGGAGCATACCGGAATCATAGGGCTGACACTTCTTACGGACACGGGGGACACGGTATCGGTATCTGAAAAACCGGTGGGGAATGTTGTCTGTGATACTGTCTCGTTCTCTCTTGATCTTGCTCCGGGCTTTTACAGGGCCGTACTATCTTCTTCGCTTTCTTCCGGGGAAGGGTCCTTGGCGGAAAACAGGGAATTGCAGCATTTCAATATCGGCTGCGACCCTGAAAGGATTGTCTCGCCGCAGGACAGACAGGAAGATTTCGATGCATTCTGGGCGGAAAGCATTGAAGAACTGGCCTCTGTGGAGCCGGAATACAGGATGACTCTGATACCGGAACGCTCGAATGATATCCGGAGTACCTATCGTGTGGATATGAAATCCTTCGGCGGTGAAGCCATATCCGGAATTTGTATCGTGCCTGTCAGGGACGGCAAATTCCCTGTATTCATCAATTATATGGGCTATGGGGCCGAAGTCTGGTACAATGACCCTTCCGCGCGTCCGGATGCCATAGAGTTCACGCTGTGCGTGCGCAACCAGGGACTCAACCGCAAGCCGGGCGAGAAGGACGACTGGGTGGAGAGAGGACTTGCCGACAGGGATACCTATTATTACAGGGGAGCGTTCATGGATGTTGTGCGGGCCGTGGATTTCGCCGCCTCTCTCGAGAAGGCCGACACTTCACGTATTTTCGCGGAAGGGGGCAGCCAGGGAGGTGCATTCACCCTTGTCGCGGCATCTTTGGACAAGAGGATCAGGGCCATTGCCACGTTTGTTCCGTTCCTTTCTGATTTCCCGGACTATTTCCGCATTGCAGGCTGGCCTGCCGGTCCGGTATTGGCCGAGGCTGAAAGACTGGGCCTGTCCGATGAAGAGCTTTACCGCACGCTCTCCTATTTCGACGTGAAGAACTTTACCGACAGGATTGCATGTCCTGTACTCATGGGATTCGGACTTCAGGATGATGTCTGTCCTCCACACACCAATTTCTCTGGATACAATCAGATCACATCGCCCAAGAGTTATGTCACCTTTCCTCTTTCCGGGCATCATGTGGAGACAGAAGCCGGATGGTGGGAAGCTCGGGATGCCTTTTTCGGAAAGTTTCTTTGATGATCGGAAAGTTTCTTTGATGATATGTATGCAAATCATTTGATATTACCTTAATTTATTAACAATAAAAACAATAACCATGAAGATCAAATTGTTAGTCAGCATGGCATTGCTCTTTTCCTTTTTCCTGGCGGCGTCCTATACAGCCTCCGGACAGGATATGACCATTACCGGAAAGGTACTGGACGAAGCCGGTGTGCCGGTGATAGGGGCAAGTGTCATTGAAAGCGGCACCCAGAACGGTGCCATTACCGATCTGGACGGAAACTATATCCTTGAAGTGGGCCCGGGCTCAACGATAGAGATATCATCCATCGGTTTCAAGTCCGTTACCCTCCAGGTGACAGAGACCCGGACTGTGTACGACGTGACGCTTGCCCAGGATACGGAACTCCTTGACGAAGTGGTCGTGGTCGGCTACGGTACGATGAAGAGGAGCGACCTCTCCGGAGCATCTGTGTCAGTGAGCGAGGACGCGCTCAAGGGATCGGTGATATCATCTCTCGACCAGTCTCTTCAGGGCAGGGCAGCAGGTGTCACGGCAGTGACGACATCCGGTGCACCGGGCTCATCGTCATCCATACGTGTCCGCGGACAGGCTACCATCAATGCCAATGCCGAGCCTCTCTATGTGATCGACGGTGTGATAGTCCAGGGCGGAGGCAACTCGGGAGCTGACTTCGGTCTGGCGGATGCGCTCGGAAACGGAAAGGTGTCCACCATATCCCCTCTGTCCACCATCAACCCTGCGGATATTGTCAGCATGGAAATCCTCAAGGACGCATCTGCGACGGCGATTTACGGTGCCCAGGGTGCGAACGGCGTGGTCCTCATCACTACCAAGAGGGGAAAGGCCGGCGATGCCAAGATCTCGTATGACGGAATGTTCGCTGTCTCACAGCAGACCAAACGTCTTGACATGATGAATCTCAGGGAGTTCGCGGAGTTTTACAATGACCTTGCCGTAGTGGGCGAGATGTCCGACCCGAGCGAAGTCTATTCCGATCCGTCTATCCTCGGCACGGGTACCAACTGGCAGGATGCCATATTCCGTACCGCATACCAGCATCAGCACCAGCTTTCGGTTTCAGGAGGTACTGAAAAGGTCCAGTATTATGTGTCTGGCTCCTATATGGACCAGCAGGGTACTATTATCGGCAGTAACTTCAACCGTTTCAGCGTGCGTACCAACCTTGACGCGCAGCTCAAGAAGTGGATCAAGCTCGGACTGAACGTCACCTTCGCCAATACCAACGACGACCTCAAGCTCGCCGACTCGAACCAGGGTCTCATCTACTACTCACTCACCACCCGTCCTGACATTCCGATATATGACCTTGACGGGAACTACGCTTCCATAGTGGACGAGCACAATACAAACCCGAACCCTATCGGAATCGCCATGGAGGACGATATCCTGCTCAACCGGCAGAAACTCACGGGTAGCATATTCGCCGACATCACCCCGATAAAGCACCTGGTATGGCGCACGGAGCTCGGCTTCGACTTCGGCTGGAGCAAGGCTGAACGTTACAAGCCTATGCTTGACTTCGGGAACTGGACCCGAGACACCAACGAAAGCAGCATCCAGAACAACAAGAACATCTTCTGGCAGCTCAAGAACTATCTGACCTATTCAAATACATGGGGCAAGCACAGCGTCACCGCAATGGTCGGACAGGAAATGTGGGAATCGCGTTATGAATACGCCAGTGTCTTCAACAACGGCCTTCCGTCTGACGTCGTCCATAACCCTTCCCTCGGAACAGGTGACCCGAGCATTTCTGCCGGCTTCGGAAGCTCGTCTATGGCTTCATTTTTCACCCGTGAGACCTACAACTATGATGACCGCTATCTCCTGACCTATACGTTCCGTTATGACGGTTCGTCCAATTTCGGTCCGGATAACCGCTGGGCGGGCTTCCATTCGGTGGCTGCATCATGGAGATTCTCCAACGAGAAGTTCTTCGAGGGTCTCAAGAACGTGATAAGCAACGGTAAGCTCCGTCTGGGCTGGGGACAGACCGGAAACGCCAATATAGGCGCATATGCCTGGGGCGCTTCCATAAGCAGGATGCCTACGGGACTGGGAATGGGCTACCGTCCGTCCAACATCCCGAACACCGGTATCCGCTGGGAGTCACAGGAGCAGTGGAACATCGGTCTCGACCTCGGCTTCTTCGATGACAGGCTGAATCTTACCGTGGATGCATATCTGAAGCGTTCCGCCGACATGCTCATGTCGATGCAGCTTCCTTCCTACATGGGTACGCAGGGCAATGTGTCATCAGTCCTCGCGGCTCCTCAGGGCAACTACGGAAGCATCGAGAACAGAGGACTGGAAATCACCCTCGACACTCATCCTATTGTAGGCAAGTTCACCTGGGACAGCAATTTCCAGATTTCGTTCAACCGCAACAAGCTACTGTCTCTGTCAGGCACGGAAAACGCTTCCCTTGTGGGATACGGACAGTGGAACGATGTGGTTTGCGTCTCTGCAATAGGCGAATCCCTGTACAATTTCTACGGATATGAGGTAGAGGGAGTCTACGAATCCCTTGAGGACCTCCAGAATTCCCCTAAACCAGCAAGATATCCGTCGGACGGAGTGTTCAACAAGTCCAATACGGTATGGGTCGGCGACCTCAAGTTCAAGGACCAGCCTACGGTCGACACGGACGGTGACGGGGTACCTGACACGGGAGACGGAGTCATCGACGAGAATGACCGCGTGAATCTCGGCTCACCGCTGCCTCTGTTCACTTTCGGATGGACGAACACGTTCACATACAAGAACTTCGACCTGAGCATATTCCTTAACGGCTCGTTCGGAAACAAGGTCATGAACTACAACTCCATTACCCTAACGCACATGAACAGCGCGTGGACCAACCAGCTCAATTCCGTTTCCGACAGGGCGCAGCTCGTGCCAATCGACCCTGACAAGGTATATGAGGACGGCTCGATGTGGTACGACGACATCACCAACGTAAGGGTGGCCAATCCGGGCACAAAGACCCCGCGTGCGTCCATCAACGACCCTAACGACAACGACCGCATAAGTTCGAGATATGTCGAGGACGGATCTTACCTCCGTATCAAGAACATTACCTTGGGATACACCTTCCCGAAAAAGTGGATGGACAAGGCAAGGATCGACAACCTGCGCATATACTGCAACATACAGAATCTCTACACCTTCACCAGGTATTCGGGATATGACCCTGAAATCGGTGCGAGCACGCAGGATGCCACAGGACTTACCTACGGTGTGGACAACGGACGTTACCCGAGCCCTACCACCTATTCCATAGGTCTGAACATCACATTCTAATTAAAAAGGAACAATATGAAATACAATATAATAAAAATTGTTTTTGCTGGTGTCCTTGTCATGGGACTGTCTTCCTGCGACGATTTCCTCAACCGTCCTGCCGTAGACACCTACAATGTCTCTAACTTCTACCAGAACGACGCCCAGTGCATCCAGGGTGTGAACTATCTCTACAATTCGCCGTGGTTTGACTTCCAGAGGGCGTTCCTGTGGGTCGGCGAGGTTATGTCAGGAAATCTCTATTTCGGTGACAGCCAGTATCTTGACCTCTCTGTCAATGGTACCGACGTCGATCTTATCAACATGTCCTACTCCCTGTGGTCGGTAAACGGCCATGCGAATACCGTGATAGACAATATCCTAAATTCCGAGGGGCCGTCACAGGAGGTGAAGAACCAGTGCATCGGGGAGGCCCTGACATGGAAGGCCTTCGCCTATTTCTTCATGGTAAGGTCTTTCGGTGAGGTGCCTATCATCCATAACAATACCGACTTGATAGTGTCAGGCGAGTACAACAATGTCTATAAGGCCACACGTGCCAATGTGTACGAATATATAGTGATGACATTGGAGAAGGCCATGGAGCTTCTTCCGAAATCAGGGGTCAATGCCAACGGCCGTATCGACTACTATGCCGCCGAAGCCCTTCTCGCCAAGGTGTACCTGACCAAGGCCGGACTTTCAGGCAGCCTGAGCGCGGATGACCTGAACATGGCTGCCACCTATGCAGAGGATGTGATACTGAACTCGGGACGCGACCTGATGGCCAACTATTCCGACCTGTTCCGTCTTGCCAACAACATCAACGAGGAATGCCTCATATCATGGCAGTGGTCTCCGAGCCGCGACCCGTGGACACAGCAGAACAGCATCCAGCCGGATGTGGCCATGACCGGATTCTCCGATTTCGAGGAGAACTGCTGGGGTGGCTGGAGAGGCCCGTCCGTGGACCTTCAGGATGCTTTCGGAGTGAGTGCTGACGAGAATCCGAGCAACAGGGTGGCCGAAAAGGATACGCGCCGCAAGGCTACCATGATGATGGCCGGAGACACATACGACTATTTCTGGACCGACAAGGGAGGTTTCGACTATCTGCGCTTCATCTATGATTCAGAAGACTACGGCAGGGGAGGCCCGAGCGGGCAATACCAGTCGGCTACCGGGGCGAATGTCGTGAAGCATCTTACCGGACGTCAGGCTGACCATGTCGCAGGACTGGGCGTGACTGCATCAAATATGGCAACAGGCCTTGCCACGCATCTTCTCCGTTTCGCCGACGTGCTTCTGATATATGCAGAGGCCAAGATGGGAACGGCACGCGAGACATCTGACGAAGCTGCAATCGAGGCTTTCAACCGTGTGCGCCGCCGTGCCGGTGTGGATGAGATAACATCCGGTGTCCTCACATGGGAGGACGTCTGGAAGGAACGCCGTCTCGAACTTGCCCTTGAAGGGGACCGCTGGTATGATTTCGTGCGCAGGTCCTATTATGACATGCAGGGGGCCATCAACGAGATAAGGAACCAGAGAAGAAACGACTGGTACGGGCTTGGCACCCTGTATGAGGCTTATTACGAGTCCGGCTACCAGACCTGGACAATCACCGAAGATGTCCGTTACAATACCAATACACCGGCTCCTAACGTGACAGCTTCAAGCTTCACCCTTCCGTTCCCGACAGAGGACATCGTGTTCAACCCGCATCTTGCGGAGCCTGCCGTCGAAGTGGATGTAAGGGCATTGTACAGTTATGACTTTTAACATCAGACACTATGAAACATTTTGATATCAGATATATTGCAGCCGCAGCTGCAGTCATTGCCGGATTTGCCGTCACTTCCTGCGAGGATGAGCCGGACAAGTTCAGGCCTACGGAGGGAGTCCCTACGGTCTACTATATCCGTCCGGTGGATGTGAACGCTTCCGATTCCCTGATGACCGGCGCGTATATGGACAACCAGATATGCATCGTGGGGGATAACCTGCGCAGCGTGTACAGGCTGCTGTTCAATGACCAGGAGGCCGTGCTGAACACGAGCCTGATGACGGACAATACCCTTATAGTGACTGTCCCGAGTACTATACCAGGAGTGGTGTCGGACAAGATGTACATGATAACGGCATCCAGGGACACCGTGGCTTATGACTTCAGTGTCATCGTACCGGGACCTACAGTCAGCTCCATGTCATGCGAATATGCTGATGCAGGGTCTGTGGCCACATTGTACGGGAACTATTTCGTGGATGACCCTAACGTGCCACTCGAAATCACGTTCTCCGGCGATGTCCCTGTGACTGAGATACAGTCGATTTCCATGACACAGATTTCTTTCGTGGTGCCTGCAGGTGCTGAAGAAGGACCGGTGACGGTTTCCACTATCTACGGCGAGCAGCAGAGCTATTTTCATTATCTGGACAGCAGGGGCTTCCTCTTTGACTTTGACGGTGGTACGGGACTTTCCAACCACGGCTGGCATAACAGGACCATCCAGGATACGGACGGTATCAGGGGCAATTATGTGCAGCTCGGAGACGGTGCCACAGCCCTGGATGCAGACGGAGGCTGGAATGACGGGCAGTTCGCGTTTGAATATTGGCCGGGAGACTGGAGCACACCTACGACGTATCCTGCGGACGGTCTTCTTCTGACAGAGCTGGTGGATTTCAGTGATTTCGCCAACATGTCGCTGAAGTTCGAAATGTACATACCTTCGTCTAATCCGTGGAGTTCAGGTACCATGCAGCTGATTTTTGCCGGTACCGATAAAGTTTCCTATGGCAATGCCGGAACCGATATTTACGGGAATACCGTTGCAGGAGCCAACAATACCTACTTTCAGGATGATGTCCTGCCACGCGGATTCTACCGTCCGTGGTCCAATACCGGCAGTTTCGACACCGATGACGAATGGATAACGGTCACTGTTCCGTTCTCTGATTTCACATACGGCTTCACCGGGGCACAGGCTACAGGAACACTGTCTGCCGATGATTTCACCAGCCTCAATATCTTCGTGGTTGGCGGAGGCCTGGCCGGAACGGAATGTACTCCGATAATCAGGATAGACAATATCCGCGCAGTTTCTAACAGATAAAGATATCAGGATATGAAAAAGATATTTGGAATGTCGGCTCTGCTTGCAGCAGGCATCATGATACTGGCAGGATGCCAGAAGGATGAACTGAGCACCGACCAATACACCGCTGACGCCGTGGCACTTAGTGCCTACGGCCCTCAGCCGGTGGCCCGTGGCGGACAGCTCCGCTTCCTCGGAAGCAATCTGGACAGGATAGTCCAGGTGACAATACCCGGTGTTGACCCGATAACCGAAATAGAGGTGGTACAGGCTGGTGTACCGAGCGAGATACGTATCATCGTCCCGAAAGACGGGCCTGAGCCGGGTCTTGTGACCCTCGTGGCTGACGACGGGACGGAAATCGTCACCAAGACGGAACTCGCCTATTCCGAGCCTATTGAGTTCACCGGTTTCACTCCTGCGACTGCCGCTCCCGGCGACATCATAACCATCACGGGAGACTATCTCAACCTCATCAACGAAGTCGTCTTCTCGGACAATGTGCTTGTTTCCGGCGAGGATTTCGAGACACACACCAGATATGAAATTCAGGTGAAGGTGCCGGCCGAGGCCAGGACTGGAGTGGTAGGCATCGGTGACCTGGACATGACCCTTCCGGAGAATGACGGACTGTTCGCCAACATCATCGAATCCGAGGAGGAGCTGACTGTGACCCTGCCGTCAGTGACAGGACTTGCCCCTACGGCCGTACGTCCAGGGGATGAGGTCACGATCACCGGTACTCTGATGGACTGCATAGCTTCAGTCGAATTTGCCGGTGCATCCGCAGTCGATGCTGCCGATTTCGTTTCCCGGGATGCGGAGCAGATAGTGGTGACAGTGCCTGCCGATGCGCATGACGGCGAGGTGACATGCGTCTCTGCTTCAGGGATAGATATCCCTACAGGGGTGTCTGTGACCATCGGCGTGCCCGAAGTGACCGGAGTCTCTGCGGAAAGCAGGTTCAAGGCTGGTCTGAATGTAGTCATTTCCGGTACTGACCTCGACCTTGTGACCGGGGTGACATTCTCCGGAGATGCCGCTGCTGAGTTCTCTTATTCATCTGAGACAGGGGATATTACAGCAACCATACCTGCAGCCGCTACAGACGGCGCCATCACTCTTTCAACTGCTGCAGAAAAGACTGTCGGGACTCCGGCCGTGACCCTTGTAAGACCGGTGATTACAGGTTTCGGAGCGTCATCGGTGATGGCAGGCGAGGAATTCACTGTCACAGGGACCGACCTCGACCTTGTCACAGGTGTGAAATTGAACGGTGTCGATTGCGCGTTCGAGATTGACAGCGAGACCGGGCTGACTGTCACCACTGTTCTGACCAGCACTACAGGCATCGTGACTGTTGTCGTTGCGAACGGTACGGAGGTAGAGTCAGCGGATGAACTTACTGTGAACCATAATACTGTTACAAATGTCACCGGAATCACAGCTTCGGCTCTTCCGGGGGCTGAGGTGACCATGACGGGAACATCCTTCAACATGATAGAATCCATCTATCTCGGCGACACCAAGGTCACGTCGTATGTCGGCAGGTCGGATACGGAAATAGTCTTCATCATACCGGCAGACGTCGCGCCAGGTACCTATACCCCTCATTTCGTCCTGACGACAGGCGAAGGGGAAGACTGTGTGATGTCGTTTGAAGTCCTCGGAGCCGAGCGTACCATCTGGGAAGGGAACATCACCCTGACATGGGGAGACGGCGGCAGGGTCCTCATCCCTGTCAGCGGATTTGAAGGCTGCAGCGCCGGCGCACAGATAAACTTCTATTTCGAACAGACGACAGAGACCTGGAGCCAGGTGCAGATCAATTACGGTGACTGGAGCGCACTTATATTCCCTGAAGTCGGCGAGCAGACATTCAAGCCGACAGAGAGCTCTGCAGGCTGGGGCTGGACATTCGGTTCAAGATGCCTTACCTGCACCCTGACCCAGGAGATACTCGACAATATCAACGCCAAACACGGAGCAGTCGGAGATGTGGACTGCGGTATCATCCTTCAGGGTGACGGCGGTCTGCTTTTCACTAAAGTCACTGTTAAGTAGCCCTGTATATGAAACACATTTCTTACGCCTTCACAGCTGTCCTGTCAGCGATCCTCGCCTTCTCGTGCCAGACACCTGAGGATGACCCTGTCACAGAAGCAGAACCTCCGCATCTTGTCTCGTCCTCCCCGGAGGACGGGGCTGTGGATCTCGTGGGGACATCCCTCGACCTGATCCTTACATTCGACCGCAATGTAATGTGTCCTACGGCAGAGCGTGACAGGATTGCCGTAAGCGGAGGGGCGCAGATAGCGAACATCGATGCCTATATGCAGGAAGTGACCATCGGTATCTCGGGGCTGGAGCAGGGCTCTGACTATACGGTCACTTTGCCGGCAGGCACGGTCACCGGCTATGAGAACAACCCGGCGGAAGAGATAAGCATAACATTTACCATGAAATCCTTTTCCGGAGACAACGGGCAGGAGATAGCAGGAACCCTGGTGACGGAAGACCCGATCCCGGCTGCCGCAAGGCTTTATGACTATCTCCGCTCCGTTTACGGGACCCGGACACTTTCGGGCGCGATGGCACACGTCAACTGGAACACGGACGAAGCCCGATGGATAGGGCAGTGCACGGGAAAATATCCTGCGATAGCCTTTTTCGACTATGTGCACCTGGCGGACTCTCCGACGGACTGGATAGACTACGGAGACATCACCCCTGTACGCGAATGGTGGGAGGAAGGAGGTCTTGTCGGTGCCGGCTGGCACTGGAACGTCCCGATATCCCAGGGAAGCACGGACCTGGCATTCAATGTCGAGACAGACGACGGCAAGGCCAACACTTTCAGCGCTGCCGACGCTGTCACTGAAGGCACCTGGGAGAATGCCGTGCTGAAAGCGGACCTTGAAAAGATCGCAGGTTACCTTATGCTTCTCCAGGAAGCAGGCATCCCGGTCATCTGGAGGCCTCTCCACGAGGCTGCAGGCAATACCTACAGCTACGGCACGGGATCCTGGTTCTGGTGGGGAGCGGACGGGGCCGATGCATACGTGGCACTGTGGCGCTATATGTTCGACTGGTTCAAGTCTGCCGGGCTGCGCAACCTGATCTGGGTGTGGACGACCCAGACATCATCCTTCTCCGACATAGACTATGAATTCTACCCGGGAGACGACTATGTGGACATTGTCGGCAGGGACATCTACAACAACACTGACGCTTCATCCGCAGCCGGGCAGTTCAGCACTATCGCATCTCTGTCGGAGCATAAGATGGTGGCGCTTTCCGAGCTCGGCAATGTGGCTGACATGGGATCCCAGTGGGATGCAGGGGCGCAGTGGCTCTTCTTCATGCCATGGTATGATTACGGGAACGACTACACCGCAGGCTATGATCACGTCCATGCCGATATCGGATGGTGGACCGAAACATTCGCCTCGGATGCCGTCATTGACCGTTCGGAACTTCCGTCAGAACTTCATTGACAGAAAACGGAATTGTTCCTGTATCCGTATGTTGGATAAAAGATTACAGACAAGAATATGAAATATCCTGTTATTTTGACATTGATATCAGTTTTTATGACAGCTTCCTGCAGCAATGATGACAATCCCGTATACAAGGACGCTTCGGCTCCTGTGGAGAAACGGGTAGAGGATCTTCTCGGCAGAATGACCCTCGAAGAAAAGGTCGGGCAGATGAACCAGTTCGTCGGACTGGAGCATATCCGGAAGAACGAGGCTTCACTGTCGGAGGAAGACCTGAAGAACAATACGGCCAATGCCTTCTATCCGGGATTCAGCGCGGATTCCGTGGCGGAATGGACGAAAAAGGGGCTTGTGGGCTCTTTCCTGCATGTCCTGACCATAGAAGAGGCCAATTATCTCCAGTCGCTCGCCATGCAGAGCCGCCTTGCCATACCTGTGATTTTCGGTATTGATGCAATACACGGCAATGCCAATGCCCCGGACAATACTGTCTATCCTACCAATATCGGACTTGCAAGCTCTTTTGACCTGGACCTTGCGTACAGGATAGCAAGGGAGACTGCCGCCGAAATGCGTGCGATGAACATGCACTGGACCTTCAATCCGAATGTAGAGGTGGCACGTGACCCGCGCTGGGGCCGGGTCGGGGAGACTTTCGGTGAAGACCCGTATCTTGTGACGAAGATGGGGGTGGAGACAGTGAAGGGATATCAGGATGACCTGTCGTCAGATGATGTCCTGGCCTGCATCAAGCATTTCGTAGGAGGCAGCCAGCCCGTAAACGGCACCAACGGATCTCCGACCGACCTTTCGGAAAGGACAATCCGCGAAGTCTTCTTCCCTCCGTTCGAGGCCGGAGTCCAGGCAGGGGCAATGTCCCTGATGACGGCTCACAACGAGCTGAACGGCATACCTTGCCACTCCAATGAATGGCTCATGGAAGATGTGCTCAGAGGAGAATGGGATTTCAAGGGATTCGTGGTAAGCGACTGGATGGACATAGAGCACATACATGACCTCCATGCCACTGCGGAAAACCTGAAGGAGGCTTTCTACCAGAGCATCATGGCCGGAATGGACATGCACATGCACGGCGTGTACTGGAACGAGTATGTCTGTGAGCTCGTGCGTGAGGGAAGGATTCCCGAGAGCAGGATAGATGAATCCGTACGCAGGATTCTGGATATCAAGTTCCGGCTGGGACTGTTTGAGCAGCCGTATGCCGACGAGAAGACGACCATGGATGTGCGTCTGTGCGATGCACACAGACAGACGGCACTTGAAGCTGCACGCAAGTCGATAGTCCTCCTGAAAAATGATGGACTGCTGCCGCTCACGCCCGGGAAATACCGCAGGGTGCTGGTAACCGGCATCAATGCCGATGACCATAATATCCTCGGGGACTGGAGTGCGGACCAGAAGCCGGACAACGTCATAACGGTCCTTGAAGGCCTGAGGATGGTGTCGCCGGAGACGGATTTCGTGTTCGTGGACCAGGATTGGGATCCGCGCAACATGTCCCGACAGGCAGTCGACAGGGCCGCATCGGTTGCCCGTACATGCGACCTGAACATAGTGGTGGCGGGAGAGTACATGTATCGCGGGCGCTGGACGGAAAGGACATCCGGAGAAGATACAGACCGCTCTGACATTGACCTTGTAGGGCTTCAGGACGAACTGATACGCAAGGTCGCGGCTTCCGGAAAACCGACTGTCCTTGTCCTTATTTCCGGAAGGCCTCTCGGCACTGAATGGGCTGCGGAGCATCTTCCGGCCCTTGTCAACGCCTGGGAGCCAGGGATGTACGGCGGACAGGCCATTGCGGAGATATTGTACGGGAAAGTGAACCCGTCCGCAAAACTGGC
This sequence comes from uncultured Bacteroidales bacterium, assembly GCA_944326315.1. Classification (GTDB taxonomy): domain Bacteria; phylum Bacteroidota; class Bacteroidia; order Bacteroidales; family UBA932; genus Cryptobacteroides. Next base: position 26,283 of record CALVDP010000013.1, read on the forward strand.
CGTGACCATACCGCGCTCCGTGGGACAGGTGCAGATGATATACAACCACAAGCCTTCACAGTATTTCCACCCGTATGCAGTGACACCGAGCACTCCTCTCTATCCGTTCGGTTTTGGGCTTTCATACACTGAATACGAGTATTCCGGCCTTCGTCTGGACCGCGAAGAAATACCGGCAGACGGCTCCCTGACGGTCTCTGTAGATGTCAGGAATGTCGGGGATATGGCAGGAGACGAGATAGTCCAGCTTTACATACGCGACAGATTCTCTCAGGTGACCCGTCCTGTGAAGGAGCTTAAGGACTTCGCAAGGATATCGCTTGAACCCGGGCAGACGAAGACAGTCAGCTTCACTGTCACGCCGGACAAGCTGCGTTTCCTGGACAAGAACCTTGAACCTGTCGTGGAGCCGGGAGAATTTGTCCTGATGGTCGGACCGTCTTCTGCGGACAAGGATCTTCTGAAGGCAAGTTTCCGGGTGAAATGATGTGAAAAGAACGAATGGTTATGAAAAAGATATTGGCAACGCTTTCCTTTGCGGCCGCTGTGCTGTCGGCCTGCACTGATAAGGATGCATCAGCACCGGCAGACATCCTGCTTTCGGATCTGCGTGCCTCTGTGGAAGAAGGAAAGATACTTTTCGGACAGCAGGATGCCTACATGTACGGACATTCGTGGAGAGCAGTCCAGGGAGACCGGCTTGACCGTTCCGATGTCAGGGACGTATGCGGGAAGAATCCTGCCGTGCTGGGACTTGACCTCGGCGGCATCGAACTTTCCGGACCGGAGAATCTGGACGGAAATCCCTTCGCCATGATGCGCCAGGCGGCAATCGAACATTATTCCAGAGGCGGCATAGTGACTTTCTCATGGCATCCCCGCAATCCTCTCACCGGCGGTGACAGCTGGGACGTGTCTTCCGACAAGGTCGTGACTTCCGTGCTTGAAGGCGGAGAAAGACACGGGGTGTTCATGCAGTGGCTTTCGGCCTGTGCCGACTACCTCGATACTTTCCGGGATGCGGACGGGAAGCGCATCCCGCTCATATTCAGGCCGTGGCACGAGCACACCGGCAGCTGGTTCTGGTGGGGCAGGGATCTTTGCACCGAAGAAGAATACCTTGCGCTCTGGAAGCTGACGTACGGCTATATGACACAAGAACGCGGTCTTGACAATCTTGTATGGGCCTATTCTCCTGGTGCCGGTGTGGATGCCGAAGGATATATGGAGCGCTATCCGGGAGACGGTATTGTGGACATCCTGGGACTGGACTGTTACCAGTATGGGGAAGTGCCGGCATCCAACGCCGTATATTCCGAACAGCTGAAGGAGACGCTCTCGTTCATGGAAAAGCTCGGGGAAGAGCACGGCAAGACAATAGCCCTTACGGAAACCGGCCTTGAAGGCCTGCCTTACGCCGGATGGTGGACGGAAGTCCTGTATCCTGCCATAAAGGACTGTCCTCTGGCATACGTACTTGTGTGGCGCAATGCTTCCGATATTCCGGGGCATTTCTATGCACCGTGGCCGGGACAGGAGTCAGAGGATGATTTCAGGAAATTTGCCGCTGTCGGCAACATTGGTTTTATAGAATAATGCCTTTACAGTTAAAATTTGTTATATGATGAATTTCGACGAAAGACTTGAGTGGCTCAGACAGAAGCATGAGGCCCTCATAACAAGAAAAAACGAGCCGCTTGAAGGAAACGGGATATATGAAAGATACCGCTATCCTATCCTGACAGGCGACCATGCGCCTCTTGAATGGAGGTATGATCTGAACAGGAATACCAACCCGTATCTTATGGAACGTTTCGGCATACATGCCACGTTCAATTCCGGAGCCATCAAATGGAACGGGAAATACATCCTTGTGGTCCGTGTGGAAGGTGCGGACCGCAAATCTTTCTTCGCCGTGGCGGAAAGCCCGGACGGAGTGGACAATTTCCGTTTCTGGGACAGGCCTGTTACCATGCCTGACTACGGCGAGCCTGCGACTAACATTTATGACATGAGGCTTACGGCCCATGAGGACGGCTGGATCTACGGGGTATTCTGCGTGGAGCGCAAGGACCCTTCCGCAGCTCCGGGAGACCTCTCCGCCGCCGTAGCATCCGCAGGTGTGGCCAGGACAAAGGATTTCGTGACATGGGAAAGGCTGCCTGACATGGTGTCGTCCGCCCAGCAGCGCAATGTGGTCCTGCATCCTGAATTCGTGGACGGCAAATACGCCCTCTACACGAGGCCTCAGGACGGCTTCATCGATGCCGGCCGCGGAGGCGGTATAGGCTGGGCTCTTGTGGACAGCATGGAGCATGTCGTGATCAAGGAAGAGAAGATCATCAATGCAAGGCATTACCACACTATCAAGGAGCAGAAGAACGGGGAAGGACCTGCCCCTATCAAGACTTCCAAAGGCTGGCTGCATCTGGCCCACGGGGTGCGCGGGTGTGCATCAGGGCTGCGTTATGTGCTCTATCTGTATGTGACATCCCTGGAAGACCCGTCCAGGGTGATAGCCGAGCCTGGAGGCTTCTTCCTTGTCCCGGAAGGCGACGAATACATCGGAGACGTGATGAATGTGCTGTTCTCTAACGGATGGATAGCGGACGATGACGGTACCGTGTATATCTACTATGCATCAAGTGACACGAGGATGCACGTGGCCGTGTCTTCCGTGGACAGGCTTCTGGACTATTGTTTCAACACAGAGCCGGACGGCTACACCACTACGGATTCCGTAAAGAGACTGAACCGTCTGATCGACAAGAATCAGGAATGATTGGAAAAGCATCAGGAATGATTGGAAAAGCATCAGGAATGATTGGAAAGACTCATGATCTATATGAAAAACCGAAACCACGATAAAGCGGCCTTCACGGAAAAGGTAGGATACGGCCTTGGGGACATGTCTTCCTCGATGTTCTGGAAGATATTCTCGTACTATCTTCCCTTTTTCTATTCCAATGTGTTCGGGCTGTCGCTTGCCCATGCAGGGACACTGTTGCTGATAACTAAACTTTACGATGCTGTATTTGACCCTGTAATGGGCATGATTGCCGACAGGACCAGGACAAGATGGGGAGTGTACAGGCCGTATCTGCTGTGGGCGGCCGTCCCTTTCGCCATCGCGGGCGTACTTACGTTCACCACTCCTGATGCAGGCTATGGCTTCAAGCATGCATTTGCATACATCACGTATATTGTCATGATGACGACATACTCGGTCATCAATGTACCCTATGGGGCCATGCTTGGCGTGATTACGCCTGATTCAAGGGAAAAGACCGTCTTTTCCTCCTACAGGATGTTTTTCGCATACGGCGGAAGTTTCATCGCACTGGCCATTTTCGAGCCTCTGCTGAAATTCTTCCAGAATACGGAAAATGTTTCCGTGCAGGCTTCATGGCAGTACACGATGGTCATTGTCGGGCTTATATGTGCAGTGCTGTTTATCCTTTGCTTCGCAATGACGAAGGAAAGGGTAAGGCCGGAAACTCCTCAGGCAGGGAACGCCTCAGTATTGAAAGATATCAGGTCCCTTGTAAATAACGGTCCGTGGTGGATATTGCTGGCTGCCGGAATAGGAGTGCTGCTGTTCAACTCTATCAGAGGCGGGGCCGCAGCGTACTATTTCAAGGACGTGATAGGGACGCCGGCGCTTTTCACCTGCGGCATCTTCCTGGCTGTCGGAGAGGTGGCCAACATGCTTGGAGTTGCCCTTGCCGTACCGCTTTCCGACAGGCTGGGAAAGAAATCCTCGTATATCCTGGCCTTGGCCGTGGCAGGTGTACTGAGTCTCTTCATCATGTTCATACCCTCCACGACAGGAGGCATGTGGACCCTTATCATTCTGCAGATACTGATAAGCATAGCCACAGGTGTTACGCTTCCTCTGCTCTGGAGCATGTTCGCGGACATAGCGGACTATTCCGAGTACAGGAATTCCTCGGCATCGACAGGTCTTATCTTCTCTTCGTCTTCAATGTCCCAGAAATTCGGCGGCGCTTTCGGCAGTGCCTTGATACTGTGGGTGCTGGCAGCATTCGGATACGATACTTCTGAAACTGCCGTACAGTCGCAGACCGCCATTACCGGACTGAAGGCAATGATGAGCTGGATACCGTCAATAGGTGCGCTCGCAGCTGCCGCAGTGGTGGTCTTCTATCCTCTTACCACATCCAGAATGGCGGAAATTTCATCCGTACTTGCGGAAAGAAGAAAGAAATGAATTATCTTGGCTGAACGAAAAAACGCTACTTGAAATACTGTACTATGAAACTTTTGAAAACAATAACCGGACTGCTTCTTGCCGCATTGCCCCTTGCCGGCACCATGCCTGCAATGGCGGACACTCCTGTCGGGGAGAACGGCTGGCTTTCTGTGAAGGGGCATTCACTGGTCAACGAGAAAGGCAATCCTGTGACGCTTTCCGGCGTAAGCATCGGCTGGCACAACCTGTGGCCGAGATTCTACAACCACGGTACGGTAGACCAGCTTGCCGGAGAATGGGGATGCAATGTAGTCCGGGCAGCGATAGGTGCGGAGCTTGACGGCAATTTCGCTTCCGATCCGGAGACAGCCCTGCAGTCGCTTTACAGGGTGGCTGACGCCGCCATAGAGAACGGCATATATGTGATTGTGGACTGGCATGCCCACAAGTTGCGTCTGGATGAGGCCAGGAGGTTCTTCAAGGCTGTGACGGACAGGTACAAGGGAGTACCCAATGTCATATATGAAGTCTTCAACGAGCCTGTGGACGACAGCTGGGCGGATATCAAGGCCTACGCGGAAGACATCATATCGGTCATAAGGTCAGCAGAGCCGAAGGCATTGGTGCTGGTGGGCTGCCCTCACTGGGATCAGGACGTGCATATTGTAGCGGATGACCCGATAAAGGGACTGGACAACATCATGTACACCCTGCATTTCTATGCCGGGACACACGGCGCTGAACTCCGGGTAAGGGGAGACTACGCCATATCCCGCGGCATTCCGCTGTTCGTGTCGGAATGTGCTGGCATGAATGCCGACGGTGACGGTCCTCTGGATCTGGAAGAATGGGCTGCATGGTGGGAATGGATGGATGCCAACGGGCTGAGCCGCGTCATGTGGTCTCTTTCGGACAAGGACGAGACATGTTCGATGCTTCTGCCGTCCGCATCTTCGGAAGGTCCGTGGGATGACGGCGTCATCAAGGAATGGGGCAGGACTGTACGTGAATACCTGTCCATTGACCAGGGCAGGGAAAAGGATCTTGTCCATGTCTCTACGGACAGGATGTCGATGGTGCTGGATGCCTGTCCCGGAAAGCAGTTGCGATATCTGTATTTCGGCGAAAGGCTGTGCGAGTCTGATATGCAGGGTCTCCTGCGCAGCGGAATGCCTTCGGCGGATGCTTATCCGGCTTATGGTATGAACTGCCTGTCGGAGCCTGCACTGGCAGTGGTGCATCCTGACGGGAACATGACGTTGCAGCTGGTTGTGGAGAGTGTCTCCACCATTCGTGAAGACAATGCGGAAGTCACCAGGATAAGGCTGAAGGATACCTTCTATCCGTTCTATGCCGACATATGCTACAGAGCTTATGATGACACCGAAATGATAGAGACGTGGACTGAGCTTGCAAATATGGCCAAAAAGCCTGTATTACTCAGGGAATACGCTTCGGCATATCTTCCTGTGCGCAAGGGAGACGTGTGGATATCGCATCTGTACGGTTCCTGGGCGGATGAGGGCAGGGTGGCCTGCGAGCCTCTTGCTCCTGGCATCAAGGTCATCAGCAACAGGGACGGGGTGCGCAATTCGCACACTTCACACGCCGAGGTCATGATTTCACTGGACGGAAAACCGAGGGAGAACAGCGGGGACGTAATAGGGGCGGCCCTGTGTTACAGTGGAAACTATGAACTGAAGTTCCATACCGGGGATACGGATTTCCATGGATTCTTCGCAGGTATCAATCCTGATGCATCCGAATACCGCCTTATGCCGAAAGAGACTTTCGTGACCCCGGAACTTGCCCTGACATACAGCCGCGAGGGACTCGGAGGCGCAAGCCGGAATTTCCATGACTGGGCCCGCAGATACAGGCTCGCACACGGGGATATTGAACGCAAGATATTGCTGAACAGCTGGGAAGGAGTCTATTTCGACATTACGGAAGACGGAATGGACAGCATGATGAAGGACATTGCCTCAATGGGAGGCGAACTTTTCGTGATGGACGACGGCTGGTTCGGAGGCAGATACCAGAGGAACCGGGACAATTCATCGCTGGGTGACTGGCAGACTGACACCCGGAAGCTTCCCAACGGCATAGCCGGACTTGTGAAGACCGCCGGAAGTCACGGGATAGGCTTCGGTATATGGATAGAGCCGGAGATGACCAATACTGTCAGCGAACTATACGAAAAGCATCCTGACTGGGTGCTGAAACCAGTCTCCCGCGACCCTGTGACAGGACGCGGCGGTACCCAGCTTGTCCTCGACCTGGGCAATCCTCAGGTGCAGGACTTCGTATTCGATGTCGTGGACAGGCTCATGACAGAAAACCCCGGCATCGAATACATAAAATGGGACGCCAACATGTCGATAATGACCCATGGCTCGCAATATCTCGGCAAGGACAGGCAGAGCGAGATGTATATCCGTTATCATCAGGGACTCGTCTCTGTATGCGAAAGGATACGCGCCAAATATCCGGACCTTGTCATCCAGGCATGCGCAAGCGGGGGAGGACGGGCCAACTACGGTATCCTTCCGTGGTTTGACGAGTTCTGGGTAAGTGACAACACCGATGCCCTCCAGCGCATCTACATGCAGTGGGGAACATCGTACTTCTTCCCTGCAATAGCCATGGCATCACATATAAGCGCAGCTCCGAATCATCAGACTTTCAGAACCATACCGCTGAAATACAGGATAGATGTGGCAATGAGCGGACGTCTCGGCATGGAAATCCAGCCCAAGAACATGACGGCAGAGGAGAAGGAGCTGTGCCGGAAGGCGATAGCAGAATACAAGATGATAAGGCCGGTGGTACAGTTCGGGGACATCTACAGGCTGGTCTCTCCGTATGACGGCTTCAACCTTGCTTCCCTTATGTACTGTTCCAAGGACAAGTCCGAGGCGGTGTTCTACTGGTGGAAGCTGGAGCATTTCAGGAACGAACATCTTCCACGGGTGAAAATGGCCGGGCTTGACCCTGACAGAATGTACCGTGTGACTGAGCTTGACAGGATAGACAACAAGCCTCTTCCGTTCGAAGGCATGTCTTTTTCCGGCAGATACCTCATGTCCACGGGGCTTGAGATACCTTATACGCATACCGTTGACTACCATTTGCAGAATGACTGGTCAAGCCGTGTGCTTTATCTTGTAGCGGAATGATGAGAAGATTTGCTCTGACATTGCTGATATCCGTCCTTGCCCCAAACCTTCTTCATGGAGGCTCGGGCAGGGACAGCCTTTTCCTTGACGGCAGCTGGGAATCAACGTTGGGGACATGTGTCCTTCCGGGGACGACAGATGAAAACAGATTGGGCGGAGGTAATGCCTCCACACCGGTGACATCCGGTCTGACCAGGCTTTATCCATTCGAAGGGAAGGTGACCTATACCAGGACAGTGGAAATTCCCGTATCATTCTCGGGAAAACGTCTGTCTCTTGTGCTCGAAAGGACCAAGCCGAGTACATTGTCAATAGACGGAGTGGAGGCCGGAAGCGATTCCAGCCTTCTCGTACCTCATGTATATGAATTGCCGTCGCTGCAGCCCGGACTGCATGAAATCTCGCTTATAGTGGACAATTCGCCTGCAGCCGTACCTGAGCAGGTGCGGAGTTCCCATGCCTGGAGCGATGCCACACAGACGAACTGGAATGGTGTTATCGGCAGGATGTTCATAGAGGCTGTGGATTCTGTATTCATTTCATCCATGGACATTTTCCCGGATGTGAAGAAGGGAATCGCGCTGGTGCGGACGGAAATTGTTTCAGACAGGGACTGCAGCGCAAGCCTTTCCATAAGGGCTGTGCCCGAGCCGTCGGACGCGGATGTTCCTGAAGGGAAGGTGCCGGCTTCCAGCATGCCTTCCCGGGTGTCCCGCAGCATAGACCTTTCTAAGGGCAGGAACGTGCATTCCTTCACTTTGGACATGGGTGACGACCCTCTGCTCTGGAGCGAATTCCATCCTCATCTGTACCGGTTTGACGCGGTGATGGAGACAGCGGAGTGCAAGGATTCGCTGTCAGTGTATTCCGGCATGAGGGATTTCTCGACAGACGGGACAAGCTTTGCCAACAACGGATGCAAGGTCTTCCTGCGTGGAAAGCACGATGCATGCGTATTCCCGCTCACAGGCTATCCTCCTATGGATACGGAAGCATGGAGGGAATTGTTCTCCAGGGCCAGGGAATACGGGATAAACCATTACCGCTTCCATTCATGGACACCGCCGGAGGCTGCTTTCGAGGCAGCGGACAGGGAAGGAGTCTATCTGCAGCCGGAGCTTCCTCTATGGGGCGCAGTGGAAAGGGCAGACAGCAGTCTTGACATATTCGTGCGCCGCGAAGCCGCAAGGATTCTTGCAGAGTACGGCAACCATCCGTCTTTCGTCATGTTTTCATTGGGAAATGAACTGCACGGCGATACCGGTCTGATGGCGGAATGGACAGAGGAGTTCCGAAAGTCTGACGGGCGTCATCTCTATTGCTTCGGGTCCAACAACAATCTTGGCTGGGAAGGCCCTCAGGACGGTGAGGACTATTTCGTGGCTTGCAGGGTAGGCTGGGGTGAGGGCTATTCGTCGCACACCAGGACCACCTTCGCCTTTGCCGATGCCGACAAGGGCGGGATATTGAACAATACCAGACCCGGCACAAGGGGTGATTATTCCGGGGCAATATCGGCAAGTCCGGTACCTGTGGTAAGCCATGAGAACTGCCAGTTCCAGATATATCCCGACTATTCTGAAACAGACAAGTACACGGGTGTGCTGTATCCTTACAATCTGGAGATTTTCAGGCAGCGCCTTCATGATAACGGAATGGGAGACAGGGCGGAGGATTTCAGCAAGGCTTCCGGCCGTTTTGCAGTGGAGTGCTTCAAGGCTGATTTTGAATATGCCTTGCGGACACCGGGCTTCGGAGGTTTCCAGGTCCTTGACCTGCAGGACTATCCTGGACAGGGAACGGCACTTGTGGGAGTCTTGGACGCGTTCATGGACAGCAAGGGCGTGGTGACGCCGGAGGAGTTCAGACACTTCTGTTCTCCAGTTGTCCTGCTGGCGTCTTTTGACAGCTATTGCCTGACAAGGCGTGATACTGTTGATGTGGATCTTCTTGTCTCGAACTATACCGAGGAGGAATTCCGTGAGACTTTGCTGTGGAGGCTGTCCGTGACGGATGCACGGGGATTGTCCGGCAAAGGAGTCCGTTTCCCGCCGGAACTTTCAGGCAGTGTCCCTGTGTCTGTTGCCAACGGAGAAGTGTCGCATTCCGGCAATATCACGGTACCTCTGGAGGAATATCTCGGTAAGACTCTTGATGACATGGCATTCTGCCTGTCTCTGGAGTTGTCGGCAGGGGAGTATTCGAACCTGTACAAGTTTTGGGTCTATCCGGACAATACGGCAGGGGACAGGCTTCCGCGCGGTCTTGTGACGGCAGATACTGCGGATGACAGGCTCAGGCAGATGTTGGAGGACGGCAGGACTGTGCTGCTTTTCCCTTCGCACGGGGATATTGTGGACAATTCTGTCGGAGGGCTTTTCACTCCTGATTTCTGGAACTGGTCAATGTTCAGAAGAGTATCCGAACGGGCCGGAAAGGAGATATCTCCCGGCACACTGTCAGTAATCAACGATCCGGAGCATCCGGCTTTCGGGCTTTTCCCGAATGAAGGCCACAGTGACTGGCAATGGTGGAGCATCAGCCTGCATTCAAGACCTCTGATAATGGACAGTCTTGACGGATACACGCCTGTGCTGCAGGTGATTGACAATGTGGAAAGATGCCACAAGTTAGGCATTGTGGCAGAATTTGCTGTTGGCAATGGCAGGCTGTTGATATGCACGACTGACCCTGATGCCGTATCCGGCACACCGGAAGGGGCGGCATTCATCGCATCTCTTGCCGCCTATGCCTCGTCAGACAATTTCAGCCCGTCGTACAGACTGGACTGGAATGACCTGCTTCAGCTTCTGTACGGAAAGGCCGGAGACAATGAGGTGACTGACGGAGTGGAGAATCCAACTGCTTATTCAACGTGAATTCGATGAAATGAATGGAATGAATTTCATCGAATTACCTCTATGGAGGACGAAGTCCGATGTAAGTTCTCCCCTACGCAGGGGAGAATTTAAGAGGGGTGACACGAAAAAGGAAAGGGATTTCGAAGAAATCGTAACGTCAGTTCGACGGAATCTTTGATACTGAACATAAAAATTCGTCGAACTGACGTTATTCAGATTATCCGGGAGCGGATTGACAGGCGGTGTGCCGCCGTGTCCGCCCCCCCCGGAAGCGGTGTCCTTTCGGGACCGTCGGCCACTACTTCATCATGTTCTTGGTGTACAGCCCGTCGATGATGCCGTCTGCAAGTCCTATTACAGGGACATAAATGTAGACGGCTTCCGTTATGTCCGCGATGGTCAGGAATATCCTTGCTGCAGGTACGATCACATCCGCACGGTCAGGCTTCATGGCGTATTCCTCCATTCTCTGCTCTACCGTCATGTCCTTGAGCTTGTCATACAGCTCGTGCAGGGAGGTGACCGTCATCCTTGAATACCTTGTGTCACGGCCTTTCACCAGCTTTATCAGCTTGTTGATGTTGCCTCCGGAGCCGATAATGTTGATACCCGGGTATGAAAGCGCAAGATCCTTCATGTCCTTGGAAAGCCTCTCCCATTCGCTTTCCGTCACGGCTTCGTTGAGGATTCTGACGGTACCGATGTTGTATGACCTGGAACATACGAGTTCCCCGTCTGCCAGAAGATTGATCTCTGTACTTCCTCCTCCTACATCTACGTACATGAAATTGCCTTTCCTTCCCCTCATGTATTCGATATGGTTGTTGTATATCATCCTGGCCTCTTCCTGGCCGTCGATGATTTCTATCCTGATACCGGCTTTCTTCTCGATGGCCTTTATTATGGCAGGACCGTTTGCCGCATCACGCATGGCGGAAGTCGCGCAGGCGCGGTAGTCGGAGACGTCATAAATTTTCATCAGATTCTTGTAGGCTTTCATCAGCCTGATCATGTTCTTCTCTTTTTTCTCGGATATCATTCCTGACGAGAAAACATCGAAGCCGAGGCGCAGCGGCACCCTCAGAAGGAGTACCTTGCTGAAATGTGGCGCTTCCGGGCTTTCAAGCTGTTTGATCAGGAGCCGCACGGCATTGGATCCTATGTCTATCGCTGCATAAGTCACGGCATTTTCCCTGTAATTGGCCAATTCTTCTTCCATAGCTCTATTCCTTGAAATTAAACGTCTTTCTGCGAAAGACTAAATTCATCCAAACCTTACTATTCGCATCCGAATGTCCGCCTGACATTCTCATAAACCGCTATTCTTCTTTGGTTTAAGTCTTTTCTGAAATCTTACAGGTTCTCCCTGTAATATTCATACAGTGCTTCCTGCGAGCTCTTGTCCAGCGGGTCATCGCAGGTCCATGGCGTGTTTTCTCCCGAGCCGTCCACAAGCCTGCCCTGACGGACATCACGCAGACCGTACTCCACAATCCTTTTCATCTCGATCTTCAGTGTCGGATCATACACCGGAGCCACTACCTCTATCCTGTTGTCCAGGTTCCTCGGCATCCAGTCAGCCGAACCTATGAACACCTTCTCAACACCTCCTCCCGCGAAAACGAATATCCTCGAATGTTCGAGGAACCGGTCTATTATGCCGCATATCCTGAGATGGCAGTCTGCTGGGAGATCCTTCGTGACCAGCGAGCAGTTCCCTCTGACAAGCAGGTCTATTTCCACTCCGGCTGCCGCAGCCTCGTAGAGCTTGGCCACCATGTCCTGGTCGGTGATATGGTTGATCTTGACCTTGATATATGCAGGCTTGCCGGCCTTCTTGTTCTTGATCTCTGCGTTTATAAGGTTTATGAACTTCCTTTTCATCCCGTTGGGGGATACAAGAAGCTCCTTGAAGTTGACTGGTATGTACGGCTTCTCGATGAACGAGAAAAGCAGGTCCACATCCGATGTTATCCGTGGCGAAGCCGTCATTATGATGCAGTCTGTATATGCCCGGGCATTTCCTTCATGGAAGTTTCCGGTGCTGACACAGGCTATGTCCGGACCTTTCTTCATCCCGAGGTGTACCACCTTTGAATGTATTTTCAGCCCCTCCACACCGAATATGACTTTCACTCCCGCGTCCTGAAGCTTCTGTGCCCATACCATATTGGATTCTTCGTCGAATCTTGCCAGCAGCTCGATGACCGCCGTCACTTTCTTTCCGTTGCGGGCCGCACCGATCAGGGCCTTTATGACCTTTGAATCCTTGGCAAGACGGTACAGGGTGATCTTGATGCTCTTGACGTTGCTGTCCAGTGCCGCTTCATGCAAGAGCCCGATGAAAGACGAGAAGCTGTGATACGGGACATGCAGGAACCTGTCCTGCTCCCTGACTTTCCGGAGTATGGTGCCCGGCTCACTGAAAGCTTCCTGCACAAGCTGCGGCAAGGGCTTGTATTTGAGGTCTTTCCTCCCGCAGTCAGGGAACTTCATCAGATCCTTGTGGTTCTGGTACCGCCCGCCCTGTGTCACTGTGTCGCTCAGCCCGAGGTCGAGCTTGCCGATGACCCTTTTAAGCAGGTCCTGTGGCATGCTGCTGTCATAGACTACACGCAGCGCCTCACCTTTTTTCCTCGATTTCAGTCCTTTGGATATCTTCTGGAGGATACCGCTTCTCTGGTCATCGTCTATTTCCATCTCGGCGTCCCTCGTGAATTTGAATGCATAGGATTCAAAGGAGGTGTATCCGGACCCGGCGAAAATTTTCGGCAGGGAGCATCTGACGACATCGTCGAGATACATGATATAGCTTTTGCCGTCCTTGTCCGGAAGCCTTACAAAACGTCCGCAGCTCTGGACCGGCAGCTCGAAGAATGCATATTCGTATGCGTGGCCGCCGGAGGCAGTGGCCTTTACGGCTCTGACTGCGTGATAGATACTCTGGTCGGATTCATAGTCGAGATGCTTGACGGATGCGAAGCGCACGGGCACAATCAGCCCGTCTATCTTGTCGGCATAGTAGGCATGTATGAAGTCCAGCTGGTCATCAGTGACATCTTTGTCGGAGATGATGCAGATGTTCTCCCGCCTGAGGTCCTCATATACCTTGTGCACACCTTCCTCGTATTCCTTCTGGTATCTGGCGTTGATCTTTGAAATCTGTTTCACGGTTGCCTTTGCCTGGGCGGCTTCCTTTGCTCCCTGTTTGCCGTCCCATTCAGCTATCCTGTTCTGGGATGCGACACGGACTCTGAAGAATTCGTCCAGATTGTTGGAGTAGATACCTAAGAAAGAGAGCCTTTCCAATAGTGGAACTTCAGTCCTGCATGCTTCCTGCAGGACTCGCCTGTTGAAATACAGCCAGCTGATATCCCTTTCAATATACGGGAATTTTTTCTTCTTGTCGGTCGGCATAATGCTAATTTGAAATTATCCCGTAAAATAACAAAATTTCTGTTAACAAATTATTAAATTACCGATATCTCGTGAGCTCGGATGTTATCGGCCGGTAGCCTCTTACGCCACCAACAGCATAAAAACATGCTTTTGAAATAAGCTGTAATCTTGTTCATCTGTATTATTGTTCCGGAAGTTTTTCTTATTTTTGCCTCCTGTCCATGAAAATGGCGGTTATTGGAAACTTTATCTTCAATATGTGCGGAATTGTAGGTTATCTTGGAAGCGGTGACGCGTATCCTGTGCTCATCGAGGGACTTAAGCAGTTGGAATACAGAGGCTATGACAGTGCAGGCGTGGCGCTTGTCGGATCGGACGGCAGGCTCAATGTATATAAAGAGAAGGGCAAGGTCGCTGACCTTGAAAACTATACGGCGGACAAGGACAAGTCCGGGCATCTCGGTATTGCCCACACCAGATGGGCTACACACGGCGAGCCATGCGCGAAGAATGCGCATCCGCATGTGTCTTCATCCGGACGTTTCGCCATGGTGCACAACGGCATCATCGAGAATTATGCAGTCATCAGGGAGAATCTGGAAAAGAAAGGCTATGAATTCAAGAGTTCCACCGATACCGAGGTGCTGGTGCAGCTTATAGACTATATCGCTTCACGCGACAATGCCGACACGGTCATCGCCCTGCAGAGCGCATTAAGGGAGGTCGTAGGGGCATACGCCATTGCCCTTGTGGACAAGGAACATCCTGACTGCCTCTATGCCGCCAGGAAGAGCAGCCCTCTTGTCATCGGTATGAAGGACACCGACTTCTACCTGGCATCGGACGTGAATCCCATCGCGGCATATACGGACAAGGTCGTCTATCTTGAGGACGGGGAGATCGCGTACATGCATTATGGAGACAAGCTCCGTATCGTGAACCTTTCCAATGCGGAATGCTGTCACGAGGTCATGACAGTCCCGAAGAATCTCGGCAAGGCCGGCAAAGACGGCTTCGGACACTATATGCTCAAGGAAATATACGAGCAGCCGGACTGTATCCGGGACTGCATGAGGGGCAGGGTGAATCCTGAAGCGAGGACGGTGACGCTTTCCGCGGTGCATGACCACAGGGACAGGCTTCTGTCGGCCGACAGATTCATAATAGTGGCCTGCGGTACTTCCTGGCATGCCGGACTGATTGGTAAGCAGCTCTTCGAAGATCTCTGCCAGATACCGACAGAGGTGGCATACGCTTCGGAGTTCCGGTACTGCAATCCTGTCATAAGGAGCACCGATGTTGTCATAGCCATATCCCAGAGCGGCGAGACGGCAGATACGCTTGCAGCCATCGAGCTTGCGAGGTCCAGGGGCGCGTTCGTCTACGGTATCTGCAATGCGGTAGGGGCAAGCATCCCGAGGGCCACCGACACAGGCTCCTACATTCATGTGGGTCCGGAAATAGGCGTGGCTTCCACGAAGGCCTTCACAGGGCAGGTTACCGTGCTTGCCATGATAGCCCTTGATCTGGCGAAAGAGAAGCATACCATTGACGATGAAAGGTATGCGGCCATGATAGAGGAGCTTGCAGTCATTCCGGACAAGATGAAGGAGGTGCTCAAGTCTGACGGGAAGATCGCCTCGCTTTCGAAAATCTTCACGTATGCCAGGAACTTCATCTATCTCGGACGCGGCTATTCATACCCCGTAGCCCTCGAAGGTGCGCTGAAGCTCAAGGAAATATCATATATCCATGCCGAAGGCTATCCCGCAGCGGAGATGAAGCACGGTCCGATAGCCCTTATCGACGAAGAGATGCCGGTGGTGATCATCGCTCCCAAAAATGCCTTGTACGGGAAAATACTCAGCAATGTCCAGGAGATAAAGGCCCGCAAGGGCAGGGTGATAGCCATTGTCACAGAGGGAGATGATGTCATAAGCAGGATCGCCGATACATGTATGGAAATTCCACGGACCATGGAATGCTTCGATCCGCTTCTCTCGACGATACCCCTCCAGCTTCTGGCATATCATATAGCGGTGTGCAAGGGGAAGGATGTGGACCGGCCGCGCAACCTTGCCAAGAGCGTCACGGTCGAATAGCCGCCGTACGCGGTTAATATTTTGTAAACGCCGATTAGTATTTCGTAAACAATCATGTAATAAAAATTAAATTTCCCCGGGCTACTTTTGCCGCAAATTCAAAAGTATGACAGCGAAAGGGAAATTTACGGCTTTTGCGGCACTCTTTCTAATGAGTCTTACGGTGTATGCCGGGACTGAAACGAATACTATCAGGGGAAAAATCATAGATGCCTCCACTGGCGAGGAAATCATAGGTGCTGCGGTAATACTGAAAGAACTTGCAGGAACAGGTACGGTCACCGGACTTGACGGAAGTTTCGTCCTCAATACCGACCTTGCCTCATGCACGCTGCTGTGCTCGTCAATCGGCTACAAGGACGCCGAGGTGTCTTTCATCCATTCATCCACGGGCGAGCTTCTGGTAAGCCTTGTGCCCGACAATATAGCATTGGACGCCGTAATAGTGACGGCCGACAACAAAGGCAGGACAGAGGCGGCGGCGAGGGGAATAGAGCGGTCTTCCATGAATGTGGTGAATGTGATGAGTGCCAAGGCTATGGAGCTGTCCCCGGACCTGACGGTGGCAAATGCCATCAAGAGGATGTCGGGTGTCACCATCGAGAGGAACAGCAGCGGGGAAGGACAGTACGCGATACTGAGGGGCATGGACAAGAGATACAACTATACCCTTGTCAACGGTGTCAAGATACCGAGTCCGGACAACAAGAACAGATTCGTCCCGCTTGACATCTTCCCGTCAGAGATGCTTGACCGTCTGGAGGTCACCAAATCGCTTACGGCGGATATGGAGGGCGACGGCATCGGCGGGGCAGTGAACATGGTCATGAAGGATGCTCCGGAAAAGCTGGAGGTCAATGCCAATATAGCCACAGGATACAGTGCCCTGTATTTCGACAGGGATTTCGAATCATTCAACCACAGGGCAGGGCAGAAGATATCCCCGTTCGAAAGGATAGGGGCTGATGCGACCAGGGATTATTCGGTGACAAGTGCCGATTTCACGATGGACAATCTTAAGGTGCGGTATTCGAGACCGAGACCTGATCTTGTCGGCGGCTTTTCCTTCGGGGACAGGTTTTTCGGCGGCAGGCTCGGGGTCATTGCCGGGGTCAGCTACCAGAATCTTTTCAGAGGCAAGGACACGGACATATATTATGTACAGGGCTCCACCGGCAATGGCACGGAATACAGGACATATTCGGAAGAACAGAACAGGCTCGGTGCGCATCTCAAGCTCGACTACAGGTTCGGAGGAAGGCATAAGCTCATGTTGTACGGCGGATATATGGACCTGAGAAAAAGCGAGGTGAGGGACGGAAGCAACGACAAGGACTGGATTGTCAAGATGCAGTGGGAGCGGCAGTATATCATAAACACTACACTCAAGGGAGAACATTCGCTGCTCGACAGCGGAAACCTGAAGCTTGACTGGACAGGAGTCTTCTCGAAGGCCTGCAGCACCTCTCCGGACAATGCCAAGATATACATCAACATGCAGCAGCCGCATCTCTACAATACGGATTCTGCAGAAAAACGGTGGGAACATAATTCCGACAGGGATTTCGCAGGGTATGTGAACCTGTCTTACAGGTTTGACTTCGCGGGAGAATCAGAATTGGTCCTTAAGGCCGGAGGCATGTACAGGAACAAGGCAAGGGACAGCTTCTTCAACGAATATACCTTCGATTCCGCCACCGGACGCGAGGACCTGCAGTATTACGGCGAAGACTGGACCAACTTCAACGAACTCCTGCTCACTCCGCGTGCATACGGAAACATCGGCGACCCTCTCAACTATGACGCATGGGAGAATATCGCCGCCGGATACCTGATGGCCAGATACGACTGGCACAGACTTGAGATCATAGCTGGGGTCAGGGCCGAGCATACCGACCAGGGTTATGTGCTGGACTATCCGAGAAAGGAGGAATCCGAGGGCGACCAGGACTATACGGACATACTGCCGAGCATCCATGTCAAATATAACGTACACAGGAATGCCAATCTCAGGTTTTCATACGGACGTTCGATCAACAGGCCTGGCTTCTTCGAGATAGTACCTTATACGATTCTTAATGAAGACTACGACGAGAAGGGTAATCCGGACCTCAAGCATACGGTAGCTGACAATATTGACCTCAGGTATGAGTTCTTCCCGAGATCATCGGAGCAGTTCATGGTGGGGCTTTTCTGGAAGAGACTTGAAAATCCTATCGAATACGGGCTTATAAATGAAGGCCAGTCCACGTTCATATCGCCGATGAATTTCGGAGATGCCACCAATGCAGGTGTGGAAGTGGATGTGATGAAATACTTCAACTGGTTCGGCATAAAGGCCAACTACACATATACTATGTCGAGCATAACCACCAGCAAGAGGGTACGTCAGGGTACGGAGGTGGTGACGGTGAACCAGACCAGGCCGCTTTACGGACAGGCGGCACATGTCGCCAACCTGTCACTCCTGTTCAATTTCCCTCGGTGCGGCATAGAGGCGCAGGTGTCAGGCTCCTATACGGGAAAGAGGCTCAGCGAGATTTCCAACTGGCTCGACAACGACATCTGGGAGGCAGGATACGTGCAGCTGGATGCCTCTGTGGAGAAGAGCTTCAAGGCTGGCTTCTCGATATTCGCCAAGGCCTCCAACCTTCTTGACACGCCTGTGCTGCGGTTCGTCACGTCCAATATCATGACGGATTCCCTTACTTCTTATGAAAGGTACAGGGGTGCCGTGGTGGAAAGAAGGGAATGGCACGGCCAGGCTGTAACCGTCGGACTGAGATACAGGTTTTCCGGGAAATAAGTCCGGACCATATACCCGGACGGACCGGAGCGAGGAATGATACTATAATCTAACTTATAATATAATATCAATTTATGAAGACAAGAAACATTATCATGCTTTCAGCAGCAATGGCATTCGTGCTTTCTGCGTGCGAGAAGGAAAACGGAAACAACAGCGGCAATGGCGACAATTCCGGCCAGGGCGATGGCACAGTGCAGACGGTATCCGGTACATGGGAAACAGGAAGCACAATAGAGGTGGACAAACATCTGCTTGTTCCTGAGGGTGAGAGCCTTACAATCGAGCCTGGTGTCACTGTGATTTTCAGCGGATCCGGCGTCGGTGTCAACCATGTCGCCATCGAATTCACAGTGGACGGCAATCTTTATTGTCTCGGTACCGAGGACCAGCCGGTGCGCCTTACCGTGGCTGAAGATGAACGGACAGAAGCCAATACTTTCGAAGGTCTCTGGGGAGGCATAGTGGCTGGTGCGTCCTGTGCTGAAATGGTCATAGATCATACCATCATCGAATATACCGGAGGACAGGTAGTGGAAGGCTCTCCTGCCGCCGAGAACGGCTATTACACTGCCGGCGACGATGCATATCCGCAGATCACGACCAATAATCCGAACGGTAACTATGTGATAACCAACAGTATCATCCGCAACGGCTGGTCAGACGGCATCTACATGATGGGAGGTAATGCCATTATCGCCGACAATATCTTCAGCGCCAACGGATATGACGGTGCGGAAGCAGTCAACGTGAAGTCCGGATGCAAGGTGGACGTGGCACGGAACATCATGTTCAGCCCCAACACCAACGGACTGAAACTTTCGAGCTCCGACCAGAGCGAGGTGAGGGGACAGGCGCTCATACAGGCGTACAACAATACTATCATCAATGCCGGATGGAGACGTGACGGCGAGAAAGGCGGCTGTATCTATGTCGAGGAGAACGCGAATGTCAGCGTATTCAACAACCTGCTCGTGAACTGCAAGTTCAGGGCTATCACTCCGGCGTATTCCACTCCGACCGAGGAGGACTGCTATGACAGGGAGAATTCGATGATCGACTACAACTTCTACGCTTCGGGAACAGTACAGGTGCGCGACGAATATGTCTTCTCTGGAAAGGATGAAGACGGCAACGATTATTCCGGGGCAAAATTCCCGTATGAGGGCTACAGCTACAATCATCCTGAATATGACTACGAGAAAGTGGATGTCAACAGTATTGTCGCAGGCAATGCCGAAGAGGCTGAGGCTCTGGACCCGCTGTTTGTCAACTATCCTGTTGACTCCGATCCGTCCCTCTATGCCTGGGATGACGCCTGGGACTTCCATGTGCAGGCAGGATCTCCTGTTCTTGAAGACGCATACACTCCTTCCGATGACAGCAGGAGACCGTTCTATGCCGAGACCGGACTGACAGTCAACGGCAAGACATATACTTCACCTGCCGTTGAGGCACATTTCGGCGCCTACGGTACCAGATAGTTCCTTAAATAATCGAGAGAAATCATGAAAAAAACACTTGTATCTCTGCTGCTTGCAGTCCCTGCAATACTTGCATCCTGCTCAGCCGGCACAGATCCGGTACAGGCCTGGAAAGAAATGGAGAAGCCGTTGAACTTCTACATCATAAACGATGCGGGGAGGAACGGGTATTATGAACAGAAGCCTGTAGCCGCAACCATGGGCAGGATGGCAGAGTTCATAGATATAGAGTTTGTCGTCGCAGCCGGGGACGTCCATCATTTTGAAGGTGTCCGCAGTGTGTCCGATCCGCTGTGGATGACGAATTACGAGCTGATATACTCCCATCCGGACCTGATGATTCCATGGTATCCGATATGCGGCAACCATGAATACCGGGGCAATACACAGGCTGTGGTCGATTATTCCGGAGTGAGTGCAAGGTGGGACATGCCGTCCAGGTATTACACCTTCACCGCCGAGGAGGACAGTGTCGCTGTCAGAATCGTGATGCTTGACACTACTCCGCTCATCGACAAGTACCGTGAGGATACGGAAAAGTATCCTGATGCATCGATGACCGACATCGCCCCACAGCTTGAATGGCTTGACAGCGTGCTTACGGCAGCCCGGGAGGACTGGGTGCTTGTAGTGGGGCACCATCCCGTATATGCATATACCGACAAGTCTGAATCCGAAAGGCGTGACATGCAGGACAGGGTGAACTCCATACTGCTCAGGCACGGCAATGTCGACATGTATGTATGCGGCCATATCCACACATTCCAGCATATCCGCAAGGACGGATGTGATATCGACTATGTGGTGAATGCGTCGGCATCACTCGGCCGCGATGTGGAGCCTGTTGACGGTACTGTGTTCTGCAGCCCTGAAGAAGGATATTCGCTTGTCTCTGCCGACAAGCATGAACTTAGCCTATACATGCTTGACAAGGACGGCAACGTCCTTCATACCGTGACCCGTACCAAATAACTTTCCGCAGCGGTAGGGACGGTAAAGATGAAAGAGGGGGTGAGTCCATAAGTGGAATACATCCCCTCTTTCCTTGTCACGTGAGGCCTCGGTTTCTCTTTCTGATACCCGATTCTCAGTGAGAAATCGAACCTCATGACCCTTCTGACCTTATACGATATGGAATTTGTCGGCATCTTCCAGAATCGGGAATGTATGGCGGAAACGCTCCAGGACCCCCATGTCGATTTCTGCTGTCACTGCGGCGCCTGCCTTGTCTCCGCAGTCCGCTATCGTGTTGCCGTTCGGTCCTATGAGCGCAGATGCTCCCGGGTAAATGTTCCCGTATCCCGTACCGGTCCTGTTCACCCCGCAGACATAACACTGGTTCTCTATGGCACGTGCCTTCAGAAGGGTCTTCCAGGCATCTATCCTCTGTGACGGCCAGTTGGCTGCATATATAGCCATGTCATAGTCCATCCTGTTGCGTGACCATACGGGAAATCTGAGGTCATAACATATCAGCAGGAGTATGCGCATTCCCTTGTATTCCACGATGACCCTCCTGTCTCCCGCCGTGAATGCGCGGTGTTCGTCACCGTATGAGAACAGATGCCTTTTGTCGTAGATGTCTGTCTTCCCGTCCGGGTGGACGAAACAGAAACGGTTCCTCCATGTATTGTCTTCCGCATGTACGGCGATACTCCCGGCTATCGCACAACCTCTCTCCCTTGCTTCTCTTTTCATCCATAGCAGCGAGGGATAAGGCGCTTCTTCCGCAATTCCTTCAGGTGAGGTGCAGAAGCCGGTAGAGAACATTTCAGGAAGGATATACAGGTCGCTTCCCGGGGCCTGGTCCATGAGTGCGGAGGCCGCGTCCGTATTTTTCCGGGGATCTGCCGGTACTATGTCAGTCTGGAGCATTGTTATTTTCATACCATTATTGTCTTGTACTGTCTTTGATCTTATTTCTTATTTCTTATTGTCTTGTACTGTTTTCTTATTGTCTTGTACTATCCCATGATTTTATTGCCGTTCCGGGACAATTCACTAAATTTCGGAAAATTTGATGAAAACTCAAAATCCGATGAAGAAAGACAATATAAGGCTGATTGTGTCCATAGCTGTCGCGGCGTGTCTGTGGACATTGATGTTCAGCCCGATGACTTCAGGCTTTTTCAACTTCTGGGGAATGATGTCCGTTTCCGCTGCACTCCTCTTCACACTGGCCACAGTATCTGGCGTGAAATGGTGGCGGGAAATATGTCTTGACTGGAAAAATGTTATCATTGGCGTGGCCTTGGCCGCTGCCTTGTGGGGGATATTCTGGACAGGTGACAAGGTATCTTCCTGGATGTTCGGTTTCGCGAGGGAACAGGTGGACATGATTTACGGGATCAAGTCCGGAATCTCGCCGGTGTTGCTGTCCGTGCTTCTCCTTTTGCTTATAGGCCCTGCAGAGGAAATATTCTGGAGGGGATATGTGCAGAGGACGTTGGCGGACAGGATAGGGAAGAATGCCGGATTCCTGGTCGCGACGGCAATTTATGCATGTGTGCATATCCCTTCGTGGAATTTCATGCTGGTGATGGCAGCCCTTGTCGCCGGAGCCGTGTGGGGGCTGGCCTACAGGCTTTGTCCCGGTAAATTCGGTGCCATTGTCATTTCGCACGCACTGTGGGATGCGGCAGTTTTCGTGTGGTTTCCTGTCTGATGTCCAAAAAATGGTTATATTTACCGAAATTTTCCGCTCTCTCCCCGGGGCGGGCAAAACAAACGTCTCATGGAGGTTCAAATTGGAAATGACGCCAGATATGCCGTGATCGGATATGGCAGCTGGGCTACGGCGATTGCCGGGATGCTGACCAAAAACCACATATCGGTGGAGTGGTATGTACGCAACAGGGAAGTCCTGGAGGGGCTTTTGAATGACGGCAGGAATCCCAAATATCTCAGCGAACTTGAATTTGACAGTGCATATATTCATCCGTCAGATGATATCAATGCTGTGGTGGAAAATGCCGATGTGGTGATTATCTCCGTCCCTTCCGCCTTTCTCATGGATTTCCTTGAGCCGCTTGAGGTCTCCCTTCAGTCCAAGTTCATCATCTCGGCCATCAAGGGAATAATTCCTGGCTGCTGGCAGACTGTGGCAGAGTATCTTCATGACAGGTACAGCCTGAGTTTCAGGCAGATGGGAATCATAGCCGGACCTACCCACGCTGAAGAGGTGTCGCGGGGAAAGCTTTCGTTCCTGACCATTGCAAGTGCGGATGAAAGTAATGCCAGGACAGTGGGGGAGAATCTGGCCAGCAGATATATCCACGTGAGCTATTCAAGTGACCTGTACGGTGTGGAATACGCTTCCATACTCAAGAATATATATGCCCTGTCCGCTGGACTCGCCAAGGGGCTCGGCTACGGTGACAATTTCATAGCGGTGCTTGTGTCGAACTGTGCCAACGAGATGACACGCTTCATTGAGGAGAGCTATCCTTACAGCCGCAACACATTCACTTCGGCGTATCTCGGCGATCTTCTGGTGACATGCTATTCCTCATACAGCCGCAACAGAAGGCTCGGACTGCTTATCGGACACGGGTGTACGGTCAAGAGTGCACTTAACGAGATGACAATGATAGCCGAAGGCTACTATGCAGCGGAGTGTATCCGTCATATAAACCTGAAACACAAGGTCAGCATGCCTATCGCCGACATGGTGTACGAGGTTCTGTATATGAACAAGTCTCCAAGGAAAGCCATGGCAGAGTTGAGTTCCATCATGGACATGAGGTAGGGTATGGGAAGAAGGCACACTTTTGCAGAATGGATGACAGCTGTCCGTCCGTGGTCATTCCCGGCATCAGTGATGCCGGTGGTCGTGACCTTGTCCTACCTTTTCTGCGAAGGATATGATATCTGCTGGGGATTCGGGATCTGGGCTCTTGTCAATATGGTGCTTTTCCATTGCGCGGGGAATACCTGGAGCGACTGGTCGGATTTCCGGAAACAGGTCGATGCCGGTGACACTTACGGAGCCAGGACCATTACATCGGGAATGTTCTCGGTGGGGGAGATACGCAGGCTTTCCATAGTCCTGCTGGCCGTCTCCTCGTTGTGCGGCATTGTCCTCGTCTTCCTTACCGGACTGCCGCTCCTGTGGATAGGCCTTGCCGGAGTGGCATGTGCCGTACTGTATCCTCCTCTGAAATATGTGGCTGCAGGTGATATGGTCATCATGCTTGCCTTCGGCATCCTGCCTTCGCTTGGTACGTCTTACGTGACTGTCGGGGAGGTAGTTTGGGGCGTATTGTGGCCGGCCGTCCCTGTGTCGCTGATTACCGTTGCCATACTTCATATCAACAATCTCAGGGATATTTCCACGGACAGCCGGGCAGGCATTTCGACATTTGCGATGAAAATAGGCTGGAAAAAGTCTGTGATGGTATATAATTTCGAGGTGATTTTCCCGTTCTTCTGGGTATTGTCCTGTGTGCTGGGGAAAATTTTCCCGTGGTGGACATTGCTGGTTTTCCTGGCGGCATTCCCTGCCTTGCTCAATGTCCGTACGGCTATCCGCTATCGTGCCGAGGGTACGTCTGCGATAACCGGCCTTGACGAGGGGACGGCGAAGCTGCAGATGATATTCAGCCTGGCTCTGTCGCTTGCCTTTGTCATTGCCGGACTTCTGAACAGGTAGCGGCCAGCCTGTTCTTTACCGGACCTTCAAGGCACGCCTGCAGTCCTGCATTATCGGCAGAGTTTCGTCAGGAAAAATTTTGAAAATAATAATACGATTATAAAATTTATTGCTATATTTGCAGTCCGCAAATGAGGCAGGGTATCTGCCTGGCGGACATACCATGCGGAAATAGCTCAGTTGGTAGAGCATCAGCTTCCCAAGCTGAGGGTCGCGAGTTCGAATCTCGTTTTCCGCTCATTCAGGCCGCT
>CALVDP010000014.1 GCA_944326315.1 uncultured Bacteroidales bacterium
GGCCCGGGATGGGTGCAGGACGGGAAACTTGTAGTCCGCAAGGTAAAGGAGGTTTACGGTCCTAATTTCCCGGGGCACCGCAATCATGAATGAAAGCACGCAGGAAGCGATAATGTACGCCTAATGTACGCCTAATGTACGCCTAATGTACGCTACCCATAAAAGAATGATAAAAATAGGAAAGTCGGCATAAAAAAACTATATTTGCAATTAAACAAAAACATTTAAGACAGATGAAAAAATTTATTTTGATTGCAGCATTGGCACTGGGAGTGGCTTTTGCCGCATCAGCACAGCCGAGAGCAATCGGAGCAAGATTGGGCTACGCAATGGAGGCTAGTTACCAGCACACAGTAAGCAACGCCGACTTCGTGGAGGTGAACCTCGGTACATTCGGATACCACAACCTCAGCATAGCTTCCACGTACAATTTCATGATTGCCCAGCCGGCATGGACAGACAGAGGTGAATGGGGCTTCTACGCAGGACCCGGTCTTGCATTCAGTTTCTTCAGCGGAACGACTATCGCCGTGCAGGCTCAGGTAGGCCTGGAGTACACGTTCTGGTTCCCGCTGCAGCTTGCAATTGACCTCAAGCCTCAGTTCGGAGCATGGATAGGCAACCACGCTTCAGGATTTTACACTGGAGGACTTTACGGATTCGCTCCAGCACTTTCAGTCCGCTACAGATTCTAAGAGGCTGCAGAACGAAAGAGTATTAAAACTTGAACTGACCTTGTTTCCGGTCAGTTCTTTTTTTTCTTTCAACAAACCAATGACAGAAAACAGAGAAGAAATATGAGAAAAATTACCATCTTGATTATTTCATGCCTGGCAGGCTGTATCGCACTTTCAGCCCAGCCGCGTTCGCTTGGAGGCAGGATAGGCATGACTGGCTTTGATTTAAGCTATCTGCACAGCGTGGGAAAGAAAAACTTCATAGAGACGGATCTGAGCCTTGATTTCGGATATGGAGGAAGCGGTGCACCGGGCTTCAAGGCCACAGGCATATACAATTTCGTGGTGGCACGCCCGGCATGGACAGACAAGGGAAGCTGGGCTCTGTACACAGGCCCCGGGCTGTCGCTCGGATATGTACAGGACAAAGTCGTCTACAAGAGCGGGAATCTGCGGTATCACCCCAATGACTATGGTTTCATGCTGTCACTGGCAGTACAGGCAGGTCTGGAATACACATTCTGGTTCCCTCTCCAGATAGCAGTGGACCTGAGGCCGCAGTTCGGCATGCACATAAACGACGGCATTTCCAGACGTATAGACAATTACACTGACCGGATAGACTATAAAGGCAAGGCCGGATACTACAACAACGGATGGTTCGGCTTCGTGCCTACCGTCTCCGTTCGCTACCGGTTCTGATATAGCGGGCAGAATCCGCAGGCACACGTACTACGGATTCATCAGATCGACATTGACAAAACCGTTTATTTCCTTCAGCAGTTCTACCGATGCCAGCGCCCGTGAGCGCAGACTTTCCAGAGCTGCAATATCGTTTTCTACAGCAGGATTCCGGGGAAAATCATCCCTGATCCGCTTCATTTCCTCAACGGCAGTCTCGGCCGCCATCATGAAGGCGTTCATGGCATCACCGAAGCAAGCCTGCTGACGCAAAGATACACCCAGATCAAACCATTCTGTCGGCGACCCGGGTGTATCATTCATTTCACAACAATATTTCATTCTGTCCATAACAATCGTTGAAACAGCGGAGACGGTGAGCCCCATAACCGGCTGTCTGCCGTGTTCTTTCGGGTCACACCTGTGTCTCTCCTGCCCGACTAGACAAGGCCGGAAAATCCCATGAAGGCCATAGCCAGGATGCTGGCTGTCACAAGTGCGATAGGAATACCGCGGAACGGCTTAGGGACCTTGTTCAGAGCTATCTGTTCACGGAGTCCGGCAAACAGAATCATTGCCAGTCCGAAACCGAGCGAGGTAGCGAAGGCGAATACCACGGACTCTCCGAGATTCAGCATGTGAGGCTCACCTCCGTAAGTGAATTCCTTGGTCACCACCATCAGGGCCACACCAAGCACGGCGCAGTTCGTGGTGATAAGCGGCAGGAAGATACCCAAAGCCTGATAAAGGGCCGGGCTGACCTTCTTGAGCACTATCTCCACCATCTGCACGAGGGCGGCAATGATAAGGATGAACGCTATCGTCTGCATGAACTCAATATGCAGTGGCACCAGCACATAATACTGGAAAAGGTATGTCACCAGTGTGGCGAGCGTGATGACGAAACATACTGCTCCTGACATGCCGGTCGCCGTACTGAGCTTGTTGGATACTCCCAGGAACGGGCATATACCCATGAACTGTGAGAGCAGGATATTGTTGACGAATATCGCCGATATGATAATCAATATATATTCCATATTCTATCAGTTTTAAGACCTATCACTCGCCTTTCTTCGCAGTAACCTTCTTGAAAAGCACAATCAGGTATGCAAGAGCCATGAAGGCTCCCGGAGCAAGCACGAAGACAAGTATGCCGTCGCCTGAAATGAACTTGAAGCCGAAAGCCGATCCGCTTCCGAGAATTTCCCTGACAAGGCCCAAAAGGGTAAGGGCAAAGGTGAAGCCGATGCCGATACCGAGGCCGTCGCATGCAGAGTCCACCACACTGTTCTTGTTGGCGAATGCCTCGGCCCTTCCGAGCACGATACAGTTCACCACAATCAGCGGTATGAAGAGGCCCAGAGTCTCGTAGATGTCCGGAGTGAAAGCCTGCATCACGAACTGAAGTATGGTCACGAATGCCGCAATGATGACAATATATGCAGGGATACGCACCTTGTCCGGTATATAAGGTGCAGCAGCCGAGATAGCCATGTTAGAAAGCACCAGCACGAACAGTGTCGCAAGCCCCATGCTCATTCCGTTGATAGCGGAAGTCGTAGTCGCAAGGGTAGGACACATGCCCAGCAGAAGGGAGAATGTAGGGTTCTCCTTTACAAAACCTTTTGTTATAAGCTGAATTTTTCCCATAATCTGTTCTCCTTTATTCGTTTTGCGGGATTCCGGAAGCTGCCTCAACTTCAGCAGACTCTTCCTGGGCAGCAGAAGAGACTATCGCGTCATATACGGACACGGCGATCTCCACCGCCTTCGTATAAGCCCTTGATGTAATGGTGGAAGCAGTGATGGCATCGATGTCGCCGCCGTCCTTCTTCACCTTGAGAGATTTGGCCGCAGGGTCCAGATTCTTGAACTGTCCGGCGAACTCCGGTTCTACGCACTTGGCGCCAAGACCCGGAGTCTCTGCCTGAGAAAGCACCGTAGTGCTGTAGACTACCCTGTCGGCAGTCATGCCCACCATCAGGCTTACAGGACCGCTGAAGCCGACAGATGAAGTCATGATGGCATATCCGGCCGGCTTGCCGCCCTTGTTGACCGTATAATAAGAATATTCCTTGCCGTCGACCGTTACGGTGCCCGGGACAGGATCTCCCTCGAATTCAGGCACGACCTGGGCGATGGCATTGGCCGTCTTGGCATGTTCGGCCGCCTCGATAGGCTCCTTGGTCACCGCATATACGGCGGCAAGCAAGGCTGAAGACACTATGCATACTGCGAAAAGGCAGAGTGTCATATTCTTGAATGATGATTGTACTGCCATGGTCAGGCCCTCCCGAATTTCTTTTGTTTACAGAATTTGTTGATAAGCGGAACGGTAGAGTTCATGATCAGGATGGCGAAGGACATTCCTTCCGGATATGATCCGAAATACCTGATAAGCATGGTTATGATACCGATTCCGACTCCGAATATGATACCGCCCTTGTCGCTCATCGGGGATGTCACATAATCGGTGGCCATGAAGACCGCACCGAGAAGGACGCCGCCCGTAAGGAGATTGAACAGAGGGTCCGTGTACTGGGTCGGGTCTATGAGCCAGAAAATGCCGGAGAAGACCGCCACCGTGACAAGCACCGAAAGGGTGATATACGGTCTGATCACCTTGCGTGCAAGCAGGTAGATGAAACCGATGATGATGGCGATCGCAGAGATCTCTCCCGCAGAGCCTCCGATATTGGCGAAAAGCATCTGCCCGTATGAAAAGTCATGCATTGCATAAATCTGGTCGAGAGTCATCCCCTGCGCAAGGCCTTCCTTCACTATTCCGAGAGGAGTGGCACCAGAAACGGCATCAGCGCCTCCGATAAAGCCCTTCGCGCCTCCCCAGGTAGTCATGATGGCAGGGAAGGATATAAGGAGGAAGACACGCCCTGTGATGGCAGGGTTGAAGACATTCTGTCCAAGACCTCCGAATGTCATCTTGGTCACCCCGATAGCCACGACAGCACCTATCATGGCTACCCACCAAGGGGCTGTCGGAGGAAGGTTCAACGCCAGGATGATACCGGTAACAAGGGCTGACAGGTCCCCAATCGTGGATGCCTGCTTCATGAGGTACCTCGTGATAAGATATTCCAGCAACACGCAGAACACCACGCTGCTTGCGAGCACGACCACTGCCGACCAGCCGTAGAACAGCACTGAGACTATCACGGAAGGCAGGAGCGCAATCACCACATCCAGCATGAGGCTGCGCGTGGAAGTCTTGCTGTGGATATGGGGTGATGGTGAAACCAATAGTTTATTCATCTTTCTTTCTGTTTAATATTCTTGTCTGTTTCATTTCTTGGGAGCAGTCCTGCTTCTGATAATCCTGATCACTTCTCCCTTGGCTATCCTTATGCTGTCAAGGAGAGGAATGTTCGCCGGACATGAATAGAGGCAGCATCCGCATTCTATGCAGTCCTGTACCCCGTTCTGCTCCAGTTCATCAGTCATGCCGTTGCGGGCGAGCTTGTTGAGAAGGAACGGTTCCAGGCCCATAGGACATGCTTCGACACACCTGCCGCACCTGATACAGTTCGACTCCGGCTTTCTCCTTGTCTGCTCCTCCGTCAGGAAGAGGATGGATGAAGTGCCCTTGAGTGTGGCGGCATCGAGATTGGCTATGGCTTTGCCCATCATAGGACCGCCGCTTATGGCCTTGGCGGCATTCTCCGGGATCCCGCCAAGACTGTCGATAATATATGACAGCGGTGTCCCCACACGTACCAGGACATTGCTCTGCCGAGGGAAACAGTCTCCGGTCACGGTAATCGTATTGTCTATCAGAGGACGGTTCTTCTGCACTGCATCGTACACGGCAAGGGATGTGGCGACATTCTGCACCACCGCCCCGACATCTATCGGAAGCCCCATGGACTTCACCTGCCTGCGGGTAATGGCATCTATGAGCTGCTTCTCGCCGCCCTGCGGATATTTCTTCTTGAGGGTGATCACCTCTATGCCTGCATAATCACCGGATCCTGCGGCAAGCGAAGACACGGCCTCGGACATCTTGGCAATGGCCTCCGGCTTGTTCTCCTCTATACCAATCACGACCTTGTGCACTCCGAGGACCCGTTTCATCAGAGCGGCACCGACAACTATCTGCCTGCTCTTCTCTATCATGATACGATAGTCGGAAGTAAGATACGGCTCGCACTCAGCCCCGTTGAGTATCAGGATGTCAGCCTTCTTGTCCGGAGGAGGGCACAGCTTCACGCTGGTAGGGAATGTAGCCCCGCCGAGTCCCACCACTCCGTTGGCCTTGATCCTGTCCACTATAAATTTGGGATCCTGCGGTATCTCCGTCACAAGCGTATCCGTAGTGTCTGCAGTCTCCACCCATTCGTCCGGCTCCACATCTATCTCTACATGGACTACAGGTATGCCTGCCAGGTCCTTGCGCAGTCCGACGGACTTTACGGTACCGGTAACAGAAGAATGCACGTATGCTGATATGAAACCGGTAGGCTCACCGATCACCTGGCCAGTCTTCACCCTGTCACCTGCTGCCACTACAGCCTTTGCAGGACCTCCAAGATGCTGTGCCATGGATATATACACTGTCTTGGGAGTAGGAAGCACTTCTATCGCGCAACCTGCCGATATCTTCTTGTCATCGGGATGGACTCCACCTATTGAAAATGTCTTCTTCATAGTCTACTCCTCTTTTTTCTCAACTTCAGGTTTTGCTGCCGGTCTGGCATCGGCCGGTTTCACAGGCTTGACGGCAGATGACGCCTCTGTCTGCGGGGATGCTGCCGCTGCCGGAGCAGATGCCGGTGTCACAGGCTTGGCCGCAGGCTTAGGAGCCTGCTTGTCTGGCTTCGGCGCAGGTGCAGGGAAATTCACGTCATGTATTGCTCCAGTAGGGCATTCCACCACGCATTTGCGGCACAGCCGACACTTGTTGAAATCGATATAGGCCACATTGTGCTCCACCGTGATGGCATCGAACGGGCAGGCTTTCGCACACTTGCCGCAGCCGATACATGCTGACGAACATGCCTTGCGGGCTGCCGCGCCTTTCTCCATATTGACGCAGGATACGAACACCCTTCTGTTCTTCGGGCCCTTGTTCCTCAGCTCGATAATCTTCTTTGGACACGCCTTGACGCATGCGCCGCAGGCAGTACACTTCTCCTCGTCCACTACAGGAAGGCCGGTCTCCGGATCCATGGAGATAGCACCGAACTGGCAGGCAGACACGCAGTCGCCGCATCCGAGACAGCCGTAGAAACACCCGGTGTCGCCACTGTACAGGGCAGCCTTCACCTTGCAGGATTTCAGACCGTCATAATCGTTCACGACCGGACGGTTGGCACAGGTACCGTTACAACGGACGACAGCCACCATAGGAGCTTTCTCATGTACCTCAAGCCCTAAGACGGCTGCCACTTTCTTCATTACCTCGTTGCCACCCACCGGACAGTAATTGTTGTCCAGATTGGCCGCTTCCACGCAGGATTGGGCGAATGCCCTGCATCCTGCAAATCCGCAGCCTCCACAATTGGCCCCCGGCATCACTTTCTCCACTTCGTCTATCCGTGGGTCTTCCTCTACCTTGAACTTGTTCGCTACAAGGTAAAGGACTACCGCAAGGACGATTCCAAGGATGGTGATCGCCGCAATAGTCCAGATAATTGTTGCAGTCATTATTATTCAGGTTTTAAAATTAGTCCAATGTCATTATGGGTGCATCCGCTCCACATCATTTTATGTAAAACACGAAATCCTTGGACAGACGGTCACGGAAAATGTATATCACAATGTAATACAGCACCACACCGGCTATCGCCCCAAGGCCCGTATAGACTTCGTGCACGGTAACGGACGACAAAGATAATATTAAAATCATTAAAATGAACAAAGGAATCACATAAGATATCCAAACCGCCTTCATTCCCATTGATTTTTTGAGAAAGACATCGACCTCATCGCCCGGACTGTGCTCCGAATAAGGGTCTGTCGGCACGGTTATTTCCTTGATTTTGGAATCCGCCACACCACAGACTCCCTTGGCATGGCAGGCAGAACATGCAGATGTGGATACAATCTCCACAACAGTCACTTCAGGCGTGACGGAGATTATCCTCCCTTTGTGAGAAATTTCGTTTTTTGACATGGTATTGATTCTGTTTAACGTCTGTCCAACGGATAAATTAACGTCATTTCTTCATCAGGGCAGAGAACGGATGTTTCAGCCCTGACCAGTCAGTAATCCTCCCGGAAGCCACACCGACAAGTATCGGTGCCTCGAACAATACCGGAATACGGTTGTCGTCATCGGTGATCCAGACAGACAGGTCCTCCTCTCCGGTGAACACATTGCCGGAGATGAGCTTGACGGAGAACTTTATGGTCCTGACATTGCCGACGCCCCTTACCTTGATGGTCTCGCGTCCTCTCATGATGAAATACACATTATATATGTCATCGTCTATCGCGAATGTCATCGGATACTTCACGTCCGGGACCACAGTCGAGAAATCCATGTTTCTGGCGAAGTAGAACAGTGCCGGCAGATCGAAGGTACAGTCATCAAGAGGAAGGACCACGGAACGGTCCCCGCTGCTTGTCGTGTAGACGTCCGCAAGTATGTGCGGGTCCGATATGCCTCCCCGCCGGTACACATAGGTGTTCCTGGCCGTATATTTTCCTTCCTTCGTGTCTCTGGTGAATCTCAGCGGCCTGAGCCCGTCATACGAAAACCATGACTGGAAATTCTCCCTTACCGGGAAGAAGAGGTCATAGAGCCTGGTGGTCCTGCCGTACACCATGCAATGATATGCCTTGACACCGTTGACGCGCAAGGTGTCGAGCACGATATTGGCCCAGCCCACATCGGAATCTATCGCCCCCCATTCATAATGTATCGAGAACGAGAACTTCTCCCCTGCCCCGTATGCAAGGGAATCCCCGTCCGATATGTCCATGACAGGGACACAGCCCCCTTCCGACCACGACCGTGTCTGTCCCGACGCAGAGAACGCCAGGATGCAAGACACAAGCACGAATATTATTCTAAGACACATGGGATCAGAAATCCGGATTGTAGAATTCGGTATTTGATGATGGGAAATCCCCGGCACCTTGACTTGCGTGGACTTCGTTCATTATGGATGAAGCCGGGACGAATGACTGTGCCACCAGGGCATCGGCATTGTCCACGAAACGCACTTCGGAAGCCTTGAAAGTGAGTGGCACGTCACCGATCTCGCCGTTTCGGTGCTTGGCTATGATAAGGTCCGTCTTTCCAATCTCGGACGAATCTTCATTGAGACCCTGATAATCATAACGATGGATAAAGAGTACCATATCGGCGTCCTGTTCTATTGAACCGGACTCCCTCAGATCGCTGAGCAGCGGACGGCTGTTGCTGCCCTGCCGCTTCACGGCATCACGGCTCAACTGTGAAAGGGCGATGATAGGCACGTTCATCTCCTTGGCCGTGGCTTTCAGCATCCTGGATATGGCCGCCACTTCCTGCTCTCTCATCCCTTTCAGTTCGGCAGGGCCCTGCATGAGCTGGAGATAGTCGACTATGACCAGGCGCACCCCTTTCTGGTTCACAAGGCGTTTCACCTTGGAGCGGAACTCCATGACCGGCAGCGAAGGAGTGTCATCTATATAAAGAGGAGCCTTGGCCAGGTCCTTCAGCTTTTCCTCAAGCTGCACCCACTCGTACGGGGCAAGCTTGGTACCTCCCTTGATCTTGTCGGAAGACAGCCCGGTCTCCGAGACCATCATCCTCATTGCAAGCTGTATGGCCGGCATTTCAAGGGAGAAGAAAGCTACCGGCATATGATGGTCCACAGCCGCGTTCCTGGCAATGTTCATGACGAAAGCGGTCTTACCCATGGACGGACGCGCCGCCACAATGATAAGGTCCGAAGGCTGCCAGCCGAATGTGATCTTGTCGAGAGAAGGGAAGCCTGACGGTACGCCGCTCAGTCCTGTGGAAGCCTGCAGCTTCTCGATAGCGGATATCGCCTGGTTGATTACCGACCCGATCTCCTGGACATCCTTCTTGACATTGTTCTGGATGGCAGCAAAGATCTTGGTCTGCGCCATGTCGATGAGCTGGTCGACATTGACGCTGTCGTCATAGGAATTCTTGAGGATGTCATACGAGGCCGTAATCAGCTCTCTCTGTATGCATTTCTGCTTGAGTATCTTGATATAATACTCGATATGGGCCGCCGCCCCCACCTTCTGGGTAAGCTGGGCCAGCGCCTGCGCCCCGCCGACAATGTCGAAATTACCCTGCTCCCTGAGCTTCTGGGAGACAGTCAGCAGGTCCACGGTAGAATGCTCGTTCACAAGCGCCACTACCGCCTGGTATATCATCCTGTGCTTCTCGCTGTAGAATGCGGAGGGGGTCAGTTCCTCGATAGAATCATCCACACAGCTCGGTTCGATAAGGAGCGCGCCTATGACAGCCTCTTCGACATCAAGAGCTTGAGGCGGTCTGTTTCCCATCTCAAGCCCTAATGTATCGAGGTTGACTGTTTCCTTTTTCCTGGTGTATCTTCTTTTTGCCTCGTCAGCCATAAAAGGATGGATTATTCAAAATCCGGATTCACCAGGATCCTGCCGCAGTATTCGCAGATGATCATCTTCTTGTTGGTGGAGATGTCGATAAGCCTCTGTGGCGGTATTGAGTTGAAGCATCCGCCGCAGGAGTCGCCGTTGAATACGGATACCACCGCAAGATGGTTGTTGCAGCTCTGCCTTATCCTCTCGTACGCACTCATGGTCCTGGCATCTATCTTCGCTGCACAAGCGTCCCTTCTCGCACGGAGCTTCTCTTCTTCCGCAGAGGTGGATTCCACAATAGTCGAAAGCTCTGCCTTCTTGGCCTTGAGATCCTCGTTCTTCACGTTCTCCTTCTCCTTGACAGCCTCCATCTCAGACTTCCTGGCCACGATTTCGTTCCTGGACTCATCGATATTCTTCTGGGCTATGTCCCTGAGAAGCCCCTGGTTCTCTATCTCCTTGTTCAGAGAATCGTACTCCCTGCTGTTCGCCACATTGTCAAGCTGTGACTTGTACTTCTCCAGCTGGGCCTCACATTCCACGATATTATGCTTGGACTCCGCTATCTTGGCGTTGAGCTCCTCTATCTGGGCGGAAATATTGGCTGACTTGCCCTTCAGCTCGGAAATCTCGTTCTCCAGGGCCTCCACTTCAAGCGGAAGCTCTCCCCTGAGCTGCAGGATCTTGTCAATGGCAGTATCCGCCTGCTGCAATTCATATAAGGTCTTGAGCTTCTCCTCCACGCTCAAGTCAGAATCGGCAAAGCTCTTCTGGATGGACACGAAAGTCTCCCTCTGGTCGATAGGGGTCTCGATTTTTTTCGTTTTCTTAGCCATATCGCTTAAATATAACGTCAGTTCGACGAATTAATTTACTTAATGTCAGAGATTCCGTCGAACTGACGTCACGATTTCTTCGGAATCCCTTCTTATTCACGTGTCATTCCTCCTGAATTCTCCCCACGTACGGGAGAACCTGTGCCGGACTTCGTCCTTTATAGAGGTAATTCGATGAAATTCAATTCTTTCATTCCATCGAATCCACGTCAAACATAATAATATACCGGATTACTGTTTATGTTTCCGGTCATATGGACTGCAAAGTTAGGAAAATTTTTCTTTATGAGTGAAAATAAAATCGGAACTATGTATTTCTCGCTTTCGTAGTGTCCTATATCCATTATCATGAAGCCAGGGGACGTGAAAAAGTGATGGTAAGAGACATCGCCGGTAATATAAAGGTCCGCACCGGCATCCACGGCCTTCCCTATCAGCGAAGAGCCTGCCCCTCCGCACAGCGCCACTTTCCGGGTCATCACCCCGTCAGGCCGAGACGCCCTGATGACCTGCAGTCCGAAACGCTCCTTCACGTACGCAAGAGCCTCCTCCCTGGTCATGGGCTCATGAAGATACCCGACGACACCGAGTCCGTTGCCGTCGGCTTCCGGATCAAGCACACGGACATCTGTCAGGCCAAGCCTCTCCGCCATGGCTCCACTGACGCCTGCAATGACCTTGTCAGCCGTAGTATGTGCCGAATAGACTGAGATTCCCGCAGACACAGCCTTGATGACAGCCGCGCCCACAGGATCGTCCGGAGAGATCTTCTTAAGTCCGGAGAAGATAAGCGGATGATGCGTCACTATCATGTCAGCTCCGCATGCCACTGCCTCATCCACAAGCTCAGGTGTACAGTCCAGTCCCACAAGCACTGATGAGACCGGATTCTCCGGCGCCCCTATGCAAAGCCCGCTGTTGTCCCATTTCTCCTGTATCGGAAGCGGGGCAAAATCTTCTATCGCCCTTACAATATCCCCTACCCTATACATATTATATATAATTAACGTTACGACTTCTTCGGAAACCCTTCTTATTCACGTGCCATCCCTCTTAAATGTGACACCCGTCATATTCCTGGAAGCGGTCATTTTTTGGTCATGGATGCCCTGATCTCGACAAGCTGCCCGCGTATGGCCCTCAGCGAATCAAGCACCTTGAGCTCGGCAGACACGGCAGCCCTGTCATCCCGAAGCCGGCGTGCGACCCCTTCAAGCGTCAGGCCTGTCCGCACAAGATAATGTATCTGCCTGAAAGTCTCGACATCATCGGCCGAAAAAAGCCTGTCCCCCTTCCCGTTCCTTGAAGGATGTATGAATTTGGGGAACGTGTCAGACCAGAATCTCACCAGGGAAACATTCTCCCCAAGGATCTCGGCCACCTCACCTATCGAATACAGAACCTTACGCATAATCAGTCCAATGACTGGCCGGTGACCACTGAGACAATGGACATCCCGGCATATTCATCCGGATTCACCGAGCCGAAAAAATAATTGACAGGATCGCATACCAGCGTATCCTTCCACACTTCATAATGCAGATGCGGGGCGTAGGACTGCCCTGACATCCCCACATGGCCTATCACCTCACCTCTCGACACGCTCTCGCCCTTCCTTACGCTGAAATCCTGCAAGTGCGCATACCGTGTCCTGTAACCGTTGCCATGGGCTATCTCCACCACATTGCCTGGGCCTTTCCTGGATCTGGACACGGATATCACAGTACCGTCCGCAGCAGCCACGACCTCGCTTCCGAGCGGAGCCATGAAATCGAGTCCGTCATGCTGTCCCATCACCTTGAAGAAAGGGTTCATCTTGCGCCCGACAGAGGCTCCCGTCATAGGCATGCTGAAGCCGTTGAGCGGAATGTGCATGGGCGGCGCCACATACTCTTCCGCCGACAGCACTTCAAGTATTCTCCGCATGTTCGCCTCGACAACAGCAGCATCTGACATCAGCTTGCCGGCCTTGGCTTCCGTCAGCTTGACCAGATCCTCCTCCGTAATGGAATCTGTCAGTGGAAGAAGATTGGTGTCAAGTATCCTGTCCAGCTGAGGCGCTTCGGTCTCGAAAATATCTTCGTATATCTTCGTGTCACGGACTTTCAGGCCCTCCACCACATCTTCGAGCAGCACCGCCTTGCGCTCCATCTCGGGATATATCCTTTCGAGCATCCTGTTTTCATTCTGCAGTGCACGCTCCTTGTCCGTACTGAAGAACACGGCGAATACTATATAATATACTACTGTCAGTGAAATGCTCGCCACGAAAAGCTTGAGGGCGGTAAAAGCAAGCCTGCGACCCTTCCTTTCCGCCTTGCCGACACTGAAGTCCTCGCTGTCGAAAACATACTTTTTCTTACCCATGGCAGGAATTGCAGGATTTGGAATTACGGATCAGGCAGGATTCCCTGCTGGTGCGGAAGCCTTCTCGGTGACCTGCGCGTACTCATCCACACTCATCGCCAGATCCATGTAATTCATCGGGTTCACATAGTTGCCCATATAGATCACCTCGTAATGAAGATGCGGGCCGGAAGAGCGGCCGGAATTGCCTGTCAGCCCTATCAGGGTGCCCCTGGTCACTGTCATGCCCTGCTCCACATCTATCCTTGACAGATGCGCATATCTGGTCTTGTAGCCGAATCCGTGATCCACGACGACGAATTTGCCGTAACCGTATGAACTGGTTCTGACAGACTCCACCACACCGTCTGCCGTAGCGAACACCTTGTTCCCCACTTCGCAGGCGAAATCAGTCCCCGTATGCCTCTTCTTCTGACCTGTGAACGGATCTGACCTGTACCCGAACGAACTTGAAATATGGTAGATATTCCTGTCAGGCACTACCGGAGGCATGGACGGAATGCATACAGCCATGTCGCCGGCCTTTTTCGCCACGGATTCTATCTCGTCGAAAGAGTTGGACTGCAGATATGCCTTCTTGGTCAGCACGTCAAGCCTCACTTCTGTACGTGTCATGAGGCCGGTCCTGTCGATGGCGGCAAGGTAGGCGTATCTGTTCACTCCACCGAAACCGGCGTTCCTCACTTCTGCCGGTATCTGGGCCATGCCGAAAACAGAGCGGTAGATATCATTGTCCCTTGACTGCAGGGATTCAAGATATTCCGCATCGGAATCAAGATCCCTGTTCAGAAGCTCCAGCCTGGAATTGAGCCTGGCGTTCGTCTTTTTCAGGAATGCCGTCTTCGGCAGGTCACACCCGAGCACGGCCACATAAAACCACAGGTACAATGCAGCCGCAGCGACGCTCACCGCGAAAAACAGAAGGCCTTTTACAAGCTTCAACCGTCCGGAAGAGGTATATTCCTCGTAGTTGAGGGTATCTTTATTGAATATATATTTCGGCATAACACGCAAATTTAACGATTATTTTCGCATTTCCGGCAATTTCGCGGAAGTTTTTCTTGTATAAAATATTTTTTCTATCCGCAAAAGTACCCCAAGCGTCATCCCGCATGAGCATCCCCGACGAGGCTTCTCGAGCGCAGGGGATCATTTCCATACTAAAAAGAGCCGGCCCGAAAATGGACCGGCTCCGCACGCCATGTCTTGGACAGACGCGTTGTCAATCTGGCTTATTCACCAAGCTCGTCACTGTAGAGTTTGCTTACCTGACCGTCCGTAAGGGCGATGTCATAGACCTTGAGGTTGTCGATCAGACCGTTGTAAGCCACACTCGCGTTCCAGTATTCAGGAGTCTGTGACCATGTCCAAGTCCATGTAGCCGCCTCTTCATACGTAGTGGTGGTACCGATCATGATAGGGAGCTGTCCGCCTGCAGCCGGGGTATAGGTGCTGAATGATGCGCCTCCGATAGCAGGATAGTCAGCATCGGTAAATGTTTTCGTAAGCTCACCGTTGACATACATGTTGACAACATCGTCGGTCAGTGACACTGTCATGACAAGATGTGTCCATGTATCCGGCTTGACAGACTCAGGAACGGAATTGTCCATGTCTGCGCCACCTTCTGTCGTATTGATAGTAAGGCAAGGCCTTCCATGAGAAGGGATGTTTATCTTGAGCGTATTCCAGTAATTGATGGCGAACACGTAGTTGCCCTCGACCATCTTTGAAGGGTTGACCCATACTGAAACGCTGACATCGCTCTTGAGCAGCTCGCTCTGGTTCCAGTTGGCGATTTCAAGGTGCGAACCGTTTGAAAGTGAGATGGCATGACCTCCGTTTATGCCTTCCACGAATTCAGGAAGTGCAGTGTCGCTTCCGTAGATCTCAGACGGACCAGCAGTAAGTTCGGCTTCATATGCAAGGGTACCTGTTGATACCTGGGTATTGCCCTCTGTATCGAAGTCGAATGAGAGAAGCAGGTTCTCGTCAGGTATGGCACCGTATGCAGAAGCCTCGAATGTATCCCTTGCGGCATTGAGGTTTGCAAGCAGGTTGTTCACGACAGTCTGGGTAAGACCGCCGGCAGCAAGTGCCTCATTGACAGCATCTACAGTCTCCTGGAAAGTAGTGATGGCCTCTTCAGGATAGTCGGTGGTGGTAGCGTCGTCAAGCAGAGCCTGGCACTCCTCAAGGGCAGTCTCAAGCTCGGTAGTGTCTACTTCGCCTGTCTGTTCCTGTCCGTTGTCATCGGTACATGATGTGAACACCGGGGCTGACACAAGGGCAGCCATCGCGATGATGATGAATGAATAAATCTTTTTCATGATATCTTATTGTTATGTTGTGTAAAAAATTATGTAATGTGTCTGTTCTAGTCCTGGCTGATGCCGAGATTGGAATCAAGCTCGGTCTGAGGAATAGGGAAATAATAGCGGGAAGAAGCTTCGCCCCATCTCTGCTGGTCGAAGAAACGGTGGAATTCGAAGCCGAGTTCCCTGCGTCTCTCAGTCCTGATATAGTCCCTCATCTCAGTCTGTCCTGTCGTCTCCGGTACCGAAGTCAGGCCTGCCCTGCCGCGCACAAGATTCAGCGGTTCGGCAGCAAGTTCCGGATGGTTCAGCTCGTTCTGGCACTCAGCTTCCATAAGCAGGATATCGGCATAGCGGAGATAGATGTAGGCAAGGCCGC
The DNA here is from genome assembly GCA_944326315.1 of uncultured Bacteroidales bacterium. Taxonomy (GTDB): domain Bacteria; phylum Bacteroidota; class Bacteroidia; order Bacteroidales; family UBA932; genus Cryptobacteroides. Next base: position 15,803 of record CALVDP010000014.1, read on the forward strand.
CGTCGCCCTTGCGTCCGGCATCCACCTCTGAAAGCGGCTGGTTGTGCTTCTTCACGAGATAATTGGTAGCAGGAGCCCAGCTTGACTGGAACGGACCTTCCTCGAACCATTCCACGCCTTCCCTGCCTATCGAAACGTCTATACGCGGATCCTCTTCACCGGCAACCGTAGTCTCGTCGAAACAGTCGAGCCAGTCCTGTGTAGGGGCATTGAAATAATATCCGCCTTCCGCACTCGGTGCGAACCACTGGTTCAGCTCGTTGCCGACAGCCGGCACCTGGTCCGAAAGGAAGAAGATGGCGAAAATGCTTTCGATGCTGTTTCCGTTGCTCGTTCCGTCCTCGCCGAGCTTGAAGAGGTCTGCATAATTTCCCTCAAGGTCATATATCCCGAGGGACTTGAGGTTGCTGATGTTCGTCAGAGCATCTGAATATTTTTCCTGGTAGAGCTGTACCTTGGCAAGAAGTCCGTACGCTGCACCGCGTGTCACCCTTCCTGTCTCGGAGGTATATGACACCGGAAGAGCCAGGGCATCTGTCAGATCGTCCTCTATCTGGCCGTATATGACGTCCACCGGGGACAGGTCTACATGGACATTCTCCACCGTTGACTGCGGTTCAAGCTTGAGAGGCACCTCTCCGAAGATGTTTACAAGCTGGAAATAGGAATACGCCCTGAGGAATTTGGCCTGGCCGATGAGCTCGGTCTTCACGCTCTCGTCAATGGACGAAGCCTCTATTCCGGCGATGGCATTGTTGGCCCTGCTGATGGTCTCGTAAGTGTTCTGCCAGAATTCGGCTACGGCACCGTTGTCGCTCTGGACATTGAGTTCGTCTATGTATCCGATGTCTGCCTGGTCTCCTGCATTTCCGCCCTTGACGGCATCGTCCGAAGCCACATCCCCGAATTTCCAGAGATTGATGCTGTATGCCGCCGCATTGTAAATGCCGTTCACGGCAAGTTCAGCCTGCTCGGCTGAAGAGTACATCGTGCCGGTACTGTAGTCGCCCTTCATCGGCTCATCCAGGAAAGAATCACAGGATGCGAGGCAGGCGGCAGCGAGAAATATGTATATTGTCTTTTTCATGTTTCTGTATATTTCGTTTTTCTCCCGATTATATGGTCACTGTCAGAAAGTAAGGTTCACACCGAAAGTGAATGTACGGCATACAGGGTATGTTCCCCAGTCTATACCGTTCGCCCTGTCGCCTTCCCCCTCGGAATTGGCACTTACCGTCATCTCCGGGTCAAAGCCGCTGTACTTGGTGATGGTGAACAGGTTGGTGCCGGCAAGATAGAGCCTGAGGCTGCATGCGTCGTTGAACTTCTCGGACGGAATGGTATATCCGATCTGGAGGTTCTTCAGACGAAGATATGAGCCGTCTTCAAGGAATCTCGTAGACACCCTTGCATTGTTTGACTTCGCGCTCCAGCTTGCCCTCGGATATGTGTCGCTCGGATTGTCCGGAGTCCACCTGTTGTCATAATACCTCTTGGTCACGGTGAAACCTCTGTAGAAGCCTTCGCAGTCCGTGAGTATCTGGTTGTAGATCTTCTGTCCGAAAGCTCCCTGGAAGAAAGCCGAGGCATCGAGGTTCTTCCACTGCACGCTCAGGTTGAGACCGAGGGTGAACTTCGGTATGGAGCTGCCCACGTGGGTCCTGTCGTTGGAGTCTATTACACCGTCTTCATTCTGATCCACGAATTTCACGTCTCCCGGCTCGATGCCGTCACCCTGGTTGGCTGATGTCAGGATTTCAGACCTGCTCTGGAAAATCCCGGCCATCTCGTACATATAGAACGAACCGATCGGATACCCGACTTCTGTCCTGGTGGCATAGACACCGTTGTCCACACGGCCTCCGGTAATAGGTGCATCTATTTCGAGCACTTCATTGTGGAGATAGCCGCCGTTGAGGGAAACATCGAAGCTTCCGTCCTTGAAGAGATGGTGATAGAAGATCTCGATATCCACACCGCGGTTGAGCACCTTGCCGCTGTTGATCCATGGAGTGGAGGCGTTGCCGACAGAAGGCGGATAAGAGGCCTGCATCAGCATGTCATCCGTGATCTTGTTGTAGAAATCCACGCTAAGTCCGAGCTTGCCCTTGAGGAATTCCATGTCGACACCGGCATTGAACTGCTTGCTGGTCTCCCATTTCAGGTTCTCATTGCCGAGCTGGCTCTGTGCATATCCGTCATAAGAGACACCGCCGAAAGGATAGTTGTAGTTCGGGCTGTAATGGTCGGAATAGGCATAAGTACCGACATTCTGGTTTCCTATCGCACCATAGCCGACACGCAGCTTGAGGTTGCTGAACACGTTCTGGTCTGCCATGAACGGCTCGTTGGAGATGGTCCATCCCGCAGACACGGCATAGAAGGTACCCCATCTGTTATTGCCTACAAACCTGGATGTTCCGTCTTCCCTGAGGGTACCGCTTATGAAATAGCGGTTTTTCCAGTTGTAGTTGGCCTGGAGGTAGAAAGAAGCAAGGGTATTCACCCATTCGCTTTCATCGGACACCTTCTCTCCCAGACCGTTCCCGATGTAGATAAGGTCCTTGTCCCAGAGAGGGAAATCCTGGTCCGAATTGCTGACTGACTTGCCGTGCTCCTTTATGGCCTCGAAACCGAGGAGTGCGGAGATATTATGGTCGTTGAAGCTCTTGTTCCAGTTCAGCGTGGTGTTGAGAGTCCAGTTCAGGTTCTCGTTGCCGACGATGCTGAGGCTGTTCGGGTTGTTGATCCTATTGTCATCTCCCCACGAGCGGTTGTAGGTCTTGTCCTCGGAATTGATATAGTCCACACCGAAGTTGGTGTTGAGGTTGAAGCCCCATGGTAGGATGATGTTGGCATTCACCTTGGCGAAGAGGGTCTTCGTCCTTGTGCTCATGTCCGTGTACTCGGCAAGTGCTACAGGGTTGTATCCGTCACCGAAGAATGTATCATAGATGGTGTCACCGAAATATGTGCTCGGCTTGTCCACATAGTTGCCGGCCGCATCCCTTATAGGAATTGCAGGGTTCCTGAACATGGCATACCTCACCACGCTGCCGCCATAGCTGTTGTTGTATCCGTCGCCTGAGCTTGACACAGATTGCGTGTTCGAAACGCTTCCGTTCACGTTCATGCCTATCTGCAGCCACTTCTTGGCATCGGCTGAGACATTGGCCCTCAGAGTACCGCGGTCATAGCCGCTGTTCATGATGATACCGTCCTGGTTGTAGTATGAGCCTGACACGAGATATCTCACCTTGTCCGAACCGCCGCTGACAGAAAGCTCGTGCGTGTGCATAAGCGCAGGACGGAATATCTCCCTTACATAGTCCACGTCGTCAAGATTGGCAAGAATGTCGTCAGTGATATACTGGCGCTGGATGGAAGACACGGCATTGTCGTTCGCGGTAGCTTCGTTGTAGAGCTCCACATATTCGGCAGTGTTCACCATGTCCACAAGGTTCGCAGCCATCTGGAGATTGACTGTTCCGTTGTATGTGATGCGGGCGTCACCGGACTTTCCCTGCTTGGTAGTGATGAGGATGACACCGTTGGTCGCACGTGATCCGTAGATGGCTGCGGAAGATGCATCCTTCAGCACTGAAATGCTTTCGATATCGTTCGGCGAAATGTTGTTCATACCGTCGGATGAAGGTATGCCGTCTATGATGTACAGAGGTGAATTGTCGGAGTAAATGGACCCGACACCACGTATCCTGACGGAAACATCTGATCCAGGGGCTCCGGTAGCGGTAGATACCTGCATACCTGCCACACGTCCCTGGAGCGCCTGCTCACCGGTAGCGACCGGAAGGGCGTTCAGGTCCTTGCTGGAGACCTTCGAAATGGCTCCCGTCACGTCTCTTTTCTTCATTGTGGCATAACCTACCACAACGACTTCCTCCATATACTCAGTCTGCACATGCATGCCGACATTGATCACGGAACGGCCGGCGACATTCTCGTTGACTGTCTCGTAGCCGATATAGGAAATGTCCAGAACGGCATTCTCATCCACCGTTATCGAATATTTCCCGTCGAGGTCAGTGATGACACCGTTTGTAATGCTCCCGTTCTCCAATATGCTGACGCCGATCAGAGGTTCTCCCGTATCGCCGTCGGTAATGGTTCCGGTCACTGTTATCTTGGTCTGGGCGAAAGCTGTCACGCCCAGCAGCATGGCTGCCGCCAAGAATAGGGTTTTGATAGATATTGGCTTCATATTATCTATAGCTGATTATTTTGTTGTTGTCTGATTTGTCCACAAGCCTGTCGCCGGATTTCACTATGTCCGTTCCGGCAGGAACTTCGACAATGACTGCGGCATTGTCGGCCGGCAGCGTCACCTTCGCGGTACCGCTTGCATTCTCTGCAAGGTATTTCCTGGAAATGATGTCGAAGAGGTCCACCGGACCTTCACCTGATACCGTATATGTGACAGTTTTGTTTTCCTTGTACGGGTTATAGTAAAGATGCACCGGATACGGTCTGGCGGCATAGAAGTCAGTGACATTGCAGTCTATGCCCAGAATGGCCTCCACGTCGGTAGTCCTCACCATTGCACCGAGTATGCCCACCGGAGACGTACTGTACACGCTGAACATTGACTCCGGCGGATTGGATGATGTCCATTTCGGTCCGTCACCCAAAGCCACAGGCGATACACCTTCAAGCTCCTTCTTGCCGTAGTCGTCGTGCTTGCGCAGCCCTTCGTAGGCTATATTGTTATCCGTCAGGTCCTTCATCTCCGGAAGCCACTGGTGTGCATCATCCATCTCGCCAGGATAGAAGAGACGGCATGCATTGGCCAGATTCAACATCCACTTTCCTATCGCACGCGCATACTGAGGCTCGTACTTGACTACCGGCACCAAAGGCCATGCAAGCTTCACGGAGTTCATGAAGAATGCATATCCGCCTCCGTCAGTGATGCTTCCCTGAAGCCCATACACGTCATAGTCGCCCCATCTGTCCGCAATCACGCCCCAGCCGTAACGTCCGTCAGGATTATTGCATCCCTCGAATGTCCAGTCTATTATCTTCTTCACATCGTAGTCGGTGCCCAGCTCAGCATTCATACGCGCAGCCACCACCGCGCCCATAGGCAGAAGTATCTCATAGAAACGGCTTTCCTTCTGGGACAGAAGTGCTTCAAGGGCCGATTTGGCATGGTCGAGATATTTCTGGTCGCCGAACTTGTGCCATGCTGCATAAAGCACCCAGGCATGTCCGCCTGCGGCATCCTGCTGGAGAGGGATGTTGTTCACCATTCCCTGCATTTTCGAATAGTCGAAGTAGGAATAGTCATAGTTCCCGGCCAGCACCTCGTCAGCCTTGGCGAACTGGTCTGCCACAGTCCTCTGGATGGACTCGGCACCCTCCACGTCAGGATACAGGTCACAGAGGGCATAGTACAGGACATTCGGGAACACGTCATACCACCAGTCGCGACCATATCCTCCCCCGAGAAGTGCCACATCAGGACAGGTGTTGTTCATCACTATGTTCCAGCCGTTGTCGCTGTTGAAATAGTTCTGGACCATCTTCACATAGTTGCGGCCGTTCTGGTCCGTCTTGTCCACCCCCACCAGTGTACCGCCGATAAGAGCGGCAAGTGAGTTCAGGCTCTCATGGAATTCGCCTCCGTTGTGAGAAGGACCCTGTCTGGAATCATTGACGGCGGTATAGAGGCCGAACGTCTCCTGGTCAATGTTCCTTCTGCTGTTGTCATACCAGATCATAGGGTTGCCTTTCACCCTTGTATTCTCGTTGAAGACATACGCGTCAAAATCCAGCGCCTTCTGCCTCCAGTCGAGCATCTTGTATGGGGACGGGATATTCGGCATAAGCTCTATCCTTGCTATACCGGTCTGCTCTACCGGCTCGCCGTATCCGCCTTCCGTGCAGCCTGCGGCTAATACGCACAGGGCTGCTGACATTATCACTATCGGTTTTTTCATATTTCTAATATTAATAAGGTATGTTTATTTTCTATTCCGCGGATGTCATTTGTAGCATATGACACTTCCGTCCCCGGTATTCACTATCCGGCCGCCGTCCTGTCCGAGCACTGTACCGGCAGGGATCTCCACGATGACGGTGCTGTGACCTCCGGGAAGAGAGATTGTCTCGGACCCCGCGACATCCCTGGCCACATATGTCCTGGATACTATGTCGAAGAGGTCTGCCGCCCCGTCAGAAACCGTGTATGTGACCTCCTTGTCTTCATCGTATGGATTGTAGTACATGTAGACAGGATATGGCCGTTCGGCATAGAAGTCGGTCGCATTGCAGTCTATCCTGATGATGCCTTCGACCTCTGTCTTCTCCACAAGCGCCCCGAGGATACCCACAGGAGCCGTGCTGTAAAGACTGAACATAGTCTCTTCGCCGTTGTTTTCCGTCCATTGCGGACCGTCGCCGAGAGCCACCGGAGACACCCCCTCAAGCTCTGCCTTGCCGTATTTGTCCTCCCTGCGCAGGCCTTCATAGGCGATATTCCCGGCTGTGACATCCTTCATCTCCGGAAGCCACTGGTGCGCGTCATCTATTTCCGTAGGATAGAAAAGCCGGCAGGCATTGGCGGCATTCAGCATCCATTTTCCTATTGCGTCAGCAAACTTCGGTTCATATTTGACAATAGGGACCATAGGCCACATCAGTTTCACCGAGTTCATGAAGAATGCATATCCTCCGCCGTCCAGCGTGCTTCCCTGCAGTCCATAGACGTCATAGGCGCCCCACTTATCAGAAATCACGCCCCAGCCAAGTCTTCCGGTACTGGACTTGCACCAGTTGAACGTCCAGTCTATGATACGCTGCACATCATAGTGTGCGTCAAGCTCAGCATTCATCCTGGCGGCCACCAGCGCCCCCATCGGCATAAGTATCTCATAGAAACGGCTCTGCCTCTGGGCAAGCAGCGTCTCGATGGCGGACCTGGCATGTTCGAGATAGTTTTCGTCCCCGAATTTCTGCCATGCGGCATAAAGCACCCACGCATGTCCGCCCGCAGCATCCTGCTGGTAAGGTATGTCAGTCTGCACGCCCTGCATTTTCGAATAGTCGAAATACGAGTAGTCGTAGTTCCCGGCAAGAACCTCATCCGCACGTGCGAACTGGTCGGCGATGCTCCTCTGTATGGCTTCCGCACCGTCCACATCCGGATACAGGTCGCAAAGCGCATAGTAGAGGACATTAGGGAAAACTATGTACCACCAGTCCCCGCCGCCTGCACTCGTATTGTTCATCACTATGTTCCAGCCGTTGTCGCTGTTGAAATAGTTCTGGACCATCTTCACGTAATTGTGACCGTTCTGTGTGGTCTTGTCCACACCGAGCAGGCTCGCGCCTATGAGGGCAGGCAGCGTGGTCACCGCCTCGTGGCCGTCCTCATTGACACCCGGACCCTGGCGGGAATCATTCAGGGCCGTATAAATGCCGAATGTCTCCTGATGTATGTTGTGTGTGCAGTCATAGAACCAGATCAGCGGCTTGCCGAAGACCTCGGTATTCTCATCGAACACATAGGCATCGAAATCCAGGGCCTTCTGCTTCCAGTCGAGCATCCTGTACGGCGACGGCATGTCCGGCATACCGGAGATCCGGCTGATCTCCACCTGCTCCACCCCGTCACCGAGGTCAGTCTGTCCGTTATCCTGTTTGCCGGAGACATTTTCCGGGTCGCAGGCCGCCATGGATACCGATACCAAGGCTGCGGACAATATGGCTGGAATATTTCTGACTGTCATCATCTGTAGTACTCTATTTAACGTCAGTTCGACGAATTATTCTGTTCAATATCAGAGATTCCGTCGAACTGACGTTACGATTTCTTCGAAATCCCTTTCCTTTTTCGTGTCACCCCTCTTAAATTCTCCCCTGCGTAGGGGAGAACTTACGCCGGACTTCGTCCTCTATAGAGGTAATTCTCTGAAATTCATTTCATTCATTTCATCGAATTCACGTTATTTAAGGTCTGTCCGACGAATCCACGTTATTTAGCGTCAGAGGAATTGCAATCCTTGATTATATTCTTTGCAAGAGGTATGGAGAGCATCTGCAGTCCTCCGACTATCGGCAGGGCGAACTTCAGCGCGAACACCTCGGATATGCCGAAAGCAAGCGCAAGGAAGAGCAGCAGGCCGAATGCACGGCCTATGAAAAGCCCTATCTCATGGCTCAGGATATATGTGTACTCGTTCCTGTTCTCTGCCTTCGACACTACGTCTATCGTCCTCATCATGATCGGAAAATAAGCCAGGTCATGCAGAGGCTGGAACATCACCTTGCACAGGATGAACACTATCGCACCCATTGCCGAGAACCAGAAGCAGTTGACCAATGTGCCGAAGAAAAATATGCTGATACCTATCGAGAACACGATGATCCTGTGTTTCGGCTTGGTGACACGGCCCAGGATATAGACCAGGATGGCAGTCAGACCGCCGCTGATGCTCTGTATCACGCCGAGAGTGCCCTCCTCGCCGATAAGCTTCATCACCAGGATGGCCGGAGCCGTCACCAGGAAGCCCTGCACCATGCCTTTCAGGGAAGACAGGCACAGCATCTTGTTCCACAGCTTCGAGAACTTCAGGTAGAAGAACTTGGAGTCCCTGGGATTCGTATAGTGTCCGCTGAGGATATTCGCGCAGGCTATCAGCGAAATCACAGTGGCAACCACAGTCACAAGCCTGTACGTCATGTTGACATCGAAGCTGATACCGAATACCTCCTTGCCGGAAAGATTCGCGATTACGGCACCGACGATGAGAGGTACCGCTATGTTTCCTATGGTGAAGCCCAGGCTTTCGAGGCCGAAGAAGTAATTTCTGTTGTTGTCGTCAGTAGAGTTCAGGGTAATCAAGTAGCGGTTGGTCCAGAAAAAACCTGAGGCAGCACCCATGACGAAGCCTATGAGAAGCAGCTCCGTGATGCCGAGTGCGTCCAGCATCATCATCCCCACCATGGAGACCGAGGAGAAAAGGATACCCGCGCAATAAAGCCAGGCCACATTGAATTTCCTCAGCAGCCATCCGTTGATGATGGAAGTGAACACGATACCTGCATACATCGCGAGCTGGAACATGGCCACATAAGAAGGCTTGCCGCAGCTGCGCATGATATATGCGCCCACGAATATCTCCACGATAGGCAGCACCCATGCATAGAGCATATTCGTGATCAGCAGTTTCCTCATGTCGCGGGGATACTGCATGAAGACCTGGAATTCGTTGAGGAACTTCTTCATCACTTCAGGATTGAGGACAATATTTCTTCAATTGAGAAGTCAGCGGCGCAGATGACCTCATCGCTCGCACCATAATAGATATGGATAGTGTCGCCGTCGACAATCTGTCCGTTGGTGAAGACCACGTTGCCGAAGAAGCCGGTCTGCTCATAAGGGGCGACAGGCTCCATTATCGGCTCCTCGCTCCTTGCAATGACCTTCGTCGGGTCATCCTTGTCCAGCAGAAGCGCGCCGAGGCAATATCTGTTTTCCTCATTGGCCCCGTGATAAATCTCTAGCCAGCCCTTGCTTGTCTTTACAGGAGCTGCACCTGCACCGACACGCACTGAATCCCATTTTCCCGGACGGGTGGTGGCTATGCAGATATGCCTGCCCCAGTGTATCCTGTCAGGGCTCTCGGCCAGCCAGATATAGTTACCTCCAAGTTCCGGGCTACTCGGCCTGTGGAAAGCATAGTATTTCCCGCCGATCTTCTCCTCCCACAAGGCGCAGTCCTTGTTGTGTGGCGGGAAAATCATCCCGTGACGGGTATATGACTTGAAATCGCGTGTCTCGATAAGACCTACACCGACAGCCACCGGTGACACCTCCGTGAATGTAAGGAAATAGCCGTCCTCCATTGTGGCCACCCTGCAGTCCTCTATGCCGAATGACTCCTGCGGTCCCTTGCCGAAAATCGGAGGATAGGCAGGATCTTCATGGAAATGGACACCGTCCTCGCTGCACACCAGTCTCAGATAAGACATTGTGGTAAGGTAGTTCTGTCCCTTGTATCCTATCACACGCGGATCAGACGCGTCCAGGTCCGGATCGTCCTTGTCGAAATGCAGGACTTCAATATTGCCCTCGGCATTGTATACGGGAAAGCTTATCTTGCCTTCTACCTGCTCCGGTCTCTCGGCCACTCTCAGAAGCAGCCACACCTTGCCGTCCATTCTGAATACGCCCGGATTCAGCAGACAGGCGATTTCCATTCCTGGGATTCCCGGCTTCAGGTCCGACGGCCTGAGTATCGGGTTATTCGAATTTCTCTTTGCTATATCCATATTATGATTGTGTTATTAGTTTTCCGGTCTGCGGCACTGACAGGTCTGCGGCTTTGACCGGTCTGCGGCTTTGACTGATGCGAAAATACCTTTTTATCATGTCGCGCACGTATGCTATAATTTCAAAAATGTCTACTGGAACGCGCCGGATGCAATATTGAAACAATAATATACCTTCAGGAAACAATAGTATACACAGCTACAGGGAAGGCTGCCCAGGCGGTTCCGGACAGAAATCCGACATCCGATTTTCACCGGATAAGCGTAAAATCTAAAGATTTTGTGTATGTTTGTCGTCCGCTCCTGCAGAAACGGGGCCGGCGATGGAAAAATGAGAGCACTGGCCTTTATAATATTTTACATGGCGGCAGTCATCGGAAGCGTCTCCGTAGCTGCCGTTCCGGACGGCTACACCCAGATCAGCAACAATGCAGGTCTGAGCAACAGTTCCGTGACAGCCATCTTCCAGGACAGTGAGGATGAAATGTGGTTCGGCACCTGGAACGGGCTGAACAGATACGACGGGAACGTCCTGATACAATACAGGCCGCAGTCAGCATCGGACGACGCCATCTCCCACCAGGTCATCAGGTCGATAGACGAGGACAAGGACGGATACCTGTGGATAGCCACCGACTTCGGCATCAACAGGATGGACAGGGACTCCGGGAAATTCACATGCTACTTCCTCGGGTACGGACGGTCCTACATATACGAAGAAGGGCTCTTCTCATGCTGCGTGTCGGATGAAGGCACTGTGACGGCGGCTCTTAAGGGAGGAAATGCAAGCGTCTACGACAAGGCGTCGGACACATTCATGCCGATAGAAGGATGCGAAGACATCACCGTATCGGAAGTTCTGTTCTTCGATAAGGAAGGAAAACTGTGGGTGCAGACTTCCGGAGGAGACCTGGCATGGATGACACTCGACGGGAACCGGGCAGGAAAGATACATGAAATACAGCTCCCGGAATATCACGGGAGGCCGATTTTCGACGGAAATGACAGGGTGTGGGTACAGGACGGAGAAGACGTGTCTTGCGTCGGCATATATTCGGCGGACCCTGTACCTGAGTATCCGGGGCTGAAAATAATGAGCACGCTGAACACCGTCAGGAACATTGACGGAAAGCTCTACGCCGGTACGACGACCGGATGCTACGCCATTGGCACGGACTACTCCAAGACAAGCGTGACCGGAGAAAAGATATCCGTGCTGTCACTTTTCAGAGGGACCCAGGACATATTGTGGCTCGGCACGGACGGGCTCGGGGTGCTCAAGGAGAAATACCGTCCGGAATTCATTTCGGCACTCCACCCCTCCCCTGCGGTTTCCGGGAGATTTCCTGTCCGGGCCATCCTGATCGACAGCCATGACAATATTTATATAGGAAGCAAGGGAGGAGGACTCTCAGTCAGAGGTTCAGGGGAACAGACCTTCAGGAATTTCAATGTAGGGCCGGGGAAGACATATAATTCAGTCCTCGCGCTTGAAGAAGACGGGGACAGGATATTCATCGGCACTGACGGAGACGGGCTGCTCTTCATGGACAGGACGGCAGGAAGCCCGAAGAGACTTGACCTGTCCGGATTTCCGGAAGGAAGCCGTGTAAGCTCGGTATACGCGATAGAGAAGTCCGGTGACGACACGCTGTATCTCGGCACAAGCGGGAACGGACTGTTCCGCATTATAATGGAGAATGGCAAGGCTGTCTCTGTCACCAACTACAGGCATGAAGACGGAAGGGCTTCAAGCATCGGAAGCAACATCATATACGACATAGCCGACGACGGGCGGTACCTGTGGCTTGCTACCAGGGGCGGAGGCCTCAACAGGTTCGACAAAAGGTCAGGTACGGCGGAAATACTCACAGGAAGCGGCAGAGGCACGGCTACAAGCAACGACATACTGTCCCTCCTGACAGATTCTGCGGGAAGGATATGGGCCGGATCATCGTCCGGGCTGATCATGGTGACAAGGCAGGAGGACGGGACATTCGGGACCAGACTCTTCGATGAGACATCCGGTCTTCCGAACACCGACATCCACGCCATCCTCGAAGGATGTGACGGCTCGATATGGGCCAGTACGGACAAGGGCATGGCACGGCTTGACAGAGACGGGACATCCATATCTTCATGGACCTATGATGACGGACTCTCGGACAACGAATTCTGCGACGGGGCATGCTTCGCTGCGGATGACGGAAGCAAGCTCTATTTCGGCAGCGTCGGAGGTGTGGACATCATCAGCCCGGAGCTCGTGAAGGAGGTCGGCTTCATCCCGAAGCTGAACCTCAGCATGGTGGAAGTGGACAATACCAGATACCTCCCGTGCGGCAATGTGATATCCACGGACTACAGGTCAGGCTCCATATCGCTTAAATTCTCCCTGCCGGACTATGTTTCCGGCGGGAAATGTTCGGTAGCCTATTTCCTGAAAAGGGGCAGGGACAAGGATTACGGCAACATAAAAGAATCCGAGTGGATAGACATAGGCGAAAGCCGGCAGATAATAGTCAGCCAGCTCAGGCCGGGCAACTACACCCTGCTGGTGAGGGCTGTCGGAGCGGACAGGGAGTTCGGCATCCCGCAATCCTGGCTGATAGAGGTATCATGGCCGATGCTCCTTACGCCATGGCTCATCCTTCTGTATTGCTGTATCGCAGCTGCTGTGGTCTGCGTACTGTACTGGCTACACAAGAGCAAGAAGGCAATATCGGAAGAGCTTGAGCAGGAGAAGCGCGACAATGCCGTCAAGGAAGAGATTGTGCAGGCAAAATTCCGCTTCTTCACGAATATCGCACACGAATTCTCCAATTCCATCACATTAATCTTCGGAGCTGTCGAACAGATATTTTCGCTGGATGACGACAGCGGGAAGTGCAGGAAACAGCTGATAGCCATACGCAGCAACGCCGACAGGATGCACAGGCAGATACAGGAGCTGATGGAATTCAGCAAGGCGGATTCCGGGCATCTTCCTGTCCTGTACGAGAAGGTGGACGTGAACGAACTTCTGAAATACACGTTCGACAACTTCATGGACGTGGCTGAATCCAAGAAGATAAAGCTGGCTATAAATGCCCAGGAGGGGCTGCCGCAATGGGTTTCCGACAGAAGCATGCTGGAAAAGATAGTGTTCAACCTGATATCCAACGCCATGAAATACACACCTGCTGAAGGAAGCATCGACATCAGTGCAATGCGGGGCGGGGACGGGTCTCTGGTGATATCGGTGAGGAACAGCGGACCGGGAATCCCTCAGGACAAGCTCAAGGTAATCTTCGACAGATATGTGATCCTGGACAACTTCGAATCCAAGCTTTCGCACGGGCACTATACAAGGTCCGGGATAGGGCTGGCTCTCTGCAAGGACCTCACAGAGCTGCTCGGAGGCACGATTTCAGTGGAAAGCAAGGTGGACGAATACACCATGTTCTCCGTCTCACTGCCTTGGAAGGACGATACGGATATCACCCGGGCGTCCCAGCAGCCTTCAGGCCCGTCTGAATGGACAGGCCACCATTCAGGGAAAAGGCCTGTCATCCTTGTAGTGGACGATTCTGCCGGCATCAGAATGCTCATCTCCGATATCCTGTCGGACAGCTTCGACACGCTGGAAGCCAAGGACGCCGAAAATGCCATGGAAATAATGAAAGACGTCACCCCGGCCCTTGTCATCAGTGACATGATCATGCCAGGGATGGGAGGGATAGAATTCGTGAAGAAGATGAAGTCCTCGGAGAAGACTAAGAGTATCCCTGTGGTCATGCTTTCGTGCGATACAGATATCGAGAACAGGGTAAACGCCATAGACACCGGTGCCGACATGTTCATAGCCAAACCGTTCCATCCGAGATACCTGAAAGCTGTGGTGGACAGGATGCTCCAGGACAGCGTTCCGGGCACGGCTGCCAGGAACAGCCTTGAAAGCGTCATCGACAGAGTGGACGGAATCATCCCGGAGACAGGGACCGGAAGCTTCACGGACAAAGTGATGGAAGCGCTGTCCAAGAACTTCAGCGACGAGAACTACAACCAGGATGCGCTGGCATACGATCTGGCCATGAGCCGTGTGCAGCTCTACAGGAAGGTGAAACATGAGCTGGGGACTACCCCGGGAGAACTTATCCGCAGGTACAGGATAAGGCAGGCGGAGATCATGCTTGCCAGGACGGACAAGACCGTACAGGAAATAATGTATGACTGCGGCTTCCACAACAAGGCCTATTTCTACAGGGAATTTTCCCGTCTGCACAACTGTTCGCCGAAAGATTTCCGCAATACAAGCAAGACATCGGCATAAAAAACAGGCTAAAGGAAAGGGCAAAGCAATATTTTTTCTAATTTTGCAGGATATTCCGGACAGAAGGTCTCTGTCCGGACATTTTGACACGACTAGAAAACGAAAAACAATATGACTTCTAATGAAATCAGGAAGGCCTTCTTGGATTTCTTCGCATCCAAGGGACATACCATTGTGCCTTCAGCACCTATGGTCGTCAAGAACGACCCAACACTCATGTTCACGAATGCCGGGATGAACCAGTTCAAGGACTATTTTCTCGGAAACAGCATACCTGCACAGAAAAGGGTGGCGGACAGCCAGAAATGTCTGAGGGTAAGCGGCAAACACAATGACCTCGAAGAGGTGGGACACGATTCCTACCACCATACGATGTTCGAGATGCTCGGGAACTGGAGTTTCGGCGACTATTTCAAGGCCGAAGCCATCTCATGGGCATGGGAACTGCTGACTGAGGTCTACGGCATCGACAAGGACAGACTGTATGCCACAGTGTTCGAAGGCGATGCGTCTGACGGCACCGAAATGGACAAGGAAGCCCTTGAAGAATGGAAAAAGCACCTTCCGGAAGACAGGATACTTCTCGGCAACAAGCATGACAATTTCTGGGAAATGGGTGATACCGGCCCTTGCGGACCGTGCAGCGAGATACATGTGGACCTGCGCAGCGACGAGGAAAGGAAGGCTCTGCCGGGACGCGAGCTTGTGAACAAGGGGCACCATCTCGTGATAGAGATATGGAACCTGGTGTTCATGCAGTTCAACCGCAAGGCCAACGGAGAGCTTGAGCTTCTCCCGAACAAGAACGTGGACACCGGAATGGGCTTTGAACGGCTCTGCATGACGCTCCAGGGCAAGACCAGCAACTACGACACAGACGTATTCACCGGGATGATAGCCAGGATAGAGGAGCTCTCGGGACACGGATACCACGAATCCGGGAAGACGGAAGTAGCCATGAGGGTCATCGCAGACCACATCAGGGCGATAAGCTTCTCCATAGCAGACGGACAGCTGCCGTCCAACGTGAAAGCCGGCTATGTCATAAGGCGCATCCTCAGGCGTGCCGTAAGATACGGATACACCTTCCTCGGCTTCAACGAACCGTTCCTCTGCAGGCTTGTAAGCCAGCTCGTAGCCGACATGGGCGAGTTCTACCCTGAACTTCCGGCACAGCAGGAACTCATAGAGAAAGTCATCAGGGAGGAGGAAATAGCATTCCTCAGGACGCTGGACCGGGGCATAAAGCTGATTGAAACCATCATGGAGAAGTCTTCAGACACCAAGGTGATAAAGGGAGAAGACGCTTTCGTCCTCTACGACACGTTCGGCTTCCCTATCGACCTGAGCGAACTGATAGCATCGGAACGCGGCTTCTCCATAGACCTGGAAGGCTTCGAGGCCGAGCTGAAGAAACAGAAAGACCGTGCAAGGAATGCGACCGCCATAGAATCCGGAGACTGGACAGAGTATGTCCACTGCGAGAACGTACAGTTCCTCGGCTACGACACTACCTCTACGGATGACGCCATCCTTGTAAAACACCGTACCGTCAAGGCGAAGAACAAGGTGATGTACCAGCTGGTATTCGACAAGACTCCTTTCTATGCGGAGATGGGCGGACAGGTGGGAGACACCGGCTGCATCGAGGCCGCTGACGGACAGAAAATCAGGATTCTCAACACCATCAAGGAGAACAACCTTACCATACATATTGCAGAAAGCATCCCTGATGACTGCACAGGCAGATTCAAACTCACCGTAGATGCCGAAAGGAGGCTGGCCATCACCAACAATCACACTGCCACACATCTTCTCCACCAGGCGCTGCGCGAGATTCTGGGGACACATGTCGAGCAGAAAGGCTCCTATGTCTGCGATAATTATTTCAGGTTCGACTTCTCCCATTTCGAGAAGCTCACCGACGAGCAGATAGACAAGGTGGAACTGAGGGTCAACGCCCTCATCAGGATGAATTCACCGCTCTGCGAGAACAGGGAGGCCACCATGGAAGAAGCCCGGGAAATGGGTGCGATGGCCCTGTTCGGAGAAAAATACGGGGACAAGGTGAGGGTCGTCCGCTTCGGTGATTCCATCGAACTGTGCGGAGGTACGCATGCACGGGCCACCGGACAGATAGGGTTCTTCAAGATAATATCCGAATCCGCGATTGCAGCCGGAGTAAGAAGGATAGAGGCCACCACCGGACTCAATGCCGAGCATATAGTAGATACAATGGAGAACACGCTCAGGACGGCGCGCGCATTCTTCAACAATGTGCCGGACCTTGCCGGAGCCATAAGGAAACTTGTCGAGGAAAACGAGAATTTCCGCAAGGAAATGGAAAAGGTGGCCAAGGACAAGGCCGCAGCCATGAAGAAGAGCCTTGAAGAGAAGGCAGAGCTTGTCAACGGCGTGAAAGTAGTCAAGTTCTGCATGCCTGTTGACCCTGCCATCCTGAAGAACGTGGCCTTCATGATACAGAAGGAAGCTGAGAACACCGCCCTCCTGGCAGCGTTCGAATACTCAGGGAAGCCACAGCTTCTCATCATGTATTCATCAGACCTGGTAGAGGCCGGACGCAATGCATCCAAGGACATCAAGACAGCTGCCAAAGCCATACTCGGCGGAGGCGGCGGGCAGCCGGGACTGGCGACAGCCGGAGGAAAAGAGACATCAGGCCTTGCGGAGGCGATGGATATCATGCTGAAATCCATCTGACCGGACACAGCACTCACATTTTAGCACAGGATGAAAAGACTCGACCGATTCATATTGGGATCTTTCATAGGACCGTTCTTCGCGATCCTCTTCGTCGTCATTTTCATCCTGATGATGCAGTTCCTGTGGCTCTACATCGACGAACTCGTCGGCAAAGGCCTGAGTTTCAAGGTTATACTGGAATTCCTCGGGTGGGGCAGCGCTACACTTATACCGCTGTCCCTGCCTCTTGCCACCCTGCTTTCGGCCGTGATGACCCTCGGTACCCTGGGAGAGAATAACGAGCTTCTGGCGATCAAGGCCGCAGGCATTTCCCTGAACAGGGTGCTTCTGCCTCTCATAATCGTGTCCGCCATTATAAGCATCGGCGCATTCTTCGCCTCGAACGAGCTTATCCCGGTGGCATACAACAAGATATTCACGCTGAGAGATGACATTGGCAAGACCAAGGAAGAGATCAAGATCCCGACAGGGACATTCTACGACGGCATAGACGGTTATATCCTGCGGGTGAACGAGAGGGACAAGGAGACGGACATGATGCACGGGGTGATGGTCTACAACCATACCGGGAAACAAGGCAACACAAGCCTTACCATTGCAGATTCCGCCATGATGAAGATGTCCGAGGACAAGACCTACCTGACATTCATCCTCTACAGCGGCTCCAATTATGAGGAGACCAACACAAGGAAGTACAGGGACACCACCCTGCAGCTGCAGAAGATTGAATTCCAGAAGCAGGAGATGGTCATCCCTCTGGAAAACTATGCCTTCAAGAAATCGGAGGACACCCGTTTCGGAGACGAAGTCAGGACAATGAACCTGAAACAGCTGAATCACAGCGAGGACTCCATCGGAAGGGTGGACTCGGGAGCCATGATGGACAATATTGCCAGATTCTACAACGACAGGTCACTGAAATACCATTTCCAGCTCGACACCTCCAACAGGAGGAACGACAAGCTTGTGACTGCCTTCTCGTACGAAGGCTTCGGGGAGTGGGATGACCTGGAGAAAGAGATAGAGGCCGAGAAGAACGCCATCTCGAAGGTCAACGAGACCATCGGGGAGCTTACGACATACGGAAGGGAAAGATATTACAATGCATACACGCTCAGGAGGATTGACGTAGAGATACTCAAGAAGTTCGCCCTTGCGTTCGCATGCTTCATCTTCTTCTTCATTGGCGCCCCGCTGGGTGCTCTGATCAGAAAGGGAGGACTGGGCACGCCTGCCATAATAGCGGTGCTGTTCTTCGTCCTGTACTGGGTGATAGACATTACCGGCAACAAACTGGCGAAAGACGGTGCCGTGTCGGCATTTGTCGGAGTGTTCATATCATCCGCCGTGCTGCTGCCGATAGGGCTTCTGTTCACATGGAATGCCATAAATGACAAGTCGCTGATAGACACGGAGAAGGCTGGAAGACTGTTCAAGAAGATCAAAGACTTCGTAATAGGTAAGATGAGAAAGACCAAGATAGTATTCATGGGGACACCGGAATTTGCGGTGGCTTCACTCGACGCCCTGCTCAAGGCAGGATACAATGTGGCCGGAGTAGTGACAGTGGCGGACAAGGCAAGCGGACGCGGACTCAAGGTCAACGAAAGCGCTGTGAAGAGATATGCCGTGGAACACAATATCCCGGTACTGCAGCCGGTATCGCTGAAAGATCCGGAATTCCTTGCCTCCCTTGCCGCATGGAAGGCTGACCTGTTCGTGGTGGTGGCATTCAGGTTGCTTCCGGAAGAAGTCTGGAAAATGCCTAAGTACGGTACATTCAACCTGCACGCCGCACTGCTTCCGCAATACAGGGGTGCAGCCCCTATAAACTGGGCTCTGATAAACGGTGAACACTACACTGGAGTCACCACCTTCATGATAAACGAAGGCATGGACACCGGACACATCATATTCAGGGAACAGTGCAGGATAGAGGACACTGACAATGCCGGGTCGGTACATGACAAGCTGATGGAGCTCGGGGCCAGGACCGTGCTGGAGACCGTAAGCGCCATTCTTGACAACAAGGTGGAGCTGCGCCTGCAGAAGAGCTTCATCCAGGGCTCGGAGACATTGAAGCCGGCGCCGAAAATCAGCAAGGAGCTCTGCCACATAGACTGGAACCGCCCTTCACGCGAAATACTGAACCTTATCAGGGGACTCAGCCCTTACCCGGCGGCATATACCGTGCTTGTCAGGGACGACAGGGAAGCTTCGCTGAAAATATACGGGGCAGAAAAAGCCGATATGGACAGACTCAGGGCAGAATGCGGTCTGACACAGGATGCCGTGCCGGGAACAATCGTGTCTGACGGCAAGGAGATACTGGCAGTCGTGACAGCAGACGGCGCCATAGCCCTTACCGACATCCAGCTTGCAGGCAAGAAGAGAATGTCCGCCAGGGACTTCCTCATAGGCTTCCGTGATCCCGGATCATGGTCTGTTACTGCCGGGACATCATCCGCTGTTCTGGACAGATACAGGGAATCCATCAAATGACGAATACGGAAAGGACAAATACGGAAAGTACGAATAGTGGCGAATATGGAAGTGGCGAATATGGGAAAGACTGTGGCAATAATAGACAACGGCACCTTCCCGAAGAAGGAATATCCGAGATACCTGCTCGGCAAGGCCGATATCATAATATGCTGTGACGGCGCACTGATGAAATATTTCCGCAACATGGCAGCTGTATTCGGACATGAAAGAATGCCCGACGTGGTCATCGGAGACATGGACTCCATCACGCCGTCGGCGCGCAGAAGATACACCGGCAAAATCGTGCACATGACAGGCCAGGATGACAATGACCAGACCAAGGCGGTAAACTATGTCATCGAGAACATGCCTGATGTCAGCGACATCTACATACTCGGCGGGTCAGGAGAACGTGAAGACCACACCATCGGCAACATTTCGCTTCTGATGGAATACGCAAGACAATACGGTGACCGTCCTCACATAGAGATGGTGTCAGACTACACTACGGCATTCGCAATCACCGGCACGTCCGACATACAATGCGGGGAGGGCCGGAGGATCTCGATATTCTCGCCGGACAACAGCCTCACCATCAGATCCAGGGGGCTGCAGTGGCCCACCGACGGCGTAGTGTTCGACAACTGGTGGAAAGCCACGCTGAACAGGGCGACCGAAGACAACGTGCACCTTGAATTCAGCCATCCGTCAGTCGCCCTTGTCATCATGGACTGAGCCGCCATTCAGGACAGGCCGAGGTCATGCTTCAGGGCAAGAACAGCCTCTTCCGCATTCCCTTCATGCTCATCAAGCAGCGTGACGAACCGGCTGCCGACTATGGCGCCTGAAGACCATTCGCATGCGGTCCTGAAAGTGTCCCTGTTGCTGATGCCGAAGCCAGTCATACGGGGATTCCGCAGCCCGAGTCTGTCGCCAATACAGGCTGTAACGGACGCCACCACCAGAATGTATTGACTGAAAATATTGTCATATTGTCTGCAATTGTCGACGATAAAATTATACAGAATTTCCAATTTCTCCCAAATTATTTTTCCAAATTATTTTTCCCCGGATAAAATTTCCTTGTGTCCTGAAAAATGCTAAATTTGTACGTTTGTGCAGTCAAGTGCTGTACGCAACGTAAACAATTTGTCATTCTATGCCAACAACAGAATACCTTCCACGCATCGAGGATGTCGTCACTGCCTCGAAGATACTGGACGAGGTCATAGATCCGACTCCAATGATGATGAACCAGGCATTGTCGGAAAAGTACGGAGCCGAAGTATATCTCAAAAGGGAAGACCTCCAGATTGTCAGATCTTACAAGATCCGCGGGGCGTACAACAAGATACGCACCATCTCGCCTGATGCGATCAAGTACGGCATCGTGTGCGCGAGTGCCGGCAACCACGCCCAGGGTGTGGCATTCTCATGCAACAAGCTCCATATAATGGGGTCCATATACATGCCGACCACTACTCCGAGGCAGAAAATAGAGCAGGTGAAGATGTTCGGCAAGGAATACATCGACATAGTGCTGACCGGCGACACCTTCGACGCGGCGAACAATGCGGCCATCGAATACGCCAGAAAATCAGGCAAGACATTCATCCCGCCGTTCGATGACCCGAAGATAATAGAAGGGCAGGCGACAATCGGCCTTGAGATAGAAAAGCAGATGAAGAAGCCTCTGGACTATCTCTTCATCCCCATAGGAGGAGGCGGACTTGCCTCCGGAGTGGGTGCCTACATGAAATCGGCATCACCTCAGACCAAGATAATAGGAGTGGAGCCTGCTGGCGCCCCATGCATGAAGACGGCTCTGGACAAGGGCGAGATCGTGGAACTCGAACATATAGACAAGTTCGTGGACGGAGCGGCAGTGAAAAAGGCCGGGAAGCTGACATTCGAGATATGCAGGAAAGTACTCGATGACATCGTGGTGGTGCCGGAAGGGGCCATCTGCACGACCATCATCGACATGTACAACAAAAGCGCGATCGTCGTGGAGCCTGCAGGTGCCCTTTCCGCCGCAGCCTTGAGATTCTACGCGGACAAGATAAGGGGGAAGAGGGTCGGATGCATCATCAGCGGCAGCAACAACGATATCACCCGCACAGAGGAAATACGAGAGAAATCACTGCTCTACGAGGGGCTGAAGCACTATTTCATCATCAGTTTCCCACAGCGCTCCGGAGCGTTCCTGTCCTTCATCAGGGACAATCTCGGACCGAAGGACGACCTTGTCCACTTCCAGTACATCAAGAAGACCAACAAGGATGTCGGTCCGGCGCTCATAGGCGTGGAAGTGGAAAGCAAGGCGGATTTCGAGGCCCTGGTACACAGGATGGACGCCAACGGGATTGTCTACGAATACATCAACGAGAACAACAAGCTCTTCGAGATCCTGATATAGGGCATCCGGGCACAACGGCACAACATGAGAAACAAACAATAAAATATATTACGGACTATGGCAAATTTGGATTGGACAAAACTCGGGTTCGGCTACAGGAAGACGAACACCATACTGACCAGCTACTACAAGGACGGTGAATGGAGTCCGGTAGAGAGCCACACTGACGACAACATAAACATAAGCGCATTCGCAGGGTCGCTCCACTACAGCATCGAATGCTTCGAGGGACTCAAGGCTTTCCGCGGGGCTGACGGCAAGGTCAGGCTTTTCAGGCCGGAAGAGAATGCGAAGAGGCTTCAGAGGTCTGCAGCCTACATCGGCATAGCAGCCCCGTCCGTGGAACTCTTCATAGAGATGTGTATCCGCGTCGTGAAGGAGAACATTGACTTCCTTCCTCCATACGGGACCAACGCATCCATGTACCTCAGGCCTACTCTTATCGGCATCAATCCGCAGCTGGGCGTGAAGTCATCCACCGAATGCCTTTTCATGATGCTATGCGCACCGGTAGGAGCCTACACCGGAGGAGCATTGCAGCCTTCTTACGTAGTGATATCAAGGGACTATGACAGGGCTGCGCCAAACGGCACAGGAAGCTTCAAGCTCGGCAGCAACTACGCCGCTTCGCTCTATTCATACAACCTTGCCCACGAGCTCGGCTATGAAGCAGTGCTCTATCTCGACCCGCTGCACCACCAGTACATCGACGAATTCAATTCATCGAACTTCTTCGCCATCAGGGACAATTCGTATATCACCCCTAAATCAGACACTATCCTGCCTTCCATCACGAACAAGTCTCTGGAGACTGTCGCCCGTGAGCTTGGCATGACAGTGGAAAGAAGGCCTGTCCCTGTCGAGGAGCTGTCCACTTTCGAGGAGGTCGGGGAATGCGGTACGGCCGTAGTCATCACTCCGGTATACCAGATAGATGACAAGCCGACTCTGGAATCAGCAGAAGTCACTCCGTATTATTTCGGTTCGAAAGAACAGTGCGGGCCGAAGAGTCTGAAGCTCTACAAGATGATCAGAGGCATACAGGACGGAGAGATAGAAGATCCGTTCGGCTGGTGCATGTTCGTGGACTGACCGCGCACGGCACAAGGCACGGGACTCACGGCAGGCTTCCGCATCCGGAATACGGCACAAAAGGCGCGGAAGCCACGAAATCCGGCACGATGAAAGACAGGAAAGATATCCTTGAAGTACCTGGAGGAGAACGGAAAGTTCTCCTCCATACTTGTTGTGCCCCATGCTCTTCTGCCATCATAGAATGTATGCTGCAGAACGGCATCACACCTCTCGTCTACTATTGCAACCCGAACATCTGGCCAGAGGAAGAATATCTCATACGCAAGAACGAATGTACGCGATACGCGAATTCGCTCGGACTTGAAATCGTGGATGAGGATTATGACCACAACTCCTGGCTTGAGCACATGAAAGGGCTTGAGAACGAACCTGAAAGAGGTTCACGCTGTCTTGAATGCTTCAGACTGAGGCTCGCGTCGGCAGCCAGATATGCACATGAGCATGGCTACAAGGTAATCACCACCACCCTTGCCTCCTCGCGGTGGAAAAGTCTGGACCAGATAAACCGTGCAGGTGAAGAAGCCGCCGCACTCTACGATGATGTAGTGTGGTGGGACAGGAACTGGAGGAAGGGCGGACTTCAGGAGAGGCGCGGGGAACTCATCCGGGAATACGGGTTCTACAACCAGCAGTACTGTGGATGCGAGTTCAGTTTCAGTGCCTTACATCTTACCCATTCTAACACGCCTCAGGACATTTAACCAGGCAACAGCTTTTTCAGGAAGTCTGAAGAATATACACGTCCCACCGGAAGCACCGCCCCGCAGGCAAGCGTGA
Source organism: uncultured Bacteroidales bacterium (assembly GCA_944326315.1). Lineage (GTDB taxonomy): Bacteria > Bacteroidota > Bacteroidia > Bacteroidales > UBA932 > Cryptobacteroides. Next base: position 39,907 of record CALVDP010000014.1, read on the forward strand.
CACTCCGGCTCGAATACTTGAACACCTTGCCGACAGGCACGATATAAGAGCGGTGTATCCTCACAAACCTGTCTTGGGGCAAGATATCCGAAAGCTCCCTGAGACTCATCTGTGTAAGCACAGGATCCCCGTCAGGAAGATATATCTTGACATAATTGTCCATCGCCTCTATATACTGGATGTCGGAAAACGGCACATTGATATTCTTGTATTCCGACTTGACCGTCAGCTCCCCTTCTCCCCTGCCGGCCTCCACAGCCGCACTCCTGAGCCTTATTATCTCACGCACTTTCCTCATGGCTGCTTCGAAACGCGAATAAGAGAAAGGCTTGTGCAGGAAGTCTATTGCATTGAGTTCAAAACCGTCCAAAGCAAAGCGCGCATACGCTGTGGTAAATATCAGAAGTACCCCTTCAGGCAATGTCCTGGCCACATCAAGGCCTGTTATCCCGTTCATCTCGATATCCAGGAACACAAGCTGGGGCCGGTCCCTCCTGACTGCCTCAAGGCCGAGGACCGGATCACTGTATACAGAGAGGGAGACATCTCCTGCCCTCCCGCAAAACTGTTCTATTATCGACAGGGCCAGAGGCTCGTCATCTATTGCCACCGCATCGATCTTGTTCATAAGATTTTCCTGTTTTTTTCAAGTGATATGGACAGGCGGACATCGTAGAATCCGCCGGTATCCGATATGGAAAGGGAGTGGGCGCCCGGATAGATGAGGGACAGTCTCTTGCGGCAATTGGCTATGCCTATCCCGTCCCCTTTCTTCTTTAACGCCTCCGGGAATATGCTGTTCCTGACATGGAAGTCCACATGTCCGGAATCCGCCTTGACCGTGATCTCTATCCGGCTGTCATAGTGTGAGGACACCCCGTACTTGAAGGCATTCTCCACGAATGTCATCAGCAGCATCGGGGCAATTACAGCATCTCGGTCGTCACACTCCACCTCCAGGGCTACGGATGTATGCTCGTTGAGCCTGATTTTCTGCAGATCAATATACTGCCTTATATAGCTGATTTCCTCCTGCACAGGTATGAAGTCCGCGGAAGTCCTTGAATACATGTATTTCATCATGTCGGTAAACTGCATGAAAGCCTGCTCAGCCTTGTCTGAACGGGTGATTATCAGGCCGTACAGGGAATTCAGTGTATTGAAAAGGAAATGCGGGTTAATCTGAGCCTTGTAGAGGGCAAGCTCCGCCTTGGACTTCTCCTGTTCCAGCTCTTTCTTCTCCAGCATCTGCCGGTAAAGCTCAGTCAGCAGCCCCACGGCGAAACTGAAAGTCGTCACCACCACGAACAGGAACCATACGCCCTGCTCCCGCGGACGGAGATGGAATATGCGGCGGAATCCTTCGGGCATCCTCCTGTGCATGGCAAAGTGAGGAGGCTCGTCGATAACGGATATCATGTAAGTGACAGCCACAGTGAAAAGCATCACCAGAGCCGCAGCGAGATACTTTTTCCTTCTGAATACAAGAGGGATGGTCAGCCTCCTGTGTATCGCATAGATGACATACAGCCAGCACACCAGGATAAGCACGAATGCCGTATGGTGCGTCAGCCATCTTTCCACAGGCAGAAGCATGATCATCACCGGAAGGATAATGACACAGAATATTATGTCGATATAAAGCGGAAGATTCCTGTTGTTCATAAGGATATGTTTTCACGGGCGGGACAGCGTGGACGGTCACACACCTGACTGAATGCAAATATACGCAGATTCCCTATTCGTCCGGATGTCGTTTGCCATCTGATTTGTGCCGTTTGCCACCAAAGCCTCATCCACGGCAGTGAAGGGAACATATCTTGGATAACTTTGTCCTCGGGCGGGGAAAATGCCGGCAAGCTTCCCCGGAAAGTTTCACGAAAAAGAATTGGAATATGAAAAGGTTAGTTACAGTATTGGCAGCAGCGGCTGCAGGTCTTGGCTGCATGTTCGCACAGGCTCCGCAGAGGCCTGAGATGAAGCCGCAGAGAGACACCCTCAGCGATGCACAGAGGATTGAAATGAGAGTTGACAGACTCCAGGAGAAGCTCGGGCTTACCGATGCTCAGGCAGAGGAAATGACAACACTTCTGACGCAGCAGACCCAGGAAAGAAAGGAAGCCGTGGCGGCACACCGGGAGGCAATGAAGAAGATGGCGGAGAAAAACCGCACTGACATGGAGAAGATCCTGACTCCTGAACAGAAAGAAGCATGGGAAAAGATGAGGGCGGAACGTCCGCGCTTCGGTGCAGGACCTGAAGGAAGGCCTCACCATCACCGTCATCCAGCTCCGGGACCTGACGGATGCAGACCTGGACACGGGCCTCACAATGGACCTGAATGCAGACCTCAGAACGGTCCTGAATGCGGATGTCCTTGCGGATGCCAGAAATAAGGATAAACTTCAAATAACAATAATAGGCAAGGGGCTGTGTCAAAATGAATGTTTTGATGCAGCCCCTTTAAGGTGTGTAAGAATTAGCAAAATGCAAGGCATTGAGGATGAGGGCGACAAGAGTTTACTGGAGTAAATGACTTAGCCCGAATTCCGAAAATAACGCAGCAGTTTGCAATTATGACACAACGTCCAAAATATCTGTTCAGCACTTTGCGATACATTTACCCATTGGAAATAATCCAATGAAAATATCTGTATCGACATTCCGTGACCGTATCTCCCCGGTTAATTCCGTAAAATCACAGAAGTCCGTCGCAGAGTTCCGATGCGACAAGCATCATACGCGGAATGTGGAACGGACCCTTGAAAAGATTGCCCTTGGCAGGCTGGGCCACTGTACCGTCACGATGCAGATACCCGTACCATTCCCCGTATTCATTGTCCTTCAGATGCGTATAGGCATACTCATGCGCCTTTCTGTGCATCTCAAGATACTTCTCGTCACCGGTAGCCTTGTATGCATACAGGGCGGCGATAATGGCCTCGCACTGCGGCCACCAGAACTTCATGTCCTGCGAATAGTCCTGCGGAGGGAAATTCCTGCAGTCACGGAAATTGATCATCCCGCCGTACTGCTCGTCCCAGCCCCAGTCCCAGGCCCAGTCGATGATGGTCGTGCCCATCTTCACAAGAGAAGCATCCCAGCCGCGGCTGCGTGCCACATCAAGGATAAACCACCCTGTCTCGATGCAATGCCCCGGATTGATGGTGCGCCCTGCGCATGTGTCGATGAATTCCCCTTCCGGCCCCACCGTCTCAAGTATCGTCTTGAACTCAGGATGCATGAAGTACTTTGCAAGTTCTTCTATCGACTGGTCTATCCTGGCATCCAGAATAGGGTCGGACGAGACCTTACGCACTACCTGCGCCACATTTATCAGCATCATCGTGATGGAATGCCCTCGTCCCGGAATGTAGGTCTTCGGAGGCAGAAATCCTGGAAGACTCAGCATCCTGAGTGTATTACGGAACATGTCCACAGCTTTTTCCGCATATTTCCCGTTGCCTGTCGCCGCAGCATATTCGGCCATGGCCATCGCGGCGAAACACTCCGAGAAGACATATCTGCGCTTCTGTACCGGCCTGCCGTCCTCAGTGACCGTGAAGAACATGTGGCCGTCCGTGTCTATGCAATATTTCTCAATGAAATCTATGGCACTTCCGGCTGCCTCTATCCATTCCGGATCAGCGTCAGGCAGCTGTGCGGCCCGTGACATGATATATCCGAAACGGCCTTGGAACCACACGGACTTGGTAGTGTCCATCAATGTCCCGTCCCTGTCCACACAGGTATATACTCCGCCATGTTTCCTGTCATATCCGTATTTCATCCAGAAAGGCAGGATATTCCCCTTCAGGTCAGCCTTGTACTGTCCTGAACACGCGGACAAAAAATTACTTTGTTCTGTTGTCATATATATGGTGTTTTATATCTGATCCATTATAAATTTCCGACCAGGACCGGCCGGAGCTAATCAAGTCCGGAAGACCGCAATGCCTTCCTGATGACAGGATACAAATGGCGTGCGTATCTTTCCATGCCAAGATCAGTGAAATGCACCCCGTCGACAGTAGCCTCGGAATCATTCCCTATCATACCTTCGGATGAAACATAGTAGACATGCTTCTCTCCTGCCTTCCTGAGCTTATCATACAAGGCTTTCTGTGCGGCATTCTTCTTTGTCACCTCCCTGTACACGGCCGTATTGAACTTCGAATGAGGAAACATCGGATCCTCCACGAATATGACCGGCACATCCGGATGAGCATCCCTGAGTATCCGGAAGAACTTCTCCCCCTTTTCCTCTATCATCTTCGCCGAAGCATTGGGGACATAGTCGAGGACAAAGGCTCCGGGTGTCTCCACGGATGCCATCAGTCCGGCTATCTCATAATCGAGGAAGGCATTCCCGCTGAAACCGAGATTAATGACTTCCCTGCCGAGCATCCTGCCGAGAATATTGGTGTGTGCCATGCCAGGACGGCTTGCACACCCGCCCTGAAGAATGCTTGTCCCATACATCACCACAGGGTGCCCGCAATCAGGCAAGTCCACTTCCGGCTGCCCTATTGAGGAGCCCTCCTCAATTCCTATCGACAGGTCCTCTACACCGTCGTACAGCGACAGATAAAGCATGTACTCCCGCGCCTCCCTTGTCATGTTCTGCACAAGAACAGCATCGGTAGTCTTTCCTTCCGGGCGTCCGACACCCGCGAAGCGCCATTGTCCGTCCTCAAGCACATACAGGTCAAGGCCACGCACCCCTGTCTCAGCCATGTGATTCATGGTATTTCCGTGCAGAGATGTCCACCTGGCCCGGATGAAAGGAGAATCCGAACGGAACCTCACGACAAGTCCTGCCGAATTCTGCCCGAGATTCCAAACAGGATCCCGGCTTACCCCCAGACATGAGGAAGGAAGGCGCCCGTAGCGGGTATAGGTGGAATCCACAGCCTTGCCGGACAGAGGGAAGGAAGAGGCGTCATGCCACTCCGGAGTCCCGGCCAGGGCAGGAAACGCCCCGGCAAATGCGAGACATGATACCGCCGCCATCTGCAGGCAGGCTTTAAGAAAGTCCACTCTATATTTTTTCATCTTATCTATGATATGTATAGGCAAATATAATAATTTTATTAAATAACGAAAGTATTTTTCTTAAATTTTAATTATAACCATGAAATTATTAAATAAAATATTTAATTTTACCGCAAACTTTCATAATCGAAAGAAAAAACAGGAAAATATTCCAGACATAACAATAACGTAACCAGACATAACAATAACGTAAAATGAACACCACGACCAGCACTTCCTCAAGGATAGCCACAATAGACATTCTCCGCGGAATAGCCATTTTCGGCATGATACTGTGTGCCAATATCGGATGGGAATCAGGGCTTCCGGCATGGATGTTCCACGCCCAGGTACCGCCGCCAGACTATGTTTTCCGGCCTGATGTCCCGGGTATAACCTGGGTGGACCTCGTGTTCCCTTTTTTCCTGTTCTCGATGGGTGCGGCATTCCCTTTCGCCCTTGACAAGAGAATCCGGTCGGGGCAGCCTGCCGGCAAGACAGTTCTCGGGCTTGTGAAACGCTGGGCCATCCTCGTGGCGTTCAGTATCGTGCTCGGCAACGGCTATGCCGCAAGGTCATCCGAAGTGAACAGATATGTCATCTACGGCTTCCAGCTTCTCCTTTGGGGCGCCATGTTCCTTTCCCTGACCAGGTTCAACTTCAGGAAAGAACGTCTCTCGACTCTGGTGAACATCTCCGGCGTGGCCCTGACAGCAGTGCTTGCAGTAATCCAGCATACGGTTCTCGATGTCCCGTTCTCGAAAGGACGCAGCGACATCATAATAATGGTCCTTGCCTATGTGGCCCTGACGGGAGGACTGATATGGCTTGCCACAAGGAAATCAGTCATATACCGCTGGATGGTCTTCATCGGAATAGGCATTATCAAGGGAATCACCGCATACGCCCCAGGCGTATTCGCATTCCTGCCGGATGTGGACAGCCTTGGCATCGGATGGATATTCAGGTGGGAATTCCTGCAGTACCTCATGATAGCGCTTGCCGGCTCTGTCGTCGGCGACATGATTCTCGCCAGGAGAAATGAATGTCTGCCCGCCGGAGATCAATGCGGGAACATGGACAGACCGGATATTTCCAGGAAAGATACATGGCTTGCCAATCTGGTCATCCTGACAGTGTGCTTCCAGCTCTGGGGGCTGTTCACAAGACATGTCACCGCAGACTTCGCAGTGTCTGCAGTCTCGGCTTTACTGTTCATCACAATGACATACAGGAAGCGGAATCTCTGGTCAGATATTGCAGCCATCGGCTATATCCTGCTGCTTGCAGGCATTGTCTTCGATCCGATTGACGGGGGTATAACGAAAGACCATTGCAACCTCTCATACCTGTTCACCACCGCAGGCATGGCAGCCATGACGACAGGCTTTCTCATCTTCATGGAGACCTGCTACGGTATGAAAGCGAGGCTGTTGTCAGAGTGCGGGCAGAACCCGATGATAGCCTACACGGTCACGAATTTCATCACATCTCCGGTCCTGTACGGTGCAGGGCTTCTCGGTCTGATCGACAGCTGGGCCGTCGGGTCGCCTTTCATGGGTATTGTCCGGGGACTGTTCGTCACCGGCATCATGATGGCAATAACGGTATTCTTCACGAGGAAAAGGATTTTCTGGCGCAGCTGATCACTGCAATGCTTTCATATTCAGTATTTTGATACAAAAATAACAAAACTGCCGTATAAAAACAGCAGTTTTGGCGAAAATCGCCGTTTTTTCAGGCGATTTTCATAAAATAACGTGAATTCGATGAAATGAATGGAATGAATTTCATAGAATTACCTCTATAGAGGACGAAGTCCGGCGTAAGGA